>NZ_JBIWHY010000001.1:0-498098 GCF_044764345.1 Bacillus sp. NPDC094106 | reverse complement strand
GAAAGGAATGTCGCAAGCACTTAATTTTGGAAAGAGTATCGCTGATAATGGTTGGGGTATGCTCACTTCTTTCTTAGCTTATAAACTAAACGAACAAGGAAAACAACTTGTGAAAATAGACAAATGGTTTCCTTCCACAAAAACATGTAGCAGTTGTGGAAATGTAAAAAATATGTCATTGTCTGAACGAGTATATTCTTGTATATGCGGTGTAAATCTCGATAGAGATTATAACTCAGCTATCAATATCAAAAATGAAGCAATACGCCTATTAGCATTAGCATAAATAGCAATAAAATAACCTTTGGAACAAGGGGGTTAGCTCGGCTGTCTTAGGACTAATTCGTTAGCTATCAAAAGTAACGACTAACCGAGAAGCCCCCACTTCAAACAGTCCGTTAGGACGTTAAGTGGCGGGTGGTTCACCAGAGCCTTTGTATTAAAAACAACATCTTGAATAAAGCATTATATACAAAAGAAATCAATTTTGAAACTTCTAATGGTCCAGATGTTCGAGTGGTATTGCTTCCTGTGAAAAGTTTAAAAAATAATGAAGATGTTAAAAACTATCAGTATATTGAATTAGGTAAGTTAAAGGGAAACAAGGGATCTCAAAACTATGAAATTCCTGAAGACGTAGATATCGATGCATATGGTTTAGTTTCTATATGGTGTAAGAGATTTAATGAAAATTTTGGTATGGCTCATTTTGAGAAATAAAAAGAGATATAGGAAAATATTGATATGCATATAGGCTACAAGGTCATTCAAAAAAGAATGTTAATGATATTGTAAATTTTATAACTATACAGGTGTCAATATATAAAAAACAAATATAATTACTAAAGCACCTTCTCTGAAATCAAGGTGCTTTTTCTTTTTCAAACAAATTCATCTCATTTATTAGAAAACATTTTACCTTTTAGGTTGTTTAAAAAAATTAGATGCAATACAAAAGATTATTCCTAAGATAAGAACACTAAAAGATAATATCTTATTTGTATGTTCAAACAGATTAATTCCATTAATTACATTAAGCATCACAAGTCCCCAAAACACTAGGATTAATCCGAAAACAAAGAATATTTTTCCTATTCGAGAATATTTTTCATAATATCCTCCTTGTTTACCTGTATATACCAATCGTATCGTAAAAAACAAATAGTATATAATCAATTAATATAATCTAATTGATTAGTAGTCGATGTATCTAGCACCTAGGAAATCTCCTTTAAAAATCTAAAAAGACTTTTCACTTACATAATCTGTCTTATCGGTAATATTCGAAACATTCAGTTTTTTGTGTTAATATATTTGGTGAACTGTATTTCATGAGGAGGTTTTTAAATGTCTTCTACAACAACTTTAATTGAAGATTTCCAGAAATTTTTTATTCGTTATCAAAAAGTATGGAATGGTTGTAACGCAAGGGATATGAATGCCTTTATGTCAACGGATATAGCAGTACGGTGGGTAGGACCTGGGCCTAGTATTTCGGATTGGGGGTACGAGGAAACTAGTAATGGTTGGGTACAAGCATATAAACATTATGAAGGTCATGATCCGAAATGGCACTTTAAAGAATTGCATATTACACCTGCATCTGAAAATGAAGTAATTGCAACGTTTTGGGTAACCTTTGAAATGGACGGAGAATTTATAGATGTAGTAAAATTATTCGTTCAGAGATTCAGGAAAGAACAAAATGATGAATGGAAATTAATAAGAGAGTATTGTGAACACCTAAGTTCTGAATTTTTTACCTCAAACTAATTTTCATTCTTTATGGAAAAGAAGCATGAATGAAGAAGTTGAAGAGGAAAAGTTTGATGACTTTCATAAGTACCTCTATTATAGATTAGATGAAATGTTAGATTAGTATAGATATGAACGATACATGATAAAAATAAGTGAGGTATGAGCGATTGATCTAAAGATTAATCGTTCTATTTATATTAACTTTCTACTGAATATACTTCAGTGAAAATCCTGTAAGAAGGATAAAATTTTGTGTTACTGATAAAAAAATAATCATGAAAGTAAATTCAAAAGTGGAAATTTAATTTATATGGGAAGTTGTATACGAGGAATAATTTGTGATTGGTAGTTATAATTAATTAAATTTTTAAGGTATAATCAATCAAATTTGGATGGGAGAGAGTGTGAATGGAAGTGCAAACGGAAGAATATCGTGCAGCAATGAAAGGAACGTTAGAACGTCATTTTTCGGATATGATTGCTGTTATACCAGAAAAACTTACGCTGGATCAGTTGAAACGACGATTAGAAAGTGTTGCTACAACAGTAGACGAGTTGAAAATTGTTTATAGTGATGAGACGAGCCTTTTTGCGGAATTGCATATGGATGAGGAAGTTATACCGTATGAAATACATATTGATGTAACGAGAGATGCAGAAGAATACAAACTATACAACAGACAAGATTCCACGATAATAGATGATATTTTTGAAAGTGCTTCTCTAGGAACTGAAATCTTTACACGTACGCTTTTTGCAGGTGATGTGCTCAGTTGTTTTTACCACCAATTGCAATTTTTATGGCAGCTTGCACCTGACTTATTATTTGTCATTGACTCGAGTGCAGCAATGAAAGTACTATCTAGAAGATACATTGAATATCACGTTAAAAATGAATTATTACCCGACATCCCTGACTTATATGTCATTCATTCAGTTTATGAAGATGGTAAAGATGGCGAACCTACGCAATATTGGTTTCATACACATGGGCTTTTAAGAGCGGGAGTAACGGAAGTGGAATTAATCATCCCAAACCGTATTTCTTCTTACTACGGTATTCCCGACCTCTTTCAAACATTTGCTAATAACGCAATTGAAAATGGACATGTCCCGATTAACGAGCCTGTAATTATAGCACAAAGTCAGCAAGGTACGATACATACCGTAGCCGTTCCGTGGGAAAAAGGCCTATCTTATATTGGGCATAAAACGAGTATTACGCAATTAACCTCGATTGAAGAGGAAGAAGCATCCATTCAACCAACGGATGCAAATAAATTATTTCTTGGAGGTATGGACGCTCGGGACGAATACCATCAGCTTCCATCTGTTGTATTGTTTTATTTTAATGCGGAAGAAGGATATATTGAAAGCTTTTTCAACGAACAAAAAGAGAATACAGGATTGATGTTCTACAAAACAAATGCTGAAACAGATCGAATGGCTTACAATGCGAAAAGCAGCTTTGGGTATTTCGCCAACATTTTTAACATTGAACAAAACAATGAGAATTTTCATTTCCTTTCCAAATTTGGTATTCATTATGAAGAAGACAAAAGTGAACACATGTGGTTTGAAATGAAGAACATTACAGAAGACAACATCAACGGAGTCCTCATTAACCATCCATATTTTATTGAACATATGACTGAAGGAACTTCATACAATCTAGATTTCGAAAACTTAACGGAATGGGTCATGTATGCAGGGGATGAAGTTATAAAACCTAGCAACTTATATTTGTTTTTTGAATAAACAGCCTTCTAAAGCACGGATGCTTTGGAGCCTTCAATGATTAGAAAATTTTTTGCTCAAGCTATGTCTTTTGTTACTCCATTGCAGGGTCTAAATAAGCTTTAGAACTTCGTAACGACAAGGAGTTGGAAGCATCGACTAGGCACCATTATATCCGTATAAGGGGAAGTTGAAGCCGGTTCATCCCGTATTAACGGGCGGTAATACTCCCATCTCAAAATTCTAAGATCGTTCCATTTGAAAATAGTGGCCACGGTTTATTTATAGAAGAAAGAGTGAAGATGAATAGGGAGCTTTTGCAATTTGTTATGTCATGAGAAAGGGAAAGCACAATTTCTATTTGAGAAATTGTGTTTTTCCTTGCAATTAATTTAGTGAATATTATACAATTTATATAAGGAACGTACGTTCTTTTTATCGTGTGAGAAAACATATTGAAAGGGGATGGATTTATTTGAAAACTCATTTTGAATTTCCGTTGATTTTACAGCCATATAAAGATGAATTAGAAAACACAATACGATCGTATATACAGGTTACTGCGCATAAAGGGAATACCTCTTTGTCTCAAAGTAAATTTGGAGGTTATCCGTATCTGCCATTAACAGCAGAACATCCAAAAGATGAGAATGGGAAAGTCATGATGCTATTAGCACAGCTGAATTTTACAGATATTCCAAAACTAGAAAATATGCCTGAAAAGGGAATTTTACAGTTTTTCATTTCATATGAAGATGATGTTTATGGCATTGACTTTGATGAACAAACGAATCAGAAAAATTTCCGAACAGTATACTATGAAAACGTTATTACAGATGAGTCCTTGCTTGTGACGGATTTTGCTTATATGGATGAGATTGATAAAGATATGCTTCCATTTACAGAAGAGTACAAGCTGTCCTTTCAATTAAAATACGAAGCAATGAGTATGACTGATTATCGTTTCGAAGAGTTAATTGAGGGAGTCATAGACTTAGATGAAGAAGTGGAAGTCGATGGAGAAATTTTTGATATGTGGGATGTGTGTGGTGAGTATTTAAGTGGAGCTGGGCATAAAATAGGAGGATATCCGTGCTTCACACAAACTGATCCGAGAGAACGAGAAACAAATTATTCTGGTTACGATATTCTTCTTTTACAAATTGATACAGATGATGGAGAAAATGATATTATGTGGGGAGACTCAGGTGTTGCAAATTTCTTTATTAAAGAAGAAGATTTGCGAAACTTAAACTTCTCTAATGTTTTGTATAACTGGGATTGTTGTTAAAACGATTATTTATCAAATACAACCCCGACCATGATAACAGGTCGGGGTTACGATATTATTTTCAATTTCTCCTAAGATATCTTCTTTTTTTCTTTTTTAATACCACTAGTAATTGTTTCGTCTAAATTCTCAAATCACTTTAAATCCTTACTTGCGTGCGAAGAACATCCAGTGATAATACACAAAAACATTGCAAAGATTCTTTTTTTATATCAAAACTCTTTATCAAATATCTTTCCATAAAAAATATATTCTTTCATATTCTAGTGGCTAGTGAGTATCCATAAATTTTTAAATAAACAGTAGTAAAAAAACTTGATTGGACAATGCCTTTCAAGTTTTTTGATTTGAAAATTGCTAGGATTGTAAAATGTAGTGGTAGACAATCAAGATGATAGGCGAACAAAGCATGGTGATTTTAAATTAGATTTAGCTTTTCATGTCTAAACAATTACTTCAAATTTAACATGATAATTAACACTTAATGGAGGAATCTAAAATGGAAAACTGGGAATACAACGAATTGTTTGAAGCCATCAATGAAACCTATAATGATTTTTTTACTATGAATAGAGGACAGAGAGATGCAATTGCGAGAACTTGTTATGAGTATATAAATCTCGGAGAAATAGAAGACGTAATTGTTGATACAGCTGTAGGTGAAATATTGTTATCTCATGACAAAGTTTTCGTTGGGTATATAAAAGGTATAACAAAGAGATTAAGCAAGTTTAATCCACTAGATGCAGTGGGGGAATTAACACAAGAAGAAATAAGAGATTTATCTAATAGAATACATAAAGTATTGGAAGGTCTTGAAGAAGTAGAGATTGATTATAATCCTTCAGCACTAAAAAGAATAACATGATTTATTCTTTTTGATACTGAAGAGGAAGTATTTGAAGATAAACGAGTAGTAGAAAAGCTTTATCTTTGTTTTACTGAAAATAAACTCGAAAGCGGGAATTTGAGTGGGGAGCTATTTTATTAAGATAGATGAGTTTGAATATCCAGAAGCATATAGAAAAGCAATTGAATTACATTTAGTGGATTTTGATTTATGGTATATGATGGAATCGGCGCAGGCAACAAGACGCTTTCTTGATTTGAAAGAAAGGTATCCAAATAGAAAATTAGTTCCTTTTGCTAGAAGAGATGATAATGATGACATTGCCTGCTTTGAATTTGGAAAAGGACAAAAGGTGCAAGTGGTTCATGACTTCGCTACAGAAGGATTTGAACAGAGAAAGGAATTCGGTGATTTTTGGGAATGGCTTGAGTTCGCGATTAGGGAAATGATTGATTTCAATAGAATGGAAGAGGAGTATTATTGCTAGACGAAAAGCTATATTTGCATGGAAGGAAGAGTTTAAATTGATGAATCCCAATGAATTTCGAAAAAGATGGAACCAAAAAGTATATCCATTCGTTCATTATGAAGAAGATAAACTCAAAAATTTAGATATACCTGTAGCATGTAAACATTTTTTATTAAAGGCTGGATTACCTGAATCTGCAGCGCCGTTTTTGAATTTTGAATCAACAAAAAATGGAAGCTTATTAACCTTAAAGGAAAAATATAATGTAGATGTAAGTTATGAGAGGAATATATATTTAGGGTTTACAGGTGAAGGAAATATTTTATCCATTAAAGAACCTTCAGGAATAGTCGTATATGTAGATCATGAAACAATGGAAGAAGTATATGTAAATCAATCCATACCCCAATTAGCTGAATGTATTTTGGAATATAGTGAGTTCATAAAGAGAATAAAAGAAGCTAATGGTAGACATGCATATTTGAATAGAGAATGTAAGAAGGAAGATTTAGAAGTTATGATAGAAAAATTCATTGAAATTGATGGGGATTGCCTGAATCATAATAGCTTTTGGAATGAAGAGATAAATCTTTTTCATAAAGATTAGGACTTATAAAGAGGAGAAGGAACCTGCATGAAAAAAGGAAAGGGGTATTTAGATGATTTCACCTAAAGAGTTTTGTGATAGATGGAATGAAAAAAGAGACGGGCCATTAAACAAATTGGATGGAGATATGTTGCGGCATACAAATTTCTCTAATGATACGAGAAGGTTTTTAAGTGCAGCTGGTCTTCCGGCATCGGCTACTCCATTTATAGAGTTTGATAGCGTAACTGAACCAATGCAGAATGTAAATCAAAAATTTGGCATGCCAAAAGATTTTGAGTTTTATTGGTTGATAGGAACAACTGGTTCTGGAGATCCTCTTTGTATTGATGAAAGAACAAATAAGGTAGTCTATTTACATCACGACAACAACTATGAAGAAATTTTCATTAATTCTTCCATTCATCAATTTGCAGAAAGCCTTCTATTGTTTTCGAAGTTAATTGATGAAGCGATCCAATTAAATGGTGAATTTGCTTTTTTAGATAATGAAATTCCTGAATCAGTGTGTAGCTGGTTTGAAAATGAATTAAAGCGTATCGATCAAAAGGCTGTAGAAAAGAATACATTTTGGTATGAGGAACTTGAAAATCTCGCTGAATAAAGGCGTGAATTTTATGAATAGTTAAGAAAAGGATTTGTAATAATACGAGTCAGTGAATGAGGAGTATTATGTTTAGATGTTAAAGGAAAGAGGCGGAAATAAATGAAGTATGGGGAACACACAAAATTAGTAGAAGAAGTAATCGAGTTTATACAAAAACAGAATTTATTCGATATAAGAAATACTGAGATATATTCTTTGTTAAATGATATAGAAGTTATTCATGATTTTAATATTGCACAAGAATTAGCTTGGTCTCAAGATTTAGATATGGTTCAGATAGTCTGGGATGATATCAAATCTGAAGAAAGTGCAAATGTATTAGAAGGGACTTATAATCCAAGCATGGAAACTCAAAAAGATATGTTATATGAAGTTTTTTCTAATGTACAGAACTATTCTCAGGATTTCATTTCTATAAGTTATATAGATATTTTTGAAGAAGTAGAAAGAGACTTTGAGATGTGTGCACTAAATCGTTTAGTAAATGGAAAAACGGATAATTTTTATGAGAGGATTTTTAATGTCTATAAACTTGGTGGCTGGCCTTGTGGGTGGAAAGGTGAGTATCCAAAAGGAAAAATGATAGTTTATATACCTGAAACATAATGAATATGAAATAATCTATTTTGACGAACGGTGAGTAATTAGATTTAGAAGTAAAGCTTTAAAGGAGCGATCTCATTGTTAAATCGTTTTAAAAATTTAAATGCTGATAAACAAGCAGGTTTTCTACTAGGGTTAAGTGAAATAGTGATTGATGTATTGTCACACTCTTCTGGATATGAAGAAGCTAAAGAAACAATGATTATTTGTTGGGAGTGGCGTGAATACAAACAAAAATCAGGAGATAAAATCTATTACTTGCTAGACGATGGAACAGAATTTTCTGGATTATTTATACGAATGGAAATGGATAAAGGGAATTTGCAAGAGGCTGTTTGGAATTGTATTGTTGATGCGGTAGCTTATACTGATTGGCAAGCATATTTACATCAAAAAGAAAAGTACTTACCTTCTCCAATCGAGAATGTAGATGAAGATTTAGTACAACATTTTTTAGATAATTTTCATGAAATCAAAAGTATAAACAAAGAGTTAGTAGAGAAGTTCATTTTATATTGTGAAAAGATTGAACGAGTAGACAAAGAAAGTACTATGAAATATCTAAAAAGCTTTTTATGAAATGTGAAATTTGAAAAGTTTGAGGAGGGATTAATATCGAAAATCCAGGTGTAATGTCTCTATGGCTAGGGAATTTCAAGAGTAAAGAAATGTTGCAAAAATATGTGGAAATAAAATTTGATGAACAGGGAGATAGAATCCAATCACAATTTATGAGAGATTTTCAAATTGATTTTATAGATTACAATGAAGACCTATTGGAAATCGCATTTATTGATATTTCAACCACCTCTTTGCAGTTGTTGTTAGAAGGTGCGTCTTATAATGAAAGAATTGTATCTCAATTCATAGATTATTATGGTAAACATATGTCAGAGAGTTATAACGCAGTAATTAAAGTTTATGATTTTGAACATAACGAAGATATTGAAGAAGTGAACGTTGTTGAAAATGGACAACTTGTTTTTGCTGGTGCGGCTGTTTATGAAGAGTGGGGAGAATAATATTGTCGAATGTATTTTTATTATCAAAGTATACTGCGCTTATAATGTAATGAAACGTCTATAGACTAATAATAAGAGTATAATAGTGTGTTTTGTTGAAAAAATCCTCACCTCGAAAACAACACCTTCACTTCCTCTATTTAATTTTTTGAAAAGGATATATTTTCCCGAATATCATAATACATTATAGAAAAATGCCGAGAGGGGTGTATGTGATGGGTTTCCCGCCTCAACAACAAAGTAAACCTGGCATTGAATCATTAATGATACCCAGACCTATATTTGATAACCCCAATTACAAACCAGCAGGTAAGCTTATAAATAAGGTAGCGCTTATAACTGGTGGGGATAGTGGAATTGGGAGAGCTGTCGCTGTAGCCTTCGCGAAAGAGGGGGCAGACATAGCAATCTCATACCTAAATGAACACAGCGATGCAAAAGAAACGGAGTTCTATGTCAAAAAGTACGGACGTAGTTGCATTACTATTCCAGGTGATATTGGGTATGAGCAGCATTGCCAACAAGCAGTAATGCAAACAATTTGCCAATTTGGCCGTATTGACATTTTGGTGAATAATGCCGGTGTACTATACATAAGGAACAGTCTACTTGATGTAGATTCGAACCAACGAGCAAGTACCTTTCACACAAATGTTTTTTCTCAGTTTATTCTTACGAAAGCAGCTTTGCCATATATGAATTCAGGAAGCTCCATAATAAATACAACATCCCTTAGTGCCTATGATGGAGATCAAGATGCAATTGACTACGCAGCATCTAAAGGGGCTATTGTTTCATTTACACGTTCGCTGTCATTGTCACTAGCATCGCAAGGGATTCGAGTTAATGGTGTGGCCCCAGGACCAATTTGGACTCCATTAATTCCATCTTCCTTACCTCCAGAATGGCTTGCCACATTTGGAGACCATGTTCCTATGCAGCGAGCCGGTCAACCGTTTGAAGTGGCACCTGCTTATGTATTCTTGGCTTCCGATGATGCCTCTTACATATCAGGACAAATTCTGCACGTGAATGGTGGGGAAATTTTAAATGGATAAATACTTATAAAATTGATATTAATTGTTATTATTCAAAATAATTCATAGTTTTTTAGATGTTTAATGATATATTTGTAGATTTGAAAGAAAGTCGAGATATTTATAAAAAGATGCGAAGTGTCACCCCTTTTGGATATAGTTTGTCTAAAGGGGGCTTTTTGTCGGAAAATTGGCAAGAAAACTCCATCTTCAAAACGTGCAGGGCATAGCCCAGTTTAAGGTGGAGATGAATTGCCATCGAATTTGTAAAAATATTTTTGTAGCACGGCGAATATATGTTCTTTTTGGCTATTTTGTAGTATCATGAAGAAAAGAAGGTGGTGAACAGGATGACAAAAGGAAAAGAATATGCAACCTATCAAATTTGGATCAAGAAAGGTCATAAATTGTACGCCTACTTCATGGAAATGTGTCAAAATGCAAAAAAACTCTACAATACAACAAACTTCTACATTCGCCAAGTGTATACGGCTTTACGTACAGAGAAAACTCTACAGCCCCTTCAACAAGGAGTTCTCCATACATTACAAGCATATATGAAATCATAAATAAAAATCAACTTCATGCGTATCAAAAACGTGTGCAAAAGCAGAAAGAAAAGCTGGTAGAAGAACGGAAAGAAATCAAATGTAATCTGTTTACGTTACCGACAAAAGAGAAATCATTCCTATCCTATAATTTCCTAGATTGTTTGTTTAAAACAATGAAGCAACAAGACTATATAAATCTACCATCGCAAGTGAATCAAGCGGTTATGAAGAAGTTATATCAAAATTGGAAATCATTCTTCGCTTCCATGAAAGCATATCAGAAACATCATTCCACTTTTACGGGCAGACCTCGCATTCCCAAATATATCAAATCATCTATGAGAGAAGTTGTCTTCACGAATCAAGTATGTAAACTCCAAGATAAGTACATTCGTTTTCCAAAAACAAGCATAAAATTAAATATAGGTAAATTGTTTGGACGGATTGATAATCTCAAAGAGGTACGTGTTTCTTCTGCTTATGGGAAGTTTAAAATTGAAATTGTGACAGAACAATCTGAGCCAGCACTTAAGCATGTGGACAATAATCGCTATATGAGTATTGATTTAGGGATTCATAACATTGCAACTATCACAACGAATACAGGAATCATACCTGTGTTAGTAAAGGGCAATGTGATCAAAAGCATCAATCAATACTACAACAAATAAAAGGCGCGTTTACTGAGTATTCTTCGACATGGAAAAGAACCCAAAGAAGGACCACATACATCAAGGCGTTTAGAGAGGCTTCATGAAAAACGGTTTGTCAAAATAAAAGATCTCTTTCACAAAATGAGTTGCCATATTGTTCATTTCGCAGTTCAACATGAGATCTCTATGATTGTCATTGGGAAAAATACATCATGGAAACAAAGCAGTGATATGGGAAAAGGACAGAATCAATCCTTCTGCCATATCCCGCATAATCTATTCATTGAAATGATCAACTACAAGGCGAAGCGACAGGGCATAATGGTACAAGTCGTAGAAGAATCGTATACAAGCAAGGCATCCTTTCTAGACAATGATGAGATTCCTACTTACGGTGAGAAAGACATTCCTGCATTCAGTGGAAAACGTATCAAACGTGGCTTGTATCGTACGAAAGAGAACAAACTACTGAACGCAGATGTGAATGGTTCCTATAATATCTAAAAAAAAGCAGTTCCAAAGGCATTTGCCGATGGAATAGAGGGGTTGTGCCATCAGGCAGCTGTGTCAACTCCACTCGTGTTAAGCATCTCTTGAAGGTGATACACGAGAAACCTCCACTTCAAGATCCGGAGGAGATAAGTGGCGGGAGTTTTCATATAATCTTATAGAAAAGCCCAGTTTGACAGATCATTCTACATTCAGTATAGATGCAAATAGTCCTCATTTTATATTACAGCATACGGAGTGTAGACATTTTTCAGAAGATGAATTGTTTTATAATCAGTATGGAATTTGGGCGTTGGTAAAAAAAGAGTAGTATAAAATGATTACGTGTATTGTAGATAAATGAGTACAGGAGAGTAGAATGGATATAGAACTTGTAAAAGCGCTGGATTGTTATCCATCGAAAAGAAATAAAATCCTGAAGGAGGAACTAAGGTTATGAAAATCTTTGAATCAAAATCATTGGAAACCACATTTGATGAATCTTCTCCAGCGCTACAGCTTCTCAATCTGTATAAACGATTCGGCGAGTCTATTGCAGTTAATCATATTGACTTGATGGTACCAAGTGGTTCATTCTACGGAGTGGTTGGACCAAACGGAGCAGGTAAGACTACTTCATTGTCAATGGCTGTAGGATTACTAAGACCGGATGGTGGGGATGCTAAAATTTTTGGGGTCGATGTCTGGAGAAATCCAACACATGCTAAAATGTTGGTTGGAGTACTGCCAGACGGGCTATCTATGCCAGAAAGGCTTACTGGACGCGAACTATTAACATATATAGGGCTATTGAGAGGGCTGGATGCTAAGAAAGTCGCTCATCGTACAGAGGAACTACTTACAGTACTAGAATTGAACAATGCTGAGCAAACGCTAGTTATCAATTACTCTACTGGAATGCGTAAAAAAATCGGGCTAGCTCTTGCACTTCTTCATGCTCCAAAGTTGCTTGTTCTCGACGAGCCGTTTGAGGCCGTAGACCCTATTTCTGCAGCTACTATTAAAAAGATTTTACAGAGATTTGTTGCTTCAGGTGGTTCTGTAGTATTTTCTAGTCACGTTATGGCGTTGGTTGAACAACTGTGTGACCACGTCGCTGTTATCACCAAAGGGCGCGTGGCTGCGTCAGGAACAATGGATTATGTTTGTGGTGAACAAAGTCTTGAAGAAGCGTTCGTTCGGTTAGTAGGCAGTCGTACCGCTCAGGGAGGGGAATTGCCTTGGTTAGTGTATTAGTCCGAATGAAGTTAGCAATACTTAGGCATTCGATGAATGGAGGTAGAGCCGTCCTCTTGATTATGGGTGGATTATTTGGCCTATTACTAGCGATTGGAACTGTCCTGCTTTTTGGCTTTTATCCTACCGTATCGAAGGATATTCTTTACATTGTCTTTGCAGTATGGACTATCGGTTGGATAATGGGACCGATGCTCACCGGTGGAGATGGGCTATTACGTCCGGAATATTTCATGCTGCTCCCACTCAACTCATATAAACTGACTAGGGCATTACTTGTTGTAGCTTTTATAGGATTGGGACCACTGATTAGTCTAGTAGCCTTTATGGGTCTCTTGTTGTACGCAGCACGGCTTAATCTAGGGGCAATTATAGTTGCTGTTCCGGCAATTATTTTACAATTAGTCTTTGTAGTGCTGCTATCAAAAGTAGTGATTAGTATCATGGGCGAGACGATGAAATCTCGAATCGGTATGGAGATTGGAGCGATGCTCATTGGTTTTATTATAGCGTTTTTAAACGTAGGTTGGTATGCACTTTCTGCCATCAACTGGATAACAACAAAAAATTCTACTGTACTGTACATCTTCCCGTCGAGCTGGGCGATACTTGCTGTAGATCAGGCTAGTCAATCAAATTGGGTATTCGCTTCTGTTTCTTTAATTGTTCTGACAATACTTTGCGGACTTCTGTTATATATATGGGCGAAATTATTGACAAGAAGTACGGCGACAAATTTTACAAAAATCAAAGGTTGGAATACTGCAAAAAATCATAGGAACGTTCTCCGAATCCTTCCAGAAACTAAAATAGGAGCAATAATGACTAAGGAACTACAATGTTGGATAAGAGATCCACAGCGTGGTCGTTTTCTCCGGATGGGTCTATGGACAGGGCTGTTCTATGGCTTCCTAGTTACGATTGCTGGTATACCTGGCTTAATGCCGTGGGCAGGAGTAATTATGATTGTTTTCACAAGTATGTTTGCCTGTAATTTATATGGTTTTGATGGGAGTGCATTGTGGCTGACATTGGTGACTCCTGGTGCAGAACGGATCGATGTACGCGGTCGACAAGGAGCTTGGTTACTGGTTGTCGGTCCAGTTGCCATTGTAGCGACAGTTATTTTCACCACTTCTAGCGGACTTACTTGGGTTTACCCATGGGTGTTCGCATTAATTCCTGCATTACTTGGTGGAGCTGCAGGTCTTATTGTATTGTTTTCGGTATTTAACTTAATCCCTATAACAGATCCTCATCGCCGAGGGCATGGTACTATTGTATCCGGTGACGATATGAATGCTGGGAAAATGTTTATAACAACTTGGCTTATGATGGTGGTGGTACTAGCAACTGCTATACCTGCTTTGGTAGTTGTATGGATTGGGACATTGCTTCATTTAAATTTCTTACAATGGATAGGTGTACCTACTGGCATTTGTACTGGAGCGTTTTTTGCCTGGTGGTTTGGCCGCATTGCTTATGTAAAGCTTGAATCAAGTGGTCCTGAATTACTAGGTAAAATGAAGAATGGCATGAAAACTCGGCGAGAAGATAGTGAAAAGAAAGTACAAAATAAAGCGACTGAATTACCTAAGAAAAAACTTGCTGTTGTTGTACTTCTTGTATTTATCGGTATCTTTTCTTTAATTCATCAAAGTATAGTACCACTCGTTTTTGAAATACTTAGTATAGACGAAAAAGTACGTCTTTTCTTTCTTCCACGTTATCTTCCACATATGGTTCGAATTCCTGTAATCATTGTATTTGCTGTATTAGGTATAGCTTCCTTGTATAAAGCTATATTAATCAAGAAAAAACATGTAAACGAACATCAGAAAGTAAACGATGGCATATAAATAGAAATTGTGATTTTTATAAATTTATTCAAGTTAATGTAATCACAAGCGAATCCAGACAAAATTAAAAGGCATAAGCCAGTATAATACCGAGCTCATCCTCAACAAGCTGCCTAACGCAATACCTGTCTAACTTTATGGGGGCACTTCATTGAGGGTGTCTTTTTTTTTTTTTTTTTGCGACAAAAGTTGACTTTTATTTTTCTATTCGACGAATTGTGACAAAAAAGTTACAACTCTATTTGTTATGATGTTCCAGAAATCTTATATTTTATTATTCGAAGCGAGGTAGAAGAATGATGGTATGAATTTAGCTAAATTAGCTCATAGAGGTTCATTTAATACAAAGACTTGAAAGGTTCGAAGAAGGAGAATAAGACATGGAAACACAAACACAAACCTATAAATATCCTAGACAAAAGATTAATGGAATTTGGTTAATAATTTCTGGAATAGCCACGTTTTTACTTTTAATAAAACATAACGGCTATCCAGATATTCGGCCTTTTATTATTGTTTATGCATTAGGTATGATTTGGCAACTAAACCCTAGAACCAGGAAGAAATTAGCAGTTGGTTCTGGAACACAGGGGCAAAAAAAATGGTCTAATTTTTCAATGATTCTATTGACTATTTTAGTTGTTCCCATTTTTAATTTTTTTTCGGATGATTATAGAATTTGCTGGTTATTAATTCTTTTAGCTGTAGGCATTCATTTTTTAACTTTCATTCCAGTACATGGGAAATTAATGTTTTTTCTAGCAATCAGTTTAACAATCAATGCAATCATAGGATTATACATTACTAACGTAAGTCTAGATGTCTTTTTTGTAATAGATGGCCTAATAAAAATTTTATTTGGTGGTATTTTTATTAGGCTAAGTCCTATTAATTTTTAAAAAAATGAGGATCACTACAAAGCAGAATCCTCATTTTTTGTCTAGTAGAGGTAGTGACAGGGGTGTTGTCATAGAACGCAAAGTATAATTAAGAACCCTGTCACTACCCAAAATACTCGGAAGAAATGAACCATTCCACTCGAACAAACTTGAAAATTACAAAAAGAGGAGTTTAATAAAAATAAGTTTACATAAATTATCAATTAACGTTTTAAATGTAGAGAAGGAATTGTAAAGAAACGTATTTAAGATATCGCAGGCAGAAGGATTTATAGTGAGTATTAGTTATGGTCATTGGGAAAGTTCTTTTTAATTAATATAAGATATATATGGAATAAAGAAACCTAAAAAAATTGGAGGTAATTATGAAAACTTTCATATATATGGTGAGACATGGAGATTCACCAAAATCTGGAAAAGAAAGAACAAGAGGATTAACTGAAAAAGGAAAATTAGAAGTTCAACGAATAACAGATGTATTACAAGGTGAGGGAATTGACGTTGTTATCTCAAGTCCATACAATCGTTCAATTCTAACTGTTCAGCAGTTAGCGAAGCAAATAGGACAAGAAGTTTTAGTATTTGAAGACTTAAAAGAGAGAATTTTTATTGCTGAAGAGGAACGAATGTCGGATAAAGAATTATTCCCTTTGATAAAAAAGTCATTCTTAGACCCCGACTTTTCTTTAACGGGAGGAGAGTCTAATGTCGACTGTCAGAAACGTGCTATAAAAGTATTAAAAGAATTATTAAACACCTATCGAGGACAGAAAGTAGTACTAGGCACTCATGGAGCTGTTATGACTTTGGTGATGGGGTATTATGACAGTAAGTATGATTTGAATTTTTTACTACAGACGTCAAAACCAGATATATACAGAATGGAATTCAATGGACAGGAATTGGTGGAGGTTAAAAGATTGTGGGAAATTTCATAGATTGACTTTCTTCATCCATAGCTTCTCCCAATGACGTGTATTATAAACAATAGGGTTACTGCGGTAACTCTTTTTCTTATGGCACTGACGGGGGATTAAGTTCAACAATCTAAAAAATTCGGTTCCTTAGCGTATACTATCCGCGTTTTGGCGTCAAGACCCCTATATGTAGTTGCGTTAAGTTCGTAGGGTTTAGCCACCACACGACTAGCCAGCACTCACACCCAAAAACAAGGGTGAAAATCTTTTTAAAGTATATATACTTTGTTTGTTATTACATATCATAGTAAAATTTCAATAAGTTGACAGATAATCGTCTATGTTCCACTCTAACGGGTTGGGAATGACAATTTATTCCCCTGCTAACGACTGACGAAGTCGAAAAGTTTTTTGGGGTTGGGGTGATTTTATGAAAAAGATAATTGGATTAAGTTTTATTCTATTTTCTGGCATCACATTATCTGGATGTTCAGCTATAACAGAAAATTCCTTAGAGAAAACTGGAAACGGGAGTGTTAAATTATTAACACCAACGATTACAACAAAAGATAATCAATTAGAATTTATGGCTGAGGGAATTGATGAAAATAAAGTGACCTTTATTTTTGTTGCCAATAAAAAAGTATTTGAACAAAAAATAAAAAATGATGAGCCCTACAAACTTAACATTAAGGATATCAAAGATGCTCATAGGACGGACTACAAGCCAAAAGTTCAACTTTTGCAAACTAAAGATGATACTGAAAATGGAGACATGGTAAACTTTAAACAAGTTAGATATACAGTTGAAAAAGATTAGTTTTATAGTTATTTAATTTCAATTTGATGAACAAAAATACCAATCCATTTGTGAATTGGTATTTTTTTTAGGGGGTATTTTATTTTATTAGCTTGATAGCGATGGGGGCGAGCCCCTAAAATACAATTCCGCTAGAAATTTTTGCGCTATATTCTCTTTTATTTTATTTATGATAGTTGATTAACAACGCTTTCTAAAAATTTGTCTACCTTTTCTTTTGATGTATCCGGCGTATGATAACCAATCGTAAATGTAAGTCTTCCATTATAAAAGCTTGCACCCATTGAAAAGAATGGCGCATACATAATGGGTGATGTCATATACCCGTCCTCAGCTTGAACTTCACCAAACTGAATAGGTTCATCAGCGATCACCCCGAAATTTGTCAGCAATGGCAAAGCCATCCCCATCTGTAAAGCCTGTTCATATTGCTGATTATACATTTCCTTCACCACAGATAGCTTCATACCTGCCAATAGCTCCATTCCTGCTGCTGAAGAAAGACCTGGATTTTGAGACTTTATTTTATCCATTGATTGTTTAATTCGAACGAGAGTCTGCTTAAATGATTCATCATCTTCCATTTTAATCACTGGCATTTCCATGCCGGATAAGTTGCAAATAGCACCAGTTGTATAATTAGGCAGATATCGACGTAAATCAATTGTTAAACCGATCATTTTTTCTGCGGTGCGAGGTTCTGCATACACAGTGAAATGTGATAAAGATCGGAAGTATGCAGTCATGATTACATCATTCAAGGTAGCCTGTTGTGCTTTTGTCCATTGGGTTAGACGTAGAGTTTGCTCATGGCTTAACCGCCGTACGGACATTTGGGGGGATTTATTTTTGTTGGGTTGAGATGGAAAAGACCATAACGATGCCTGTTGTTCTTTGTTAGGACGATACGCACTTTTTACGTCCGATATTCCAGCAAATTTGAATACATGTGATTGATCTCGAAAACTCTCATTTCCCTCACCAAATTCTTTTATAATTTGATCCTTAGATCGTTCCAAGGAAAGTTGAGTATAAATTGCTCCCAGCAAATTAATATATTCCTTGACTCCTGCACCATCTGAACATAGATGAGATAATTTCACAATTAACATATCTGTTGTAGTGCCTCGTAATAATTTTGTTTGAACCATAGGCCCCTGAATACGATCACCAGGTTCCTTAATAAAATCTATTGCCATTATTTCAATTTCTTGATTATTTCCTTCTGCAAAAAAGCAAATAGGTGAGTTAGTGCCAGATGAATGTTCCTCCCAGTAAGGAATATCATTTTCTACAAACCGGCTGTTCAAAACCGGCTGCAATTGTAACGTTATCCTTACTGATTGCTCAAGTATTTTCTTTGATATACCTACAGGAAAATAAAGAACTGCATTAATTTGTTGATCTGCAGAATAAAGACCTAATAAATAATTCATTCGATCTTGAGGTGTTACTGAATACTTTCTTTGTTCCATAATTTTGTCCCCCTTTTAGGACTTTTTTGGTATAACCTTATTCTCCATTTAGTTGTAACTTTTCTAGTCATTTTTCTTCAAGAGCTAATAATTCTTATTTTCGAATTTTTTCACGAAAGCATCTTTTCCGTACTGGTTCCATTCTTTTTGCAGCTCTTTGTAGGTGATATACCCATTATTTTATTGTTATTAATACTTCCTATCTCTTTCGAGAAAATCAAACGAAAATCAATTTAGTTTACATATATACAAACATATTACAATGATGTTTGGTAATTATCAATAAAATAAATAAATTATTTTTATGTCTGTTAATAAAAATCAATAAAATAATATGTTTAGGGGTTACTTCATAATATTAGGTTGATGGGCATGGGATAGTACCACATCGCTATCAAGCTAAGAAATGCAAATGCCCCCAAAACGAGAGAATTGACATCTTCATGTGAAAATGTACGATTTTTTTGTTTTGGGGTGTTATAAAATTCTTAAGTTGATGGGTATGGGGTAGTATTAACAAAACGTTGTTATCATTAAATTTTATATACTGTTCATAAACTAATAAAAATAAGAAGTAGATTAATTGGAATATGATGGTGTGATATGTATGTTTTCGGATATTAATTTCAGGGGGGATTTTATGAAATATTGTACTCAATGTGGGAATGAAAATGATGACGGCAATAAGTTTTGCGGACATTGTGGGGAGGATTTTGGTCATAAAACATTTAGGGGAGATGTTATGACTAATTCAAACTCAAATAATAGTATCGAAGTTTTTTCTTTAGTTGGTTTTATAACTGGATTAATAGCTTGGTTTATTAACTTGTGGGGGCTTGTTGGAATTACAGCTATTGTATTTTCAGTGTTGGGCTTAAATAAAAAAGTGATAGGTACTAGTAAAGTATTTGCTATTATCGGAATAGTTTCTGGAATAATCAATGTTTTGTATGCTTTTATGATACTTGCTTAAAATTAAAGAAAAGACACTCTTATGAGTGTCTTTTCCGATAGTTTTTTAGCAGAAGCAAGCAGCCCCAACTATGATTAATAATATAAAGAGGACAACGAGTAAAGCGAACCCTCCAGCAAAGCCACCACAACCGCCACAACTACCACCAAAGCCCATAATAGTTCCTCCTTTAGATAAGAGGACAAAACAAGGGGTCACACATGTATTTTAACGGATTCATTTTACTTTATGTTTTTACGTATTAATTGAGCAGGTCCTTTTGAAAATAAAGAAAAGACACCCACAGGTGCCTTCCTTCGACTTGAGATCACATCTATGTATTGAAGAAATTTAGAAAAGATAAATACAAAAAGGAAAGCTTCTAACTATAATTTATAGATGTTTATTATTCTCCAACGTACTAAAGATCTCCTGATTTATGTAAAGCGGCTGTTACTTCATCACCGAAATTATTTAAAGAGAATGTTTGCTCTTCTATTGGATCCATTTCTGTAGCTTCACCTATCTTGCTGTCTTGAAGTTCACAGAAATAGTTATGTTCTTCTACGATTTTACTAAAATCTCTATTTACCCATCTTTCAGTGATTACTAATAGTTCTTCTTTGATCTTGAAATCATTTTGGTTTAGAATGCTTCTTACTTTTTCTGCATTCTTTTTAGACATAGGAGTTGCTCCCCGTCCGTCATTCACTTTTACTTTTTGATGAGTCATGCTATGCATTGCTGAAATAACTTCTTCTTCAGTAGAACTTTTAGTGATGTGAAGTTGTGCATTTGAACCTTCAATTTCTGCTTCATTCGATGGTGGTGCTTCTTTATAATCAGACTCTGCAAAAGCATGCTTCTCACTATCCATTGGTACTTCAGCAAACTGTAACATTCCATAAGTCATACCAGATGCAAGTACTATTACCCCTATAATAGATCCTAGCCAATACGTTAGCTTCTTGTCCATATTCATAATATAGTTCCTTTCTTTTTTTATAGCTGAATAGAATATCTTCTTGTATGTTAACAAGTTATTGGATAAAAAAGGATGATTTCTAACTCTCTTTAACAAAAAAATATAATAATATTATTATATAAAATTTTCAAGATTTTAGGTAGAAAAAAAGACACCCTCACGAGTGCCTTCCTCTGACTTGAAAACCATCTTAATTTTAAATAATACATTTGGTATGTTTTTTATTTATAGTGGTCACCCAGACCAAAGGTTCACTCCTTTACCTGCACGCTGTGTGTGGGGACTTTTTCATAAAGGGGTAGCGTCCTGAAAATGCGGATTTACAACGTTAAGTTGTTTATATCATTAACAACAATAAGGATTTTGAGATAAGTCATATGAGACACTCGCAAGCTTTAATTGAAGCAAAATCAGTTAAGTGTTAATAGAGTAAGCTGTTGCGATACCGGCAAGAGATATTCTTGTCTTTTGTGATTGTAACGCTAGTAATGGAATTGAAAAAATGAAAAATATAATAGAAAAGGTTTGGGAAGACGGCGATCATTTACTCGTTGATAAAATTTTAGTGAGAAGTGAGGGGAAATGGAAATATTTATAAGCGATTCCAAACGCTTATAAATATAAGAGCTTTTCTTGATAAAAGAGAAGATGGATATCATAGTATTGTACATGATTATACAAAGAATCCATTTAAGAAGTGATTGGCATCATGGTCAAATAGAAGACTAGGTAAATGGAAGTTATCATGTTACTGGGCTTAGTACAGAAGGAATAGACAGAAAAGGATTAACTTTAACACCTAAATAATGTGTATAAGACTCTTGCTCTTGTAGGAGTTTTTTATTTTTATACAAAACTTAATAAAAATGCTTTTCTTATAAAACGACAGTATACCATAATCAAATTATGGAATGTTATAATTTAGGGAAATATAGTTTCATGGTCTTACTATATGAATGAGAATTCAAATAGAGAGGTGAGTACATGACGAATTGCTATTTTGAGTTTCTAATACACAAAGAAGCTTACTTTCATAAATTAAGAGAATTTTTTTACAAACTTAAGGAAGAGAAAGAAAAGGAGATGATAGATTCCAGTGATTCTATTTGGTTAGAGTATTTTGGGGATGACGTTTTAAAACAGTTTTGGTGGCCGACTGAAGAAGAATTACATAACCACTGGATTTTATGGGAACAAACCCCTGTTGAAGAACGTTTAAGGGAACCTAAGCTTGAAACACCATGGGATTTTGAATCTATGATTAATGCGTTTGCTTGTGGGGAATATGAATTGATATCTTGTGAAAAGGCATCAAACAATATTGGAAGAATTGAATTTTATCCCTATGCATGGCCATATGGAGGCAGCGATGTGTTTAGAGCGTTGATTGAGTATAGTGGATTTGAAATTATCGATGAGAGTGTATAAGTAGAGAATAAATAATGGTTTGGGAGAAGTAAAAATGAAAGAAGAAATGAAGCAGTATTTTCATAAATTACTTAAGGAATGGAAAGACTATAATCATTCATTACCAAAATCTGTGTGGATAGAAGAAGCAGAGTCCTTTATATATGAAGGGGAACCAGATACAGAGGGATATATCTTTTGGAAGCCTGTAGAAAAAGATGTAATTCATGATTTTTCTGATACAGAAAAGAAATTAGCAGTACAATTACATCATTCGATTAAAGAATACTATAATTCTTACTGGTTTTTTGATTTAGCTGGTAGTTATTTAGAGTATGGAATTGAGCTAAATCCTGTTATACCAGGAATTGAGGTTCGAGACTTTTATACCTCTTTACAAGGGTATAAAGAAGCACATCATAATGAGTTAAAGAATATTCCTATAGGTATAGAGCCTAATGGGCTTTTGGTAGTTGTAGATAATGAAAATGGACAAGTGAAGATAGAAGATTATGAAAGAGGAAGTTTTGAAGTTATTAGTAATAGTCTAGCAGAACTCATTTCAATGCTTTAAATGTAGAAATGAAAGGGGGATGGTTATATGGAACAAAAACTTGCATTTCTAAGAAAATATAAAAGAAATGTAAAGCTTCAATCAATAGATAAAATACATCATAAAGCCATACCTAGTATTTGGTATGGAATTTTTAAAGAACACGATAGAAACAAGAGAATAAAAATGGTTTTAGAGATTTGGAGAACATACGTAGGGAAAGAATTAAGAAACACAATCTCATATTTGGAAGAGCACCTTTTCAATGTGGAGTTACTAGAAAATAACGGTATGTATTCGATGTTATATACACTGGAGACGCCGGATGGTGAGATAGCATATTATGAAGCAGGAAATCCTATGGATAGATTTCATAATAAAGTGCTAGAAGTTTCATGGGGGAGAATTCCCATTTCAGTTCGAGAATTTTATGAAAAAGTTCATAATGGATTTTATTATTATGCGAGCGGTGCTATGGGATTAGTGTCTTTGGAATGTGTTACTTATTTTGATGATGATGAGTGGGGAATTATTGAAGAATTAGAGGAGCCCTTACAAATTGATTTGAAAACAACTTTTGGATTTTTTAAAAGTGGAATGGGCGGTTATGTAGCCATTGACTATAACAATTGCAAATATGATAAAGCTACATTATGGTTTACAAACGATCAGCCAGAATATAATGTTAATTTCTGGGATGTAGTAGATGAATGGATCGTGATTGGTTTTGAAGTATAGTATGTAAAAGGTTTAAGAATAATTTTTGTGTGCTGAAAAAATTATAGATGAATGGAGTTTGTATGCATGGAAAAAGAAGGTGTGGTCTCATTATGGCTAGGAAATATGGAGTCTCAAGATTTTTTAGAGGATTATTTCAGTATAAAATATACAGATGATGGTGATTCCATACCATCACCATTTATAAAAGACTTTTATATTTGTATGTATGATATTGATGAGGACTTTATTGAAAAAGAGTTTTATTTAGAACGAAGTGATAATCTAGAAGCCTTACTAGCAGGGTGCTCTTATGAAGAAGTTGTGATACCACAGATGAAAAAATGTGCTTCAAATATATTAGAAATGAAATACAACACAATTATTATGATATATAACTATGAATATAGTGGTGAAATAACAAATAAAAACGAAGATTTTTATACAATGAAATACATAGGGGCAGTTACATATCAATAATGCAACAAAAATAGAAAAAAAGAGGATGAGAACATGGAAGTTAGAGAAGTACATCCATTTCATTTAAAAACAGAAGAGGAATTTTCTAAAGTTCAAGATAGCTTAGTGAGTCAAATTGAATTGAAAAATAACTTTCACTTAGAAGATGTGAGATTAATAGCTGGGGTAGATTTAGCTTATTGGGAAAAAGAAGATAAGCACTATGGGGCTTGTTGTATCGTGGTTATTCATTATCATACGAAGGAAGTAGTGGAGAAAGTTTATAGTTATGGTGAAGTAATGGTGCCGTATATATCAGGTTTTTTAGCGTTTCGTGAGTTACCGTTAGTAATAGAGGCAACCAAAAAGCTTACTTCTGATCCAGATATATTTATGTTCGATGGAAATGGTTATTTACACTATAAACATATGGGGATTGCGACACATGCTGCTTTTTTCTTACATAAGCCTACAATCGGTGTAGCGAAAAGTTATCTTAAGATTAAAGGTGTTGATTTTATTATGCCAGAGAATAAGGTGTTTGCTTTTAGCGATATTATTATCGATGAAGAGATATATGGAAGAACTCTAAGAACGAAAGAGAATGTAAAACCGATTTTTGTCTCTTGCGGAAACAATATAGATTTAGATACGAGTATTCAAATTGTATCGAATCTAATTGGAAAGGAAAGTAGATTACCAATTCCAGTTAGATTAGCAGATTTAGAAACACATAAGGTAAGAAGAGACAAGAGTGAAAAATGAAATATTATATTCATCAGTATACATACAAATTGAAAAAAACATTTCTGTTTAGATGGCCAAGAGCATCTGGCCATGAAGAGCGGCAGTCAGGGTCTTTTCTTGCCACATGCAAGGGTGAAAATAAAGGAAGAAAGCGAGCACAGGTCATGTTTTCTTTTGTATAGCAGCTACTTATATGTTGAAAGATTAAAGTGGATTTGTATATCGATATAAAAAAGGATAGGGGAACTATCCTTTTTTTGTTTTTAATAGTACGAATTATAACCTACGCATGCGTATCCATTTTACAGCAAGGAAGCTGAGGTAGTGATTAAGGACTGATATAAAAAAATTTAATTAAAAAATAAGCAAGTTTTGGAATTCGTTACATATATTTTAGTGAAAGGCCTTTCACCATTTTATCACCTAGGGGGCAATCATAATGAAATTTTTGTCTTACCTTACAATAATTTTGGTGATTCTTGGCGGTTTGAATTGGTTGTTTGTGGCGTTTGATTATAATGTGGTCGAAAAGCTGTTTGGTTCTACACCAGCTCTTGTTGATACTGTTTATTGGCTTTTTGGTCTTTCTGCTCTTTATCAAATTTATGATCGGTTCTTTGCGAACAGTTAATTCCTATATATATGATTAGGGTGTTAAGCGAGATACAATGCTTAACACTCTTTTTGTATGTTTATGAATAAAACTGTATTTGCAAACGGTTCCATTGCGTCTTGCACCGTAATAAAGCGAAACAAATTGACCGTATATTTTATATGGTGTATAATTCAGAAAGTTTAAAAATTAATAAATATAGAAATAGGGGGGCATGCGGGTAATGGAAAGAGTTTATAATTTTTCGGCAGGACCATCTATACTCCCTTTGCCAGTTTTAGAAAAAGTGCAAAAGGAGCTTTTGAATTATAATGGGACAGGCATGTCCATAATGGAGATGAGTCACCGATCTTCGCATTTTCAAAATATTATAGAAGAAGCAAGTAGTTTGCTTCGTGAATTGATGCACATTCCTGATAACTATGATGTTTTATTTTTACAAGGAGGAGCATCCTTACAGTTTTCAATGGTGCCACTGAATGTAATGAATGAACATAAAAGGGCTGGATATGTACTTACGGGATCATGGTCTAAGAAGGCGTTGCAAGAGGCAGAGAAAGTAGGAGAAATCAAAGTCATTGCTTCTTCTGAGCAAGAAAAATTTACAACCATTCCCCGTATAGATGCTTCAATGATTCATCCGGAGCTAGATTATATACATATTACAACGAATAATACAATTGAAGGAACAAAATATGTGGAACTGCCGCAATTAGAAACAATTCCACTTGTTGCTGACATGTCGTCGAATATTTTATCGGAAGAATATGATGTTGAGAAGTTTGGTTTAATCTATGCGGGAGCGCAAAAGAATTTAGGACCAGCAGGATTAACAATTGCGATTATCAAAAAGGATTTAATAGGTAAAGCGAATGCTTCTTGTCCGGTTATGCTAAACTATGAAACTTATAGTAAAAACAATTCCTTATATAATACACCGCCATCTTTTAGTATTTATGTGACGAAGCTTGTATTAGAGTGGCTGAAAGAGCAAGGCGGAGTATCTGCAATTGAAGAACAAAATAGAAAGAAAGCATCACTTCTTTATCGCTTCTTGGATGAATCGAAATTATTTACTTCACCGGTGGATCCTAAGTATCGTTCCCTTATGAATATTCCATTTACAACACCATCAGAAGAACTAAATGAACAATTTTTACAAAAGGCTAAGGCGCTTGGACTTGTCACATTAAAAGGGCATCGTTCGGTCGGCGGTATGCGCGCTAGTATTTATAATGCTATGCCGATAGAAGGCGTTCAAAAATTAGTAGATTATATGAAGGACTTTGAGCTAGAGAATAGATAGGGAGATGGAGCTATGTTTCGCGTTCAAACGTTAAATCAGATTGCTGAAAAAGGTTTACAAATTTTTGGAGCAGATCAATATAAAGTAGGCGAAGGAGTAGAGCATCCAGACGGAATTTTACTGCGTAGCTATTCTTTGCATCAAGAAGAGTTTTCAAAGGATTTAAAGGCAATTGCAAGAGCTGGAGCGGGTGTGAATAATATTCCTGTAGAGCGCTGTACGGAAAAAGGAATTGTTGTATTTAATACACCAGGCGCAAATGCAAATGCGGTAAAGGAATTGATCATTGCGAGTCTGATTATGTCTTCTCGTAATATTATAAATGGAGTTGGTTGGACAAAGGGATTAGAAGGTGAAGAAGTCCCGCAACTTGTTGAAGCAGGGAAAAAACAATTCGTTGGATCAGAGATTGCTGGAAAGCGCTTAGGGATTATTGGACTTGGTGCAATTGGCGCACTTGTCGCAAATGATGCGTTATCTCTTGGAATGGATGTTGTAGGTTATGACCCATACGTATCAGTTGAAACAGCATGGCGTCTATCTACACAGGTACAACGTGCGTTTAGCTTAGATGAAATCTTTGCAACATGCGATTATATTACGCTACATATTCCGCTCACAGATCAAACAAGAGGAATTATTGGAGAGTATGCGATCAAAACGATGAAAAAAGGTGTGCGCCTATTTAACTTTTCAAGGGGAGAACTTGTGGACGAAGTGGTTTTAGAAAAAGCATTAAAGGAAGAAATCATTAGTCATTATGTAACAGACTTTCCGAATGAAAATGTAATAAAAATGAAGAATGTAACGGCAACACCACATCTTGGGGCTTCTACATATGAGTCTGAAGAAAATTGCGCTGTAATGGCAGCACGCCAATTGCGAGACTATTTAGAAACAGGAAACATCCGTAATTCAGTAAACTATCCGAATGTAGAACTCCCTTATGTCGGAAAGAAACGCATTACCATTATGCATCAAAATGTTCCTAACATGGTAGGACAAATTTCAGGGTGCCTAGCGGAGCATCACATCAATATTGCGGACATGATTAACCGCAGTAAAAACTCTTGGGCCTATACGATGATTGATATTGATAATGGGATTGATGATATAATAAAAGAAAATGTTGTTGAAAATATAAGACAAATCACAGGCGTTGTAGCCGTTCGAATGATTGTGTAAAGGAGAGAGAAACTTGGCAACAATTCGACCATTTCGAGCCATTCGTCCAGTAGCAGACAAAGCTGCGCAAGTTGCAGCGTTACCATACGATGTATTAAATAGTGAAGAAGCAAGAGAAGTAGCAAAAGGGAATCTATATTCGTTTTTACATGTTGATAAAGCAGAAATTGACTTAGATCCGGCTGTTTCCCCATATGATAATCGTGTATATGAAAAGGCAAATGAAAACTTACAACGCTTAATAAGCGAAGAAGTACTGATTCAAGATGAAGAGCCGTGTTTTTATATTTATCAACTGACGATGCAAGGGAGAACTCAGTCTGGAATTGTTGTTTGTACATCAATTGATGAGTATACCGATAATACAATTAAAAAGCATGAGCGAACTCGTCATGAAAAAGAACAAGATCGCATTCGTCATGTAGATGTATGTAATGCCAATACTGGGCCCATTTTTTTAACATACCGTACGAAAGAAACCGTAACAAAGTTAATTGCAAATTGGCAAGAGAATCACGCACCAATTTATCAATTTACTGCGGATGACGGTGTGGAGCATGTAATCTGGAAGATTGCAGAAAGCGATGCAGTTTCTGCATTGGTAGAATCATTTGAAGAGATTCCTTCCTTATATATCGCGGATGGACACCATCGTTCAGCATCTGCTGTAAAAGTAGGGCTTATGCGCAGGGAACAATATCCGAACTATACAGGGGAAGAAGAATTTAACTTCTTTTTATCTGTTTTATTCCCTCATGATGAATTATCGATTTGGGATTACAATCGTGTCGTGAAAGATTTAAACGGTCTATCTGAAGAACAATTTTTACAGCACATTTCACGATATTTTTATGTGGAAAAGGTAGGAGTATCTCCATATAAACCAACTGAACCAAAATCATTTAGTATGTATTTGGATCATCTATGGTACAAACTAACTGTGAAAGAAGAAACATTTGATATTCATGATGTTGTAAAACGGTTAGATGTATCTATTTTACAAGATCATCTGTTAAGTCAAGTGCTACAAATTCACGATCCACGTGCAGATGCACGGATTGATTTCGTTGGTGGAATTCGAGGTTTAGAGGAACTAGAGCGTCTTGTAAATCGTGGTGACTATAAGGTGGCATTCGCATTATATCCAACATCAATGGAGGATTTATTAATGATTGCGGATGCGGGAGAAGTTATGCCACCGAAGTCAACTTGGTTTGAACCGAAGCTTCGTAGCGGACTGATTATACATTCTTTAGAATAGATAAAAAGACAGCATACTTTGTAAAGACAAGTGAATGGACTTTCTTATTATAAGAATAGTAAAGTGTCTTTCATGTTACACATTATATTAATTTAAGTACATCACTTATAAATCGTGGTGTACTTTTTTGTTTTTAAAACCTCTTAATGACCTCATTTACTACAAAAACCAAACAACAATACAAAATGGACGACTAATCATTTTGTATTGTTTAAGAAAGGAAAAGTTTGGATTTCCCCTATCTCTTATTAATAACGAGCAGTTTAGTTTTATAAAGTTTATATATCTAAAATATGATAAAATAGCATTGATGTAAAATTATAAATTTTTAGAAAGAAGGAATTAAATGATTTATGAAGCAGATAACAATGTAAGGAAAAAGTTAGTACCTATGTTTGAAAATATTGATAGTACTATTGTTCTTTCGTATCTCCAAGGACATATGGGAAATGCTTGGGTAGACAACCTTGAAAATCCAACTGTCGCTCAAATAACTGTCGGGATTTTTGTATTTTATGCTGGAAATCCCAACACAGAGGAAGCTGAAGAATTACTTCATAATCTTCCTGATTTTACTCTTGCAATTGTTGATTCGGATGAATGGAAAAATCGGATAGAGACTGTTCACAAAGGATCAATTGAGAAATTTCAGCGATTTAGATTTAAAAAGAACCTTGAGGATTTAGATAGCGTACACATACAGAAACTACTGTCTGCATTACCTGAAGAATACGAAATGAAAAGAATTGATAAAAACATAGCAAAAGCCTCGTCATTCCATGAACTTTCAGAGGACTTCATAAGTCAGTTTGATTCTATTGATGATTTTATTGATAGAGGAGTAGGTTATGCTATTTTAAATAAAGGGCAAGTTGTTTCTGCAGCAACATCATTTAGCATATATGATGATGGAATCGAGATTGAAGTTGCTAGTCACCCTAACCATAGAAGAAAAGGTTTAGCAACCATTGTAGCCTCTGCACTGATATTGGATTGTCTAGATAGAGGGAAATACCCTAGTTGGGATGGAGCTAATTCTGAATCTGTTGAACTAGCGAAAAAGCTGGGATACACTTTTAAGGAATCATATGATACTTATTTTATTGATCATAAAAAGTGAACAAAATGAACTGTAAATAATTGTACCTAAACTAAAGGGTGCGTTCGTATTATAAGATACTAAAATGTTGTTGTAGTAAATGAGGTCATTTGTAGTACAAAAGAAGGATAGAAATAGCAGATAATACTTCTGTTTTCCTATCCTTCTTTTTTTACTATATAATGTGTGACATTAATATAATAACATTTAAATATAAAGGGATTTAATCATTTACTTGACTTTTAATAAAATATTACGTGCTGTCTTTTTGTTTGAATGACTGTTTTACTAGCCATCTAATACGTTGAATGGAAGCGGTATAATGTATAATGATGAAAAAGAGGAAAATGTAACTATACATTTTTGAATAGCTGAAAAATAATGCTAAAAAACCTGCAAAAAATATTACGCATTCAATGATTAATCTTGAAATGCCATTTACAGCTACTGGTGCCTTGCCATTTCTGCTAGGATCGTTAGGGACAGCAAAAGTCCCCCAAGTTACCATTATTACAATAGGTAGTGAAAAGGACAGGAAGATTTTTGCAAATCCATGAAAATGCGTCCAAAAGAAGAAACTGATTGCAAATAATGCTATCAATCCAAAAAAGTGTAATAGTAAATTAAGAGGATTCATTGTATAAGATTCCTTTCGTTAAGTTTTTAAATTCTTATAATTCAGTTTAATTGCACGGTGTTTTAGTGCGAAAAGTATGATAAAAATCTTCTTTTTCTTGCAAAAAATACAATTGTTTCTTAATGTAATGGTATAGAAGGATAACTAAGGAAGGATTTAACGAATATGATACATATTTTATTAGCAGATGATGATCAACATATTAGGGAATTACTACATTACCACATAGAAAAGGAAGGATTTAAAGTTTTTGAAGCTGAGGATGGAAAGGTAGCGCAATCCGTATTAGAAAAAGAACATATTCACCTTGCCGTTGTTGATATCATGATGCCATTTGTTGACGGATATACTTTATGCGAAGAAATTAGAAAATATCATGATATACCAGTTATTTTATTAACTGCCAAAGATCAATTGGTAGATAAAGAAAAAGGGTTTATTTCAGGAACAGATGATTATATTGTGAAGCCATTCGAACCAGCAGAAGTGATCTTCCGTATGAAAGCTTTGCTTCGTCGTTATCAAATGCTGAGTGCGGACGTTATCACGCTGCACGGGACAACGATTGATAGAAAAAGCTTTGAGGTAAAGTGTAATGATCAAACAATTTTACTGCCGTTAAAGGAATTTGAACTATTATCACAACTTGCAGGTTATCCTGGAAGAACGTTCTCAAGGGAAGAGTTGATTGAACTTGTTTGGGGAATGGATTTTGAAGGGGATGAACGTACAGTCGATGTTCATATTAAACGTCTTCGAGATCGTTTTTCAAAACGAACAGATGATTTTCAAATTAAAACGGTGCGCGGACTTGGCTATAAGTTGGAGTTGAAATAAGATGAAGTCACTGTATTCTAGATTTGTATTGATTTCAATAGGAATTATGCTGGTTAGTAGTATAATTGGCTTTTTATTTACAAATGTCTATTATCAGGTGAAATTAAAACCGTATAATAGTGAAAAAATTTTACGTTATGCGGATGAAGTCAAAACTTTATATGAAAAACAGGATGAGGAAAATCGGGATGCTTATTTACATTCTATTGCGAATTTAGGTTATGAGATTTATGTAGTAGATGATCAAAAACATGGAAAACGTTTTGGAAATGCCTTTCGTACGATAAAGATTAGTGATGCTACAATTGACGAAGTATTGCAAGGAAAAACATACAATGGTGTTTCTACCTATCCAACTCGCTTATTTATAACTGGCTTTTTTGATAATGAATTAATTAATAGTGTTGGGGTTCCGCTGAAAAATGGTGATAAGCAATATGCCTTATTTATTCGTCCTGATATACAGCAGCAATTCGGTGAAATGAGAATTTTCTTAGCTGTATTGCTTGTGTTTATTGTTATATTAAGTATCATTTTTATTGCAATTGCAGCGCGTTATATCGTTCGTCCGATTCGCATATTTACAAAAGCAACTCAAAAGATTGCGAATGGTGAATACGATATTGAATTAGAAGAAGGGCGAAAAGATGAGATTGGAACATTGGCAATGAGTTTTAAAAAAATGACAAAAAGTATAAAAGAATTAGATCAAATGAGACAAGAGTTTGTTTCCAACGTATCGCATGAATTTCAATCTCCACTTTCCTCGATTCAAGGTTTTTCTAAAACGCTACAGTCAGAAAAGATGACAGAAGATGAAAGAAAACGTTATTTACAAATTATTGAAGGTGAAAGTAAGCGAATGTCTAGTTTATGTAAACAGTTACTTACGCTTGCCTCTTTAGATAAAGAGGAGAAGGTCATTCAAATAAAAGAGTTTGATTTGCAAAAACAAATTAAAGATGTCATTTTTATGTTGGAATGGAAATGGCGTGAAAAAGACATAGCAGTTGAATTTGATGTTCCTAACATAAATATAACAGGCGATGAGAATTTACTTCATCAAGTGTGGACAAATATATTTACAAATAGTATTAAGTTTACAGATAGTGGCGGAACTATCGCATTTGCTGCCCGCGAATTAGAAATGAGTGTAGAGATTTCAATCTCAGATAGCGGGATTGGTATGGGGCAAGAAGAGATGGATCGGATTTTTGATAGATTTTATAAGGTGGATGCAGCAAGGGATCGTAATGTTGAAGGAAGTGGCTTAGGCTTATCCATTGTGAAGAAAATTGTTGAATTACATCAAGGGGAAATTTCAGTAGAGAGCACAAAAGGGCAAGGTACGACGTTTCGAATTGAATTACCTAAATAATGAAGAGGCTGCTACAAAAGCAGTCTCTTTCTTTGTAATCTTTTGTTCACATTCCGTTCATATTTCTTTTTTAAGATTCATACATAGAAAGAAATAGGAAGGAGCGAGTGAAATGTTTTTAGCTCTACGTGAATTAAAACAATCAAAGTTAAGATACGGGTTAATCGGGCTCATCATGATTTTATTATCATTTTTAGTCCTTGTGATTTCTGGGTTAGCAAACGGCTTATCGTACGCTAATGCATCATCGATTCAAAATATGGATGCAACAAAATTTGTATTAGCAAAAGATGCGGAAGATAAATTACTTCGTTCACAAATTAAAAAAGAAGATGTGGATGATGTAATGGGGCAAGTAGATGCAAAAGATGCGGTACCATTTCATGTGAAAGTTTCCACCTATGAGAAAAAGGATAGTTCCAAAAAGGTTGACATTGCAATTTTTGCGAGCGAACGTGATACATTTTTAGAACCAAAGATTGTGCAAGGAAAAGCGCTAGGTACAGCGCAAGATGAAATGGTTGCTGATGAATCAATTAAAGAAAAAGGGGTAGATATTGGAGATACAATCATTGATCCCGTTTCTAAAAAAGAATTTAAAATAGTTGGATTTACGAAAGACCAAATGTTTAGTCATACACCTGTTGTCTATGTAAACCAAGACGTATGGGGAAAAATTGCGCAGCCAAATCAAAAAGATTATAGTGCAATTGCACTTCGTACTGATAAAGAAGTGAAAAATGCACATGTGCTAGAGAAAAAAGAAGTTCTCCAAAGTATTCCAGGATATAAAGAAGAACAAGGAACATTAACAATGATTATTGCGTTCTTGCTGGTGATTGCAGCTTTATTAATCGGTGTGTTCTTCTATGTAATTACATTACAAAAAACACAGCAATTAGGTGTACTAAAAGCAATTGGAACGAAAAATTCGTATTTAGCAAATACGTTAGTTGCGCAAGCATTATTCTTATCTGTTGTCGCGATGGTGATAAGCATTGTATTTGTAGAAGGTTTGCAAAGAATTTTGCCAGAAAGTATGCCGTTCTTATTAACAACAACAATGATTGGCCAATATGCAGGAATCTTTATTGTAATTAGTATACTAGGAACACTGATTTCCTTATATCATGTATTAAAGGTGGATGCACTAGAAGCAATTGGAGGTGGCATGTAATGACATCGCTATTGAAACTAGATGGAGTTAGTAAAGTATATGGAGAAGGGAACACAGAGGTAACCGCCCTTCATCCCATTTCACTTAATGTGAAGACTGGAGAATTTATCGGTATTGTGGGGCCTTCTGGTTCAGGGAAAAGTACATTATTATCGATTGCTGGAGCATTATTATCACCATCAAAAGGTAATATTTATATTGGTGAGCAAAATATTACCCATTTATCAGAAAAGCAAATGACAGATATTCGTTTAAGAAAAATCGGGTTCATTTTTCAATTTGCTAATCTTGTTCCCTATTTAAATGTAAAAGAACAATTACAATACATTGCAAAATTAAAGAAAGAAGACCGAAAAGAATCTGAAACGCGTGCGAATCACTTGCTAACAGTATTTGGACTATCTCAGAGAAAAAATCACTATCCACATCAGTTATCTGGTGGAGAAAGACAAAGGGTTGCGATTGCTCGTGCTTTTATGAATAATCCAGATTTAATATTAGCAGATGAACCAACGGCAAGCCTTGATTCAAAACGTGGGCGAGACGTTGTTGAAATGATGAAACGAGAAGTGAAAGAAAGTCAAAAAGCAGCGATTATGATTACGCATGATGAGAAAATTCTTGATGTATGTGATCGGGTATTAACGCTTAGGGACGGAAAATTAGTATAGAAAGTATGAGAAACAGCACAGGAGGATTCCTGTGCTGTTTTGGATTAAAAAAAGAAAGATTGTACGGATAAAAATCTTGCGAATTTTATAGCGTTCTATGATATAGTGAGAAAGTATGTTTGGAGAGAAGGAAGGAGAAAACAGTATGAACACAACTTTGCAAACTCCTTCATTAACGGAAACAATGAAAGAGTGGCATCAAGCGTTAGCATATGAGATTAAACATTGGAAAACGATAGGCGGCAGTAAGCTATCTATTATAAATGGACGTTTTTTATATACAGATTATGAAAGCACAGTGTATGTATTTCAGCTTATTTCTGAAGTGAGCTTACCGGATGGTACACCAATCCGAATCGAATTTGATGGTGAGGAAGCAACAGGAGAAGTGCTATCTGTACATGGATTAGAAATCGAATTGAAATTGAATGATTATATACAAGGCGAAATAAGAGAAGCTACTTTATATAGTGAACCATGGCAATTGTTAGAACAATTGCAAGAGCGTTTAAAAGAAGTGCGAAAAGATAAACAAAAGCGTCAGCGGGTAAAACGTCTCTTGGATGGAAAGAGTACGCCAAAGCATATGGAAAAGATGAAGAATCCGAAGAATGAACTTGCATATCGTTCATTTTATAATGGGGTAACATATGTTTGGGGACCACCAGGAACAGGAAAATCGTACAACTTATCACGCATTATTTCGGCGCATTATCAAAAAGGAAAATCAGTACTTGTGCTTGCTCATAGTAATGCAGCAGTTGATGTATTAATGAGTGAAGTAACAAAGCAAATTGAAAAGAAAGAAAAGTGGACACCAGGAGAAATTGTCCGTTATGGATTTAGTCAACATGAACATATACGTAATCATGAAACATTGTTAGCTTCTAGATTAGTGGAAACAACGAATGGTTCATGGGGAGAAGAAAAACTTTATTTAGAAGAAATGCGACAAGATTTACGTCAAAAAATCTTGTCTTATAAAGCAACTGCTTCTGATAAAAAACGCATGCAAGAAATTGAAGGCGATCTAAGGAAACAAAGGGCAAAAATTAAAGAAGTAGAAAGAGAATATATTGAAAATGCAAAGGTAATAGGTGCGACACTATCCAAATGCGCAATTGATTCTCTTATTTATGAACGGACATTTGATTTAATTGTTGTGGATGAAGTAAGTATGGCGTATGTGCCTCAAATTGCTTTAGCGGCTTCTCTTGGAAAAAGAATTGTTATTTGCGGTGATTTTTTACAGTTACCGCCAATTGCGATGGCAAATCACGAGCTTGTTAGAAAGTGGCTAGGGGAAGATATGTTTTATCATGCCGGCATTGTCCAATCTGTAAATAGTTATGAAACGCATCCAAATTTATTTATGCTGCAAGAACAAAGGCGTATGCATGCGGATATATCTAAATTTACAAACTCATTTATTTATAAAAATAGAGTGTTCGACCATCCTTCTGTTTCGGTGCGCCAAGAATTAGCAAAATTGCAGCCGTTTGCGGACGAAGCGACCGCTTTATTTGATACAAGTTTGATGGGAGCATATTCTATAAAAGATGCTGCCTCTGGCTCCCGTTTTAATATCATGTCAGGGCTAATTGCGGTGCAAATGATTTTAATTGGATTATTAGATGGGATTCAATCGATTGGAGTTGTAACGCCATATCGCGCACAGTCCCGTTTCTTATCAACATGTATAAGAGAAATATTACAAAAGACAAAATATCGAAATACACCTGTTCTAGCAGCAACGGTTCATAAATTTCAAGGGTCTGAACGAGACATGATGATATTTGATACAGTGGATAGTTATCCGCAGGAACGTCCAGGTGTATTATTCTTCGATCATAAGAATCACCGTCTTGTAAACGTTGCAGTAACAAGGGCAAGAGGGAAGTTCATTCAGTTATCGGACTGCCAGTATATGCGGAAAAATCTTTCTAGAAAACAAGCGTTATCTCACTTAACTTCTCACATAGAAAGACACGGAAATGTATATGATCGTACAACATCACGCCCATTGTTAGAACGAAAGATTACAAAACGTCTGAGATGGTTTATGCAAATGAATTTGGAAGAACCGAAAGGATTGTTAAAAGATATCCTATCAGCAAAACAAAAAATTATTATTTCGCTTCCAAGTACAAGGCAGGTAGATAAAAGAGTATGGCAGGCGTTAATGCGTACAGCGGCGCAGGTGACGATATATAGCGATGGACCAATTCCATTAAAAAATGTAAGAGTACAAAGGCAAAATAAATCGTTACCATTTTTATTAATTGATGATGAAATCTTTTGGGTAGGTGCTCCGTTAACATCTCAAATGATGTTTGAAGGAAGTCCAGAATTCCCTTATATATGTGCGAGATTACAGGCGCCTGAAACAATTGGTGTTTTAAAAGGATTTTTGGATATTCGTTAAAATCGGATATGAATTCCTTGACATTTAGTTGGAATAAAACTAGAATAAAAATAATTTAATATAATTTTATGAAAATAAAAACAATTTTCTTATCACGAGAGGTGGAGGGACTGGCCCTATGAAGCCTCGGCAGCGGATTCAATATGAATACTGTGCCAATTCCAGCAAGTGAAAAACTTGAAAGATAAGAAAGAAGGCCATTTTTAAATTTGTATTTCAAGCCTCTTTCTATCTTTTAGAAAGAGGCTTTTTTATGTGTACATTTAAAGGAGGAATGGGAGAAATGGGGACAAAACAAGTAACGTCACACCGTAATGCAATTATTGAAAGTATAGAAAGAAATAAAGAAAAGTATGTAAAAACAAGTCATGATATTCATGCGAACCCTGAAATCGGTAACAAGGAATTCTTTGCATCTAGAACATTAAGTTTACTGTTAGGAAGTGCAGGTTTTCAGCTGCAGCATAATATAGCTGGGCATGAAACAGGGTTTATCGCACGGAAAAGCTCAGGAAAACAAGGACCTGCAATTGCTTTTTTAGCGGAGTATGATGCTTTGCCTGGACTAGGTCATGCATGCGGTCACAATTTGATTGGGACAATTAGCGTTGCAGCAGCGATTGCATTATCGGAGACGCTTGAAGAAATTGGCGGCGAAATTATTGTATTTGGAACGCCGGCAGAAGAAGGCGGGCCAAATGGAAGTGCAAAAGCTAGTTATGTGAAAGCGGGTTTATTTAACAATATTGACGCAGCGCTTATGATCCATCCTAGTGGGAAAACAGCAACGACAAGTCCGTCACTAGCAGTTGATCCACTTGATTTTCATTTTTATGGAAAGTCTGCTCATGCAGCAGCGTCACCAGAAGAAGGAATTAATGCATTAGATGCGATTATTCAACTTTACAATGGCATTAATGCACTGCGTCAACAGCTTCCATCGGATGTGAAAATTCATGGTGTCATTACAGAAGGAGGAAAAGCACCTAATATTATTCCGGATTACGCAGCAGCGCGTTTCTTCATTCGCGCAGCAACACGGAAAAGATGTGCTGAAGTAACAGAAAAAGTAAGAAACATTGCGAAGGGAGCCGCACTCGCAACAGGGACAACAGTAAAAATTAATCAGTTCCAAAACGAAATTGATGAGCTGCTAGTAACGAAGACATTTAATGAAGTGGTTGCTGAGGAATTAGAACAATTCGGTGAAGAAGTAAACCGAAAAGAGCGATGGGGCATCGGCTCAACAGACGCAGGGAATGTAAGCCAAGTTGTACCAACAATTCATCCGTATATCAAAATTGGTCCAGATGATTTAATTGCACATACGAATGAATTTAGAGAAGCAGCGCGTTCCAAACTTGGAGACAAAGCGTTAATTACATCAGCAAAAGCATTAGCTTGCACGGCATATCGTTTAATTACAGAAGAAGGAACGCTTGATCAAATTAAGAAGGAGTGTCAACTACCCGCCACTTAAACGCTAACACGTTTTGAAGTGGGGGCTTGAAAAAAGCCCTAGTTGTCTAGCCTCAGTCTTTCGTGGACTCCGTTCGTAGGTTGCATACCCAAGAATGATTCCCTAGTTCTTGGCTCTATGGTGGCTCTGTAACAGTTCTGATGGGGAAGAAACGGTCAACCACAAGCCTTCTTGCATGAGAAGTTGCCAACACCTACAAACATTGGCGAAGGGAAACAAACTCTTAGGAGGGACAAAACATGCGTGTATTTGTCAAGAATTTACGAGGAGAACCACTTATGCCTTGTAGTCCTCGTAAGGCTCGGCTTCTTCTCAAACAAGGAAAAGCAAAGATTATTAGATATACTCCGTTTACAATTCAATTACAATATGCCACAGGTGAAGCAGTGCAACCTGTCACAATTGGTGTTGATAGTGGAGCAAAGCATATCGGTATTGCGATTACTACTGCAGATAAAGTGTTAGCAAAAGGAACCATCCAGCTGCGTCAAGACGTCAAAGAAAATCTTATACTAAGAGCTACATTACGCAGAAGCAGAAGACAACGAAAAACAAGATATCGAGAAGCACGTTTTCTCAACCGAAAAAAGAAAGAAGGATGGTTACCGCCATCGATTCAAAGCAGAGTGGATAACCAAATTCATTGGATTGAAACATTTCGCTCGTTATTACCATCTCCAAAAGTCATTGTCGAAGTAGGGAAATTTGATGCGCAAAAACTAAAAAAACCTGACATACAAGGAATCGAATATCAACAAGGAAATGCCTTTGGCTTTTGGAATACAAGATATTACGTATTTGTGAGAGATAACTATACGTGTCAAATTTGTAAGAAAAAAGGTGGTATTTTGCATACGCATCATATCATCGAACGATGCAACGGCGGTTCTGATATGGCAGATAACCTTGTAACAGTACATGAAGAATGTCATGAAAAGTTCCATCAAGGGAAGATCAAACATCGTTTCCAAAAGCCGAAACAATATAAAGAAACGGCCTTTATGAATATATTGCGGTTGCAAATTATGAATCGTTTAGATTGTGAGATTACGTATGGCAGTTACACGACACCGAAGCGAAAAGAATTAGGTTTATCCAAAACACATGTAAATGATGCGATTGCGATTACCAACCCAACACAAATACAAGAATATGATCAAAGCGGTGAATTTCGAATTAAGCAATTTAGGAAGAAAAAGCGTTCCCTGCATGAATCGACTGCAAGGAAAGGAAGAAAAACCAAGAATACAAATGCAAAACGGAACCCAAAAAACACACCGTATGTAGATGGAGTTTATTTAGGGGATAAAGTGAAAGTATTTGGACAAGTAGGATTTGTGACAGGATTTACAGGGAAAATGGTATACGTACAAGATATACATGGACAATATATACAAAATCCAGCTAAATCTTATAAGCAAGTGAAGATGTTAGATATGGAACGGATCCACCATACGAACAATTGGCAGTTCTTACAAATCAGTTAGGCTAAGCCTAACCGAAATTCATCCCCACCTTACTGCTGGGCTTTTGCCCGTTACGCGCTTGAAGATGGGGGCTTCTTTCGGGAATACGTTAAAGAGGCGCAGCGAAATCAATAATGTATCTGATAGTCTAAAAGTAGTCTTCTAATTGATTACTTTGTATGTTGAAAGAACGCTCTTAACATTAGTAATTATTATACCAATTGCATATATCTTGTTTGAAAGGTCGAAAAGGACTCGCTTCTGTTATAAAAGCGAGTCCTCTTTATATTGTTATTGAATTTTGAATGAAAGAAAAAATATTTTTGGGGAAAATAAAATAAATTTTAAAGATTTTGAAAGTATTCTCATTTTTTATTATGATATAGCTAGATACATAGAAAAGGAGAATAGTTTATGGAAATAGTAAATGACAGAGCAATGTTACGATTAATGCATGTAAATGATGTCGAAAGTTTATTTAGCATTGTGGAAGGAAATAAAGAAATATGGACGTATTTAATAGCTAAAATGGATAGCTATCAAGATATGGAGCGGTATGTTCAAGCGGCCATAAAAGGTTTTGAAGGAGGAACCGATCTACCATTTGTTGTAGTAGATCAAAAAACGAATAGAATCGTAGGAAGTACACGCTTATATAGTATATCAAAAGAAAATAAAACCGTTGAACTTGGGCAAACATGGTATCATCCAAGTGTACAACGAACAAGTATAAATACTGAGTGTAAGTATATGCTATTGCAATACGCTTTTGAAGAATTACATATGCTACGAGTGCAAATAAAAACTGATTTACGAAATGAAAAAGCACAGCGCGCAATTGAAAGACTTGGTGCTGTAAAAGAAGGTATATTACGAAATGAGAGACAATTGCCAAACGGTTATGTAAGAGATGCAGTTGTATATAGTATGATTGCAAGCGAGTGGCCGGTTATAAAAGAACAACTATTACAAAAACTAGCGGTATATAAATAAGAGATTATGGTTAAATATATAAAACTGTTTTAATTTTCCGACATCTAAATCCCTGCGATGCAGAATAAAAAGTAGTTCACGCTCGTTTGCTCTTTCTGTTTTTACTTCGCATGTGGCGGAAAAATGCCCTGACCGCTTCTATGCATGGCCAGATGCTCTGGGTATGTCGGTTTTTTAATTGATGTATATATAGTAAATTATAAGACGATTCAAAAAGGTATATTTTCATAAAAACGGAAAATATATCTTTTTTTCTTACAAAATGATTACTTCTTTTATATACTTTGGTTTCATCATTCCTTTCTGTGAAAAAATTCGTTACAATGGTGTTGCATGATAATTAAATTCGTAAAAGATGCAAATGAAAAATGATCCGCAAATAAGAATGAATTGACAATCCTCTATTTGAATGAAAACCCTTTAATACACATAGGATTAAAAATTATCTTCTTTCAAATAAACTCAAATAAAATGATTTATATATTGTTTTTTTAGAAGTATGGATGATGCACGGAGGCTAGTATAAATGAAACAAAATAAGAAAAGTAAAAAAAGAAGAGTCTTGCAAGTATTCTTGCTTATAATTAGCTCTATGATTCTATTTGTATGTTACGCGGCATACGATATTTGGAGCTATCGATTTAAAACGGATAAGGTAAATACAGACGCTGCCGTTGTACTCGGCGCAGCTTCTTGGAACGGAAAACCATCCCCTGTATTTCGTGAAAGAATTAATCATGCTATCTCCTTGTATAAGAACGGAAATATAAAAAAAATTATTTTTACTGGTGGTACAAAGTTTGAATCGGAGCTTGAGGAAGCACGTACGGCGAAAGCGTATGCATTAAAGCATGACGTAAAGGAAGAAGATATTTTAATTGAAACAGAATCACGTTTTACAGAAGATAACTTAAAAAATGCGAAGCAGGTCGGTATGGATAATGGGCTACATACATACACGATTGTGAGTGATCCTCTTCATATGAAACGAGCGATGCGAATTGCAAAGCATATTGGGATGGATGCATATGCATCACCAACCCCAACATCAGCATATAAAACATTAGATACAGAAATTCCTTTCTTTTTTAAAGAATTATGTTCGTATATTGGATATGTTACTTCGTTGCCAATACGTGCATTGAAGGGTGAGTAAAGAATTTGTAGTTATAGAAACAGTAATGTGTTTTACAATAGAGATTTCTATTGAGAAATGTGTAAAAAAAGATTCCTAATATAGAAGGATAGGCAAGGTGATTTGTTTTTTTTACCTTATCTATCCTTTTTGTCGTGTCATTCAAAATCTAATCAGGAAATCCATAGAGCATTTCTATTGTGTACTATAATAAAGTCATTTCTGTAGTGCTTAAAGAAAAGAATTCATTTTGAATAATCTTTTTTTAAAATGGATTTCTTTTTGTTTATTGTTAAACAAAGGTTTTAGCCCATCATTTTAATCAAACTTTATCATAAAGTTACATTTAGTGAAGTGGTCTATATAAATGAATTTATGGTAAAATTAGGTTATTAGATTACGACTTACAATACGAAATCTAATATAACGCTGCTCCCACAAATGCTAGAAACGGAAAATAGGAGAAGTGAATAGTTTTGGAGGTTCCATATATGAGTAAGAATAAGAGAAATATGATGATTTCATTTGTAATATCCGTTATGTTCATTATTTTAAGTATTATACCGATAAGCGGTAATCGATACGTATATGCTATTTTAAAAATTGGAGCGATTGCAGGAGCGATTAATATGATTGTAATGAGTACTTTCTTATATTTTCAACGCAAAAAAATGAAGCATTTGCTTCACTAATTTGGAGCTGTAGCTTTATAAAAAAGCTAGCTCTAAATAGGGAAGGAAGGTTAGATCAATGACCCACGCCTGAAGTCGCGGGCTTGCAAAAGCTTGTGATTTTCGGTCATCATTGAACAGCTTAAGTTAAGTTTTACATTGGCTTGTTAAGAAGGTGCATCCTTTTGTGTGCTTCTCCAGCACGATTCGGATGGGGCTTATACGAACCAGAGAGGTGTGGGTATTCCAATCAGCGTATGAGTTTGTTTCCAACTCTTTTTAACATAGGCGAGGAGAGATTTCCGTAAGGGAGCGTGACCACCTCAGGGTGAGGTAACATCATTGTTCTAGCTTATGCTAGAGAAAGGAGAACTCCATGTGGGTTTGTGTATTGAACAAGGATAAAACACCAATCAATCCATGCCATCCGGCAAGGGCAAGAAAATTGTTACGTCAAAAACGGGCAGTGATTCATTGCAAGTATCCATTCGTGATTCGATTAAAAGAACAAATTAATGTTTCAGAAAATAACTATGAGTATGAATGTCGCCTTGATCCAGGTAGTAAAGCAACCGGTGTCGCAATTGTAAAAAATAAAAAAGAAGTCATTGTTTTAGGTGAAATTCACCATAAACAAGGTATATCCGAAGCATTACAATCAAGAAGTGCGATTCGACGAAATAGAAGAAATCGAAAAACAGGGTATCGTCGTTGTAAATGGGCGGAAGCAATTCGTTTATTACAACGATACAAAGCATTAAAAAAATTAAAAAAACCATGTAAAAAACCATCATTCGGTAAAGAGAGTAAAAAAGGATGGATTGCACCAAGTTTACAAGCACGCGTGCTACAAACAGAAAATTGGTTCAAAAAAATCAAACGATATATGCCGATCACTTCAATTGGTATGGAACTTGTAAAATTTGATATGCAAAAAATGCAAGATCCAGATGTAAATGGTGTTTTGTATCAACAAGGTACTTTAATGGGATACGAAGTACGTGAATATTTATTAGAAAAATGGGAGCGAAAATGTTCGTATTGTGAGAAAACAGATGTGCCACTTGAAATTGAACATATCATGCCAAGAAGTCGCGGCGGTAGTGATCGAATTAGTAATTTGTGTTTAGCGTGTAGAGAATGTAACGAAGAGAAAGATAATCTCTTGTTAGACGAATGGTTGCAAAACATCAAAAAGAAAAAGAACAAACGTCATCTTACCATTGTCAAAAACATCCCAATTGTAAAAAAACAATGTAAAACAGGATTGCGGGACGCTGCAGCTGTTAACACAACGAGATGGAAGTTATACGAAACACTACAATCTTTCGGATTACCTGTCACCGTGCAATCGGGTGCGAAAACAAAAATGCAACGTATTCAAAACGATTTACCAAAAGAACATTATTACGATGCATTATGCGTCGGAACAATACCAAACAAATTCAAATGGAGGATGACTTACGTAATCGAATTTCATGCGATGGGGCGGGGCAATCGTCAAATGGCTCGCGTTGATAGATATGGATTTCCTCTTCATCATCAAGATGAGGAAAAATACGATAAAAACGGCAAACGTAAAGGTCATAGGTCATAGGTCATAGGGAACGTAAAAAACTTTGTCACGGATTCCAAACGGGTGATATTATCAAAGCAAATGTAACAAAAGGAAAGAAAAAAGGCACATACGAAGGTCGTGTGTCTATTAGACACAATGGATATTTTAACATCAAAACAAAAACAGATACAGTACAAGGGATTTCGTACGAATACTGTGTACAAATTCATCGAAACGATGGATGGCATTATACAAAAAAAGAAAAAGCATAAACCCTGTCGGATACTCACGTATCCGACGCCATTTCCTCCCACGACTAAAGTCACGGGTATCCATGGCGATTTTATGAAAAAAAACTTAAATAAATTATAATTATTAGACTATATATCGGAGGGGAATTCAATGAGAAATGAACAAGAAATGATGGATCTTATAATAAACATCGCCAAAGAAGATGAACGTATTCGAGCAGTCTATATGAATGGTTCAAGAACAAACCCTAATGTACCAAAAGATATTTTTCAGGACTATGATGTTGTTTATGTTGTAACAGAAACAGCATCTTTTATAAAAGATAAGACATGGATTAATGCTTTTGGAGATTTAATCATGATGCAAGAACCGGACAAAAGTGATTTTGGTAGGGAAATTGATTCCGACTTCACTAGATCTTATGGTTTTTTAATGCTCTTTACAGATGGAAATCGCATAGACCTTCGTATCCAAACAAAAGAAGTCGTGTTGGAAGAGTATGAAAAAGATAAGCTCACTCTTCTCTTAATGGACAAAGACAATTTTCTGCCAGCAATCCCTTATCCTACCGATATAGATTACTATGTCAAAAAGCCATCCAAAGGTGAATACGATAGCTATACAAATGAATTTTGGTGGTGTTTACAAAACGTTGCAAAAGGAATTTGGCGTGATGAACTCCCATATGCAAAACTCATGTTTGAATATACGACGAGAGATTCTTTGGATAAGATGGTTACTTGGTGGATTGGGATACAAGAAGATTTTCAAGTTTCACCAGGAAAGTTAGGGAAATATTTTAAGGAGTATCTTCCAGAATCATATTGGAAAATGTACAAAGAAACCTATTCTAATTCTGATTATGCGAATATATGGGAATCGATATTTGTTACTTGTGAATTATTTAGAATCTTATCTAAAGATGTCGCTGAACATTTTAATTTCACATATCCAATTGATGATGATAGAAATATGACTAAATACCTTACACATGTCAGAAATTTACCTTCTGATGCAAAGGAAATATTTTAAGAAAATGGATGCACCCTGCAAAGTTAGTAGGGTGCTTATTCCATTAACGGGTGTTATCGATTATTTAATCAAAATTTATTTTAAACAGCACATCTTTTTTATAAACGGTGCGACTTTGTTTCAAATCCACAATTCCTCAATCATACTTACTCTTTAATACTTCTATAGCCTTACTCAAATAAACGATATTCCATAAAGTTTTGATGGTGATGGGGCGGGATCCAAATTAAAGTTTTTTAAATCTAATTGGACTTACCATTAAGAGAGCGAGGATTAAGGTAATCCATGCATTGCTATATGAAAACAACCCCATACCAGCCAGTGGTAATCCAGCAGCTGGAATAGGTAATCCCATAAAATATCCAATAGTTGGTTTAACACTAAATTTAGCTAATCTTAAAGCACCCATCGTTGGGAAAAGGATAAATGCCAAAGAAGTTAAAAAAGATGGTGTTGCTATCGAATGAAATAGAAGTGCAGGAGCAACTCCGAAACTAACAATATCAGCTAAGGAATCCAATTCTACGCCAAACTCACTGTTCACTTTTAATTTTCTCGCAATTCTTCCATCAAGAAGGTCTAAAACAGCCGAAAAGAAAATAAAAATGGAGGATACTTCTAAAAAGCCACTTATATTCAAGGTAATTGAAAAAACACCGCACAATAAATTTCCGATCGTAAATAAATTGGGTACAGCTTTTACTATATGATTGAACAAGGTTGTCCCCCCTTAGTTGATCAAACTTCCTATTTATGTAGCATTTTCTATATATTCCCCCGTTATTCTTAAAAATACATGATCACCGTACGCTAAGTAAATTTCGACAAGAAAAAAACGATTTCCTATACGCTAAGGAAAAGCGACTTTTCACTATTCTAATTGTGCAGCGATAATAAAGTTGTTTAATTTAAAATAAAGTCGTTTAAATAGCGGGGCGAAATTGAGGTTTTCTTTCTTTTGCATATTATAGAAAAAAACGTAAAAAAACCTTGTATTTTCATCGGAATAGTGACACAATAGGAACAACAATCCAATATAATCTTATCGAGAGAAGTGGAGGGAACGGCCCAATGAAACTTCAGCAACCTGAAAAAGAATGACAAGGTGCTAATTCCGAGTAGATAAGAGGGGAAAAAATGACAACCTTCTTATATGTAAGGTTGTTTTTTATTAGGAGGGGAAAAGGGATGAAGCGTTTATTTTTTGCACTTGTAAGTATTGTATGTAGTTTGTTTGTTATTACTGGTTGCACACAAACATCAGCGGGAGACCGAAAAGAAATTCGCTTAGGGTTTACACCTGGTCCGTATAGTGATCAAGTGAAAAAAGCAGTACAGCCGTACTTAGAGAAAAAGGGGTATAAAGTTAAAATTGTTGAGTTTAATTCACCAAACGAAACAAATCCAGCGTTAACAAATAAAGATATTGATGCAAATATATTTCAAAGCACCGCTTTTATGGAATCTTACGCAAAAGAAAATAATGCGAAAATTACAGGGGTAATACAAGTTCCTTCAGCACCCCAAGGTGTATATTCTGAAAAACATAAATCACTAGATGATTTGGAAGATGGTATGAAAATAGGGGTGCCAAATGATCCAGTTAATTTAGAGCGTGCATTACGCATTCTAGAAGGAATTGGTTGGGTGAAGTTAAAGGACCATATAAATATTTTAACGATTTCTGAAAAAGACGTGACGTATAAAAAGAAAAATTTCAAACTTGTTCCACTTGAATCGCCGCAAATTCCACGAGCTATGAAGGATCTAGATTACGGTATTATTAACGGAAATCTTGTTATTTCATCTGGACATAAATTAAAAGAAGCACTTGAATTAGAAAAAACACCATCTCAACACCGAATCATTGTTACAGTTCGCGATGAAGATAAAGAGAAACCATTTGTTAAAGATTTAATTGAGGCATATCATTCACCAGAATTTAAAAAAATGATTCAATCTGAAGAACAGTTTAAAGGTTTTGTGTTACCTGATTATTTAAAGTAAAAGGAGGCCTCAATATGGCAATCTCATTTGTAGAAACAGAAGAACAACTTCTTGTGTTAGAGAAGCTAAAGGAATTAATTCCACAGTTTGCAGGAAGAGAGTATCAGCTAAGTGAGCTTGGTTCTTTTCCTTTTGAAAATATTAAAGATTTACAGAATATTGGCTATACAAAACTAACACTCCCAAAAGATGTTGGAGGCGAGGCTATTTCTTTATATGATTTTGTTTTATTTCAAGAAAAAATTGCAGAAGGAGATGGCGCGACAGCTTTATCAATTGGATGGCATCTTGGAATTGTGAAGGAACTTGCTGAAAATCGATCGTGGAAACCTGACATGTTTTCTTGGTTTTGTGAAGAGGTAAAAAAAGGTGCGCTTTTTAACCGAGCTGCAACAGAACGAAATACAGGAAGTCCTACGCGTGGAGGAAAACCAGAAACGTTAGCGGTACAAAAAGGTGATAAGTGGATAATAAACGGAAGAAAGACTTTTACAACGATGGCTCCTGTACTTGATTATTTCATCATATCAGCCAGCATAGAAGGACGAGAAGAAATTGGAGAATTTGTAATTCCAAGACATGAAAAAGGTGTCTTTATTGAAGAAACATGGGATAGTGTTGCAATGCGCGGAACGGCTAGTCATGATCTTGTATTACAGAATGTAGAGATTGCTAATAAGTACTTTACTGATATAAAGGGTTCAAAGACGAAACCAAAAGGAATTGGATGGTTACTTCATATACCAGCATGCTATTTAGGAATTGCACAGTCCGCAAGAAATTATGCAATTGATTTTGCAAAATCGTATCAACCGAATAGTTTAAGCCATCCAATTAGCTTACTCCCTAATGTTAGAAGATTAGTAGGAGAGTTAGAGCTAGAACTCTTGCAAGCTCGTACGTTTTTATATCAAGTCGCAAAAAAATATGATGAGATAGAAGATAAGCAATCATTACAAGCGGAATTAGCAGCAGCAAAATATATTGCGACAAACGCAGCAATATCGGTTGTTGATAAAGCAATGCGAATTGTAGGGGCGAAAAGCTTATCTGAAACAAATCCATTACACCGCTATTATTTGAATGTTCGAGCTGGTTTGCACAACCCTCCGATGGATGATGTAACGCTCTCATTAATAGCGGACGATGCTTTTAAATCAAATGAAAAGGAGTGAGTGAAATGATCACGTTACGTGATATAAATAAAACCTTTCAAACGAAAGAAGGTTTATTTCACGGTGTAAAATCAGTCTCTTTGCAAATTGAAGAATATGATATATATGGGATTGCTGGATTAAGTGGTGCTGGAAAGTCTACATTATTACGTACAATGAATTTGTTGGAAAAGCCAGATTCAGGTGCAGTCATTGTGAACGGCGAAGATTTAACAAAGTTATCTAAGAAAAATTTACGAACGGCAAGACAATCAATCGGTATGATTTTTCAGCATTTTCATCTTCTTCATAATAAAAATGTATTAGATAATGTCGCTTTACCATTAGAGTTAAAATCAGTTTCGAAAGAAGAAAGAGAAAATCGTGTAAGAGAATGCTTAGAGATTGTCGGTTTAAGTGATAAAGCGCATCATTTCCCCGCGCAACTAAGTGGCGGACAAAAGCAACGGGTAGCAATTGCTCGTGCATTGGCAAATAATCCAAAAGTATTACTTTGTGATGAACCAACATCGGCGCTTGATCCGAAAACGACACGTTCTATCTTGCAATTTTTACAAAAGATCAATAGAGAATTAGGCGTTACAATCGTAATCGTAACGCATGAAATGAATGTCATTAAACAAATTTGTAATAAAGTCGCAATAATGGAAGAGGGAGAAGTTGTTGAATCATTTGATTTATATGATCAACAATTAAAACCAACATCAGAAATTGCGAAACTCTTATTAGGTGTAGAGCAAGAAGGAGGCATTGCACATGTTCAATAACATTATTCCATTGCTTCCAGAGATTGGGACATCACTTTTGCAAACATTGTTAATGGTTGGACTCTCTGTTGGAGCAGCAATTATTTTAGGCGTTCCTTTAGGTGTTATTTTATATTTTACAAGTAAAGGACAGATTCTGGAACAGAACATGGTTCATCGCGTTTTAAACGGGATTGTAAATATTATTCGCTCGTTCCCATTTATTATATTACTAGTGGCTCTTGTGCCTCTTACACGGGCGATATTAGGAACGACAATTGGTCCGATTGCTGCAACGATTCCTTTATCAGTAGCAGCAATTCCTTATTTTGCAAGACTTGTAGAACAGGCATTACGTGAAGTGCCAAAAGGAGTAATTGAAGCTGCGGAAGCAATGGGAGCGACGCCGCTTCAAATTGTACGGAAAGTGTTACTCGTTGAAGCGCGTTCGGGTCTTGTATTAAGTTTAACTGTTTTAACAGTAAGTTTTATTTCCTATTCTGCTATGGCAGGTGTTGTCGGAGGCGGAGGTATTGGTGATTTAGCAATTCGTTTTGGATATTATCGTTTCCAAACCGACGTTATGGTTGTTACAGTCCTTATGCTTGTTATTCTTGTCCAGTCTGTCCAATTTATTGGAAATCGAATTGCTGCAAAAATTGATAAAAGATAAGTGTGTAAAAACGGTATACATGAAAATCCATAATTTGTTGTAGCAAATGGCAAAAAACTTATTAGGTTAATGAAGGTTGCTGAAAAAGCGTCTACGTTGAGTGAATAATAGAATTTTTATCAATATACAGAAATTTAAAAGAAGATACCTCATATATAGTGGGAAGTGATCTTCTTTTTCTTTTTTAAGAGAATTTTTCAGTACCCACGGTTAATGCAAGAATGCCTATACTATATACATTTCAACATATAAGTCGCTGTTATGATCCGCACTTGTATTCTCCCTTTGTTTTCCTATATTACCGCCCGTAAAAGCCCGATTGTTGAGGGTTAATAGTGGGGATTTTCTTCATCCCCACCGATTAAAGTTTTACTTTATCTTTGAAATTTGTTTATAATGATAAAAAGATTTTTGTTTTTGAGGTTTTACAGGGATTTTAAAATCTTTCTTTTCTATCTTCTTTTTTATGTTTTATATGAGAAAGCTAGGCTTCTGGTTTGGGCTACTGTATAATGAGGGAAAGTACGAAAAGAGGTAGTTTCATGCTAGAAGTAATTGCAACATGCTTAGAAGATGTGCGGCGAATTGAAAAAGCTGGTGGGAATCGAATTGAGCTTATTTCAGCATATACAGAAGGTGGATTAACGCCAAGTTATGCTTTTATAAAAGAAGCAGTGAAGGCAGTAAACATACCGATCCATGTTATGATTCGTCCACACGCTAAGTCGTTTATATACACAAAAGAAGAAATTGAAATGATGAAAGAAGATATACAAATTGCACAGGAACTTGGCGCAGCGGGCGTTGTGTTAGGTGTTTTAAATGAACAGAATCAAATTGATGAAGGGAAATTAGCAGATCTATTATCTGTTGTAAATGGAGTCAATGTGACATTTCACCGCGCTATAGATGAGGTAGATGATTTAGTAGGAGCGGTAAAGATACTTCGAAATTTTGATAAGGTAACTCATATTTTAACTTCAGGTGGTCACGGAGATATAGTAGAGAATATTTCTGTGTTGTCTGAAATGAAAAGAGAAAGTCAAGGGAATATTGAGTTAATTGTCGGCAGTGGTGTGACAAAAGAGAATATACAACAATTGCTGAATGAAACAGGGATTACACAAGCGCACGTTGGTACTGCTGTTCGAGAAGAAAAATCTTGTTTTACTGAAATTGATCAAAAATCTGTACAAGTTCTAGTGAAATTAACAAAATAATCATAGTGCTAGGGAAGAGGGAAAAAGATGGAGAAAAACAAGAAAAAAGAAATCATTTCATGGATTAAGACACTAGGTATTACATTAGGACTCGCTTTTGTAGTGCGTGGTATTTTATTTACTCCTTCACTCGTACAAGGTGAATCCATGATGCCTACTTTAGAAAATGATGAGCGCGTTATTGTCAATAAAATTGGTTACAATATACAAGGATTGAATCGTTTTGATATTATCGTCTTTCATGGAAAAGAAGGATATGACTTAGTAAAACGAGTAATTGGTTTGCCGGGCGATACAATTGAGTATAAAAATGATGTTTTATATGTAAATGGAAAAGCTGTTGATGAGCCATATTTAGCAGATTATAAAGCGAAAATATCATCAGGGAATTTAACTCCTGATTTTACATTAGAACAAAAAACGGGGAAAACAAAAGTACCTGAAGGTCAAGTGTTTGTATTAGGAGATAATCGCCAAGTTTCAAAAGATAGCCGCATGTTTGGTTTTATTTCTGAGGATCAAATTGTCGGAAAAGGTGAAGCTGTATTTTGGCCACTACAACATGTAAGAACGTTGCAGTAACTGAAGAGTGAAAAGCATTGATATTTTTTCAATGCTTTTTTTTATTGAAAAAATATTGTTTAAATAAAAAGAATATTTTATAATTTTAAATTATACATATGTTTCAAAAAACGGAATTCATGTTCCATATTTCGGAATTTAGGGGAGTTAAGATGAGTATAAATAAAACAGCAGTAAAAACGATGGATATTTTAGAACTGTTTTATGAACATGAAGAGTTGACGTTAACAGAGATGGTTCAGCTTACAGGAATGCCAAAGACATCTGTGTATCGCTTAATTGGTTCGCTTGAAGAAATGGGCTTTTTACAAAAAACAATAAGAGGAAGTTATCAACTCGGTTTCGTATTTTTACGGTTTGGCCAACTGGTGTCGCAACGATTATCAGTACGAAACATTGCAAAGCCTTATATGAAACAGCTTAGAGATACTCTTGGTCAAGCTGTGAATTTAATTATTCAAGACGGTAATGATGCTATTTATATTGAAAAAATGGATGGGGATCAACCGGTTCGAGTATATACAGAGATTGGAAAGAGAGCTCCTTTATATGCTGGAGCATGCCCTCGAATTTTACTTTCCCATTTTTCAGAAGAAGATCAAAGGAAGTATATTGAGGAAACGAAATTAGAAAGATTTGCAGATGGAACAATATTGAATAAAGAACAATTATTGAAGCTGTTACAAACGGCGAAAAAACAAGGCTATACAATTAGTTATTCTGAACTTGAAAATCATACTGCTGCAATTGCAGCGCCTGTTTTTGCAAGTGATGGAAGAGTAATAGCTGGGATTAGTATTTCAGGATTAGCGATAGAGTATAACGAAGCAACTATTCCAAAGTTTATTACAGAAATAAAGGAAACAGCGTACCAAATTTCAAAAGAACTTGGCTGGAGGGAAGAGAAAGAAGGGGAACGATGAAATTTTCAGCTTTAGGAGATCAAGCAGTAGTCGTTACATTTGGGGAAAGTATTCATATGGATATATATGAGAAAGTACAAGAATTATTTCAATCATTAAAACAGAGTCCGTTTGTAGGAGTGATTGAATGTGTGCCATCTTTTGCTTCTTTAACAGTTTATTATGATTTGTACGCATTATGGAAGCAAAATGAAAGAAACATAGCACCTTATGATTATGTATGTGAATACATTAGTGGTTTATTTTATCATAGCAAAAACAATGAGAAAACGAAGCGCAATCACATTTCTATTCCGGTTTGTTACGGAGGGCAGTATGGACCCGATTTAGAAGAAGTTGCAGCATATCACGAACTGCAGGTAGAAGACGTAATTCGTATTCATAGTGAAGCGACTTATTTTGTTTACATGTTAGGATTTACGCCTGGTTTTCCCTATTTAGGCGGTATGCCGAAAGAGTTAGAAACCCCGAGAAAACAAACACCGCGTTTACAAATAGTGTCTGGTTCAGTAGGAATTGGTGGAAGTCAAACAGGAATATATCCACTGGAAACACCAGGTGGCTGGAACATTATCGGCCGAACGCCAGTTTCTTTATTCAGGCCAGGTGAAGATCCTCCTACATATGTACAAAGCGGCATGTATTTGCGTTTTATCCCAATAACAGAGGAAGAATATTTAATCTTAGAGGGGGATAAGAAATGAATGCTGAGGTTTTACATGCTGGAATGTTTACAACAGTTCAAGATTTAGGGAGATACCAGTATCAACAATATGGTGTACCTGTTGGCGGAGCTATGGACCCAACAGCACTAAGGGTCATAAATATGTTAGTTGGAAATGAAGAGGGTGAAGCTGGATTAGAGATTACGGTTATGGGGCCGAAAATTCTAATCAAAAAAACAACATTGTTAGCAATTGGTGGTGCGAATATGGAACCTTTGTTAAATGGAGAGGCAATTCCATTATGGCGGCCAATTGTAGCAAAAGAAGGTAGTATGCTTTGCTTCGGAAAAGCGCAGCTTGGATGCAGAACATACGTAGCATTTGCAGGTGGAATCGATGTTGCAAGTAGTATGGGTAGTAAAAGTACATATGTGCGTGCTGCTATAGGTGGTATAGAAGGAAGAGCGCTTAAAAAGGGCGACCGTTTTCAAATTGGTATACCATCCCAATTTGCTACTTGTATGATAAAGAAATTGCTAGATGAAGAAAGGATAAAAACGAGGTGGGGAATATGTGGTCACGTTTTACCAAAGTATAGTCTTCATCCAGTTATCCGAGTCATCACAGATTTTGAATGGAACCAATTTAAGAAGGAAAGTTTAGAATCATTTTTTACAAAAGAGTATAAAGTATCTAATTATGCTGATCGAATGGGGTATAGGCTAGAAGGTGAGAATCTGAAGAGAATAGAAGAATCTGAAGTTTTATCCAGTGCAGTTACATTCGGAACAATTCAAGTACCATCTGGTGGTCATCCTATTATTTTAATGGCTGATCGACAAACAACAGGTGGATATCCGCGAATGGGCAATGTGATATCGGTGGATTTACCAATTCTTGCACAATTAAAGCCTGGGGACTATGTCTCGTTTGCAAAAATTTCTATAGCAGAAGCAGAGAAGCTTTATATAGAGCAAGAACAAGATTTAAGTCTATTAAAGAGATTCATTGCCTTACAAGGATAGAGTAGGAGGAGAAATGAAACATGGTTACCGTTGATTTGAATTGTGATTTAGGAGAAGGATTTGGTGCATATAAAATAGGAAATGATGATGCAATTCTTCCGTTTGTTTCATCTGTAAATATTGCATGCGGTTTTCACGCTGGTGATCCAACTGTTATGCGTCAAACCGTTGAAAAAGCACTGAGAAATAATGTGGCAATAGGTGCACATCCTGGCTTTCCAGATTTAGTTGGATTTGGGAGAAGAACGATGCATGTTTCACCAGATGAAGTATATGATTATGTTTTATATCAAATAGGAGCATTAGATGGATTTGTAAGGGCGGCAGGAGGAAGAATGCACCATGTAAAACCGCATGGTGCACTATATAATATGGCAGCCAAGGATCAAAAGATTGCGGATGCAATTGCAAAAGCAATTCATCGTATGAATCCAGAGCTGTTTTTGTATGGATTAGCAAATAGTGCATTTATACAAGCTGCTGAAAAATATGAACTAAATCTCGTGCAGGAAGCATTTGCTGATCGTACATATCAATCGGATGGAACATTAACGAGTCGTACAGAAGAAAATGCGCTTATCAAAAATGAAGATCGGGCAATTGAGCAGGTGCTGCAAATGGTGCAAGAAGGACATGTACAAGCAGTTGATGGCACCATTGTAGCTTTACATGCAAAAACAATTTGTTTGCACGGTGATGGGGAGAAAGCAGTTCAATTTGCAGAGAGAATATACAGAACATTTCGATTAAAAGGTGTTTCCATTTGTGCACCAAAATAGAATAAGGGGGTCATACATAGATGTTGAAATTAATTGGGATATTGCTTGTAGCTGTTGGTTTTTTATTTCGTCTGAATACACTGTTAGTTGTTATGGTGGCAGGAGTTGTTACTGGTATGGTTTCGGGGATGAGTTTTTATGATGTCATTAGCATGTTTGGAAAATTTTTCGTAGAAAATCGATATATGTCTATGCCAATTTTATTGACTCTTCCTGTAATAGGAATATTAGAACGATATGGATTGAAGGAAAGAGCAGAAGCTTTAATAACAAAATCTAAAGGTGCTACAACTGGAAAAGTACTGATGTCATATTTTACAATTCGTGAGGCTTCAGCGGCAATAGGACTTAATGTTGGTGGACATGCACAAACAGTAAGACCTCTTGTTGCACCAATGGCAGAAGGAGCCGCGCAAGGCCGTTATGGAAAACTTCCTGAAAAATTGAAAGAAAAGATTAAAGCGAATGCTGCGGCAGCCGAAAATACAGCATGGTTTTTTGGAGAAGATATTTTCATTGCAACAGGAGCAATTTTATTAATGAAAGGATTCTTTGATTCTGTAGGAATGCATGTTGGTGTATGGGATATGGCGCTTTGGGGAATCCCGACAGCACTCTCAGCTTGTATTGTAAGTTGGATTCGATTTAGACAGCTTGATAAACATATTGCAGCGGTTATGAAAAAGGAAGAGCGTCAAGATAAGGAGGCGATATAGGATGAAGCTTATTACACTGGATACAATTTATTATATACTAGGTATCATTGTTGCTTTTGTTGCAATTCGTGTTGCTTTTGATCGTCAGCATCCAAATCGACTTGGTTCCAGTTTATTTTGGGCATTATTCTCTATTACATTTTTATTTGGAAAGATCATTCCATCATTTTATATCGGCTGTATAGTGTTAGCGATGGTTGTTTTAGCGTCTTTAAATAAGGTGACAAAATCTAATGAGAAAGAAGCACCTGCCGAGGAACGTGTGAAACATGCAGAAAAACTAGGAAATAAAATTTTTATGCCAGCTATTTTAATACCTATTTTTACAATTATCGGTACGTTAACATTAGGGAAAATCAAGTTTGGAAATGTATCTCTTGTTGATCCTGAGAAAGTTACATTAATTGCTTTAGCACTTGGAGCATTGCTCGCGTTTGTAGCAGCAATGGGGATTACAAAGGCGAAGATAACAGCACCTGTACAAGAAGGTAGTAGATTGTTGCAAGCTGTTGGCTGGGCAGTTATTTTACCACAAATGTTAGCCGTGCTTGGCGGGATTTTTGCAAAGTCTGGTGTTGGTCAAGTTGTCTCTGATTTAGTAGGACAAGTATTGCCGACAGAATATCCATTTGTTGCTGTTATGGCATATTGCTTGGGCATGATGTTGTTTACAATTGTAATGGGGAATGCGTTTGCTGCCTTTGCGGTTATTACAGGCGGGATTGGTTTACCTCTTATCGTTCAAATGCATGGGGGAAATCCAGCGATTATGGCAGCGCTTGGTATGTTCGCAGGGTACTGCGGAACATTGCTGACACCGATGGCAGCAAACTTTAATATTGTGCCGGCGATGTTATTAGAATTAAAAGATAAAAATGCAGTAATTAAAGCACAAGCACCGATTGCCATCACAATCTTTGTAATTAATATGTTTATTATGTATGGGCTTGTATATCGATTCTAGCAGGGAGTGGTGAAAATGAAAACGGTACTATTAACTGGTTTTGAGCCTTTTGGCGGAGAGGATATTAATCCAGCTTGGGAAGTTGCAAAGCAGCTTAACGAGAAAGAATTTGGAGAGTATAAGATTGTTAGTAAACAAGTTCCAACTGTATTTCATAAGTCCATACAAATATTACAGTCATATATAGATGAACTTAAGCCAGCGATTATTATTTGTATTGGACAAGCTGGAGGGCGAGCCGATATTACAGTGGAGCGTATAGCGATTAATATTGATGATGCAAGAATTGCTGATAATGAAGGAAATCAACCCGTTGATATACCTGTTGTAGAAGAAGGACCAGTTGCTTATTGGTCTACTCTTCCACTGAAAGCTATTGTAAAGAAACTTCGTGCAGAAGGGATTCCAGCATCTGTTTCGCAAACTGCGGGTACTTTTGTTTGTAATCATCTTTTTTATGGGCTTATGCATATATTAGCGAAAAGTGAAAATGAGGCACGCGGTGGTTTTGTACATATTCCGTTTTTACCAGAACAAGCAAGTAATCATTCCGGACACCCAAGCATGTCACTTTCTACCATTACAAAGGGCATTGCATTATTAATTGAGGTTGCGCTAGAGGTAGAAAAAGATATTGTAGAATGCGGCGGGGCAACACATTAAACAAATATAGAACACCTTCTATGGACAACTGGTATAATGAAGGAAGAAATATACATAGAGGTGAGAGTTATGCAGCAATACGAAGAAGTTCGTTCTGTTATAGAAAAGGCAAATAAAATTACAGTGTTAACGGGTGCTGGTGCTAGTACCGAAAGCGGAATTCCTGATTTTCGCTCAGCAAATGGCTTATATGCAGATGCAAACGTAGAGATGTATTTATCAAGAGGATACTATAACCGTAACCCAAAAGAATTTTGGAAGCATTATAAAGAAATATTTCAAATTAACACATTTCATCAATATAAACCGAATCGCGGGCATAAATTTTTAGCGAGATTAGAAGAACAGGGAAAAGATATTACAGTGCTCACACAAAATATTGATGGTCTTCATCAATTAGGTGGTAGTAAGCATGTTATTGATTTACATGGCACACTTCAAACAGCACATTGTCCAAAATGCCAGGCAAAATATGATTTACAATATATGATAGATCATGAAGTACCACGATGTGAAAAGTGTAATTTCATTTTGAATCCAGATGTGGTTTTATATGGTGACACATTGCCGCAATATCAAAATGCAATTAAACGTATATATGAAACAGATGTATTACTTGTTATGGGAACTTCGTTGAAAGTACAGCCGGTTGCATCGTTCCCGCAAATTTCCAAAAGAGAAGTAGGAGCGACAACAATTTTAGTGAATGAAGAGTTAACTGGACAAGAATATAACTTTGACTATGTTTTTCAATTGAAGATTGGGGATTTCATTAAGAAGATGTAGAGAAGTTAAGCAAAAGATGAGATGAATCATATTCATCTCATCTTTTTTGTTACAGAGTTATCCTGAAGTTTATAGGGAATCACTTAATGAATAGATGGAAGGTTTTTTGGGGGAATTAATTTTTCTTTACCATTTCTTTACTATTTCTTATTATCTTTTTAAGAAGTTTATAATATTATATTCATATGTTTAAATGTAATATGTAAATGAGTAAGGTTCACACATTAAAGAATACAAATTTTAAAAGTTTTTCAATTTATTATCTTGAATCGAGTTATCGATATGTAGTGATTAAAAACTGAAAATTTCACCTTTTCATTCTTTTTGGAATAATATAGAATTCTATATATATCATATAAATAAATATAATGACTGTGTATTCATTTATCCCGCATGAATTAGTAGGATCACTCTCACCTCAAAATTTAACAAAGGCAAGGAAGTTAGGTGAGGGTGAATAATCAGTGGGAAGAAAATCTCTACTGATTAAAGTTTTATTTTATAAGCTTCAGTTATGTCCAGTGAACTTGTTTTTAAGATTGTAAAGAAAATGAATAGAATAAAGAGAGGGAAGCTGCATGAAAAAGAAGAAGCAGAAAAAGAAGAAAAGCCATATTCCGTTTCGTCTAAATGTACTATTCTTTTGCGTATTTCTTATGTTTTCAGCCATTATTGTTCAGTTAGGAAAAGTTCAAATTGTAGATGGTGAAACATATAAAAATGTAGTAGAAAAACAGGAAGATTTAACAGTGAGTGCGCCAGTTCCTAGGGGGAAAATTTTTGATCGAGAAGGAAAGGCGATTGTGGATAATAAACCGCTTCGGACAGTTACATATACAAAAATGAAAGGTGTAGACGCTAAGGAAATTTTGAAAACGGCAAGGGAATTAGCAAAGTTGATTGAAATGCCACAGGAATCAATGGACAAGCTAACCGATACAGATAAAAAAGATTTTTGGATGCAATTAAATAAGAAGCGTGCAGATGCAAAAGTAACAAAAGAGGATGAAAATAAATTAAGAGAAAAGAAAATAGAGGGAAAAGAATTAGATAAAAAGGTGGAAGAGCTTAGACGCGAAAGAATTACAGCGGAAGAGTTAAAAGAGCTAACACCAGAGGATATAGAGGTATTAGCAATTAAAAGTAAAATGAATGCTGGATACAAAATGACGCCTCAAATTATAAAAAAGGATGTGAGTCCTAATGAATATGCAATAATTAGTGAGAGTTTAGCGCTTCTTCCTGGGGTGGATACTACAGTGGATTGGGAACGCGAGTATCCTAATGATAAAATACTTCGTTCTGTACTTGGGAGTGTTTCTAGTGCCGATGAGGGATTACCAAAGGAGCAATTAGATTATTATTTGGTCCGTGATTATACCCGTAATGAGCGAGTTGGTAAAAGTTATATTGAAAAACAATATGAAGATGCATTGCATGGTACGAAGGGGCAGTTTAAACATATTACTGATAAAGAAGGGAATCTTCTTCGGATGGAAGAGATTACGAAAGGGAAAAGCGGAAATAATTTAATGTTAACAATTGATATGGATTTGCAGAAGAAGGTAGAAGAAAGTCTTGAAAAAAACTTAAGGGCATTTAAACCGGTGGAACCAATGTTGGATCGTGCTTTTGTTGTAATGATGAATCCGAGAAATGGACAAATTTTATCAATAGCAGGAAAGAAACTTGTAAATAAAGATGGAGAAATACAAGTAGAAGATTATGCACTTGGTACAATGACAAGTTCTTATGAGCTTGGTTCAACTGTTAAAGGTGCTACATTACTAACTGGATATCAAACGGGTGCGATCAAACCATTTACTCATTTTGTTGATGCACCAATGAGTTTTAAAGGAACAAAAGATAAAAAATCTTGGAAAGAGTTCGGTGATATTGATGATTTAAGAGCTTTACAAGTATCATCTAACGTATACATGTTTAACACTGCTTTAAAGATTGCAGAGGTTGATTATGTACCTAATAGTACACTGAACATTAAGCAGGAAGCGTTTAATAAAATGCGATATCATTTTACGCAATTTGGTTTAGGGGTTCCAACTGGTATTGATTTACCGAATGAATCGGCAGGACAAAAGGGGAAAACAGATCAAATCCCGGGTTTTTTACTTGACTATTCGATTGGCCAATACGATACATATACACCACTTCAACTTGTGCAATACATGTCGACAATTGCAAATGGTGGTTATCGAATGAAGCCGCAAATTGTACAAGAAATTAGAGAACAACCAACTAAACCAGAAGACATTGGAAAAGTAGTACAAGTAATGGAACCGGTTGTCTCAAACCGTATAGATATGGACAAAAATTATATCGATCAAGTGAAGGAAGGATTCAGAAGGGTATTTCAAGAAGGAGACGGAACGGGTGTAGCAACGTTTAAAAATCTTCCTTATAAACCAGCTGGGAAAACAGGAACGGCAGAAACTGTTTATGGTGGCGATAACGACATTGGAAGAGATGAAAATGGAACCCGAAAAAAATGCTATAATTTAACTTTAGCTGGCTATGCGCCATATGATGCTGATCCAGAAGTGGCATTTTCAGTTGTTGTGCCGTGGGTAAATGATGATAAATCTGGAGTGAATTCTAAAATTGGTAAAGATATTTTAGATGCATATTTTGATTTGAAAGTTAAGAGAGTGAATGGAAATCCAGTTCCTGTAGAGCAGTCTAATAAAGCACAATAAAAAAATTCTATAAATATAGCTGGAATAATCGCACTTCACTGTACCGAATATGAAATATATTGTACAGTGAAGTGTTTTTTAGATTAGGAGTGTTGGTGGGATGGAGGGATACATATGGAGCGACAGATTAAGAATCGATGGGGGAAATTTGTTCTATTCATATTTGTTATGTTAGTCATCATAAATTCTTTTACTTTGTGTAAAGTAGAAGGGAAATCCATGCAACCAACTTTACAAGACGAAGATTATGTCTTTGTAAATACAGCCGTTACACGTTTCAATTCTCTACATCATGGAGAAATCGTTGTGATTAAAGATAGGGATAACTCTAAATATTATGTGAAGCGAGTTATTGGACTTCCAGGTGAAATAATACAGATTGTAAACGGCAGCCTTTATTTAAATGATAAGGAACAAACAGAACAATACATTAACAGAGAGTTGCCAAATGAACTACAAATATTTTCAGATTATAAAAGGACAAAAATTCCACCAAATAAATTATTTGTAATGGGAGATAATCGCTCTCAAAGTAAAGATAGCCGAAATGGTCTGGGATATATTGAGGAAGCTAGTATTATTGGTAAAGTAGAATTTGTCTATTATCCTTTTTCAAAAGCGAGATTAATAGATTGAACGAGATAAAAACAGCCGTGTTTCATATAGAAACACGGCTGTTTTTATTGATATGTGGCTTGTATTAAGAATCGGTGCTGTTTTACATCAAAATACCCTTTTTGTAAAATTAATTGATGTATATTATATAACTCGTTGTAATATTTTTCAGTAGTAAACTTAGGGATTTGCCAAGGTATTGCTTTTAGATAGTAGATTAAAGCGCCGATGTCATAAAATCTTTGAAGTGGGAACTCTTCTTTTGATTTTAAAATGGTAAAACCATTTTGCTGTAACGCGTTACAGGCTGTTTCTAAAGTCCAATCTGCATATTCTTGATTAAGTGGTACGCTCAAGTGTTCATTGATTTCAGCACAGTCAAGCCCGCCTACTTGTTGGGTAAGAAATATGCCGTTTCGAGATAGAATTCTTTTTACCTCTGAAGCGGCGTATGATTCATGTTGATTTAAAATTAAATCGAATTGTTTATCAGCAAATGGTAAAGCATTATCATTTATTACTTCTACAACTTTTACACCTAAAGATTCTAATTTGTTTTTTGCTATCGGGATATTTGGGGCATAGCCTTCAGTCGCATAAACAGAAGGGGGAAAGGGTTTTAACATTGATAAAAACTCTCCGCCACCTGTTCCCATATCAAGCATAGCATTTGCATTTTGTATAAGCTGAAAGGCCATACTACCATATGACCAAGATAATAACTGACTCTTCATGCGACCAGTTTCTGTAATAAAGGAAAAATCCCACCCACTAAAGCTTGTATTCGCATTTTCTAAAAGTGCTAAAAATAATTTATCATGCTTCATGTTACACCCTCCTGCTCGTTATGTTAAAAATAGAGTAAACGAACATAAATGGAGGACCTCTAATTAAAATATATCGTTGTTATGTTTCGTGTTCTAGTATTTTCATAAGGATTCACTCCTGGTAAAGGTATATTATTTTCTTTTCTAGATTTACAAGTATAATACCTGCTGAAATTGGATTTAATAGAAAATACCCTTGCTTCAAACAAGGGTAGGGTATTTGTTTATTTTTTTATTGATAACCCATATACAAGTGTTTCACTAGGGCTCGTAATACTAAATCCAGTCGTTTTATAATCGAGAACAGGACAATCGAAATGACTTGTCCTATTAGCAGTAATATAATTCATGAGGATTTTTGAATTTTTCAAATGATTTATATTGGTAAACTGACTCATTGATAGTATGTGGAAAAAGTCGGTATTCTGGATGTTAATAATAGTTAACAAAAAGAAATTCGGTTTGCTTACTGTTATATAAAATACGGGAAACTTGTTATTTGTTGAGTTATTACCTGCAGAAAAAGAGCAAAATTAAATCATCTCTTTTCAGTTAGCTTAAAAAAGTATAAATACTTTCTAGATATATACATCTAACCATGAAACGGTCTCTACAAAAAATCTGAAGATTACTGCGTTTTATTGATTATACTGAGGCTCATCTTGCTGAATTTCCTGAACACGTGGTTCTAAAGAATCAATAATTGTCTGCGTTTGCTGAGCTGCATTTTGATACAGTTGTTTTGCTTGCTGATTGTCAGTATCAAGAACAAATCCTTCTAAACATGCTTGAGCACTTTTTAATCCAGAAATAGTTTGTTTAAGCTTAGTAATTACTGTCATAATTAAATTCCTCCTTATAATTATGAATTCACTATTTAGAATAGCTATTTTCTACCAAAAATATGATTTCTAAATTTTGGTTATCTTTATAGAATGAATACATTGACTAAGATTAGAAAAATACTAAACGAATCGTACAGAAAAAGCCATGTTAGATGGATATTAAATACGAAGAGAAGTTGCGCAGTTAAAAATGATTAAACAGTTTGTTTTTATCCATACCGAGATACATTAAATAGGGAAGAAGCTTTTTCTTTGCCAGTAAAAAAGTAGATGCTTCGAGAATAAAGTGGAACTTCCAACAATAGGATTCGCCCCTGTTGGTATTCAGCACAAATAGGAGCAGTTATGCCCCCACCTCTCTTATTTGATTCCTCTATATTTGCTCTTTTATTAATTATCTTTTAATAGCCGGTCATGTAATGTTGAAAGGGTAAGTAACGCTGGCACTGTAAAGGTTTGTGTTAAGCATAAATCATCTTCATCCATTTTCTCAATTTCTTGATATTCAATCTCGTTTTTTTGATAGAATTTTTTCCAAAAAGCCACGGCTCTCGAATTGCTTTTTAATTGGGCCACGTAATATGTTCCCATATGTTGTTTGAAAATCTCTAAAATGGCTTGATCTGCTATTTGTTTTCCTCTATACGGCTTTAATAAGAAAAAATCGTTAATACAAAAGTCTGTTTTAGGGGCTGTAAATGGTACTTTAGCGAATAGGATAAAGCCAATATATTTTTCCTCATATTGAATGAAATACGGGATAAGCTCCTCACGAGTACAAATAAGTTCAAAAGCATCAAATTCAAAAAATCCATTTTCATTTGGATGAAGAGTAGGGGAGAATTCGGATAAATCATGTAAGTATAGAGCATAGAAATTCTTTAGTATTTCTAGTTGTTTTGTGGATACAGCTTCTAATGTGACGTTCATTTTAATCCCATCCTTTTTAAAAATAATTTTTTTGTAATTCATATAAGTCTGGTGCATCAATAATTTGGTAAGGGCGTATATGTAATCTTTCTGTTTCGATTTTGGCATTTACAAACATGTCACACCTTCTTTATGTAAAAATTACACATGTAATCCAATATTCGACATACATGAAATATGTCCTTTGTAGAAAATTTCATTGTAATAAAAAAGCCAGCAAATATGAGATATTTGCTGGCTGTAATCATTTATAGTTCACATTTATCAAGAGGAACTACTTTTGTTTTCTTTGTAAATTTATAACCTAACCAAAGCACAAGGAAGAGTGGTAAACCAATATAGGAAACGAGTACACCATTCCAATCGATCGACTCACCCATAAATGCTCCGTAGTTTTGTCCCAAGATGACAATTGTACAAAGTGTAAATGCGAAGATTGGACCAAATGGGAACCATTTTGCTTTATACGGTAGGTCATTCAAATCTTTTCCTTGTGCAATGTATGCTTTTCGGAAACGATAATGACTAATGGCAATCCCGACCCATGCGATAAATCCGGACATTCCAGATGCATTTAATAACCACACATATACAACACCGTCGCCAAATAAGGAAGCTAAGAATGCGGCACAGCCAACTACTGAAGTTGCGATTAACGCGTTAACAGGTACGCCGCGGCTATTTAATTTACCTAAAAATTTCGGTGCTTTTCCTTGTCTTGCTAAATCCCAAAGCATACGAGTTGATGCGTACATGCCTGAGTTACCAGCAGATAGAACAGCAGTTAAAATAACAGCATTCATAACAGACGCAGCAAATGCAATCCCCGCTTTTTCAAATACAAGTGTAAATGGACTTACTGTTACATCGCTCGCTGCAAGACTATCAGTCGTATAAGGAATCAATAGACCGATAACAAGAATTGCAAAGATGTAGAATAATAGAATACGCCAAAAGATTGAACGAATGGCTTTTGGAATACTGCGTTCTGGATCGGCAGTTTCACCAGCAGCTACACCTAATAATTCAGTTCCTTGGAATGAAAAACCAGCAGCCATAAATACACCGATAATTGCCATGATGCCGCCGTTAAATGGTGCGTCTGCAATAGTAAAGTTTTTGAATCCTACAGGTTCACCACCCATAATACCAAAGATCATCATAAATCCAACGATTAAAAAGATAATAACAGTAACTACTTTAATAAGTGCAAACCAATATTCGGCTTCACCAAATCCTTTAACTGATAAGTAATTTAAAAGAAACATAATGACTAAACAAAGACCGCTCCAGATAAGGGAAGGGGTATTTGGGAACCAAAATTTCATAATTAATGTTACTGCTGACAGTTCAGCGGCAATTGTAATGGCCCAGTTGTACCAATAGTTCCACCCAAGTGCGAATCCAAGCGATGGATCAACAAATCTTGTTGCGTATGTGCTAAAGGATCCAGCGACAGGCATGTATGCTGCTAATTCAGCTAAGCTTGTCATTAAAAAATAAACCATAATTCCAATTGCGGCGTATGCTACAAGAGCTCCGCCAGGACCAGCTGTGTGAATGACACCACCGCTGGCAAGAAATAGTCCGGTACCAATTGTACCACCGAGAGAAATCATTGTAAGATGGCGAGATTTCAATCCGCGCCTTAGTTCACCTTGTCCTTGTGCAGATTGAGTTTTAGAGGTAGCTTGATTTGTTGTGCTATTCATGTTCAACACTCCTTTTCTTGTAAGATAGGAAGGAGCGGGGGAGAAAAATACAAAAAACCGCCAAAGGAATTTGGCGGAACGTTTCACAAATAACCACCCCATCATACCCTTCCGTTAAGATAGCACCCCACGTTTACACGGTATTTTGTAAACGTGACAGTTCTGTTCCTTTCGGAGACAGCCCCAGCTCATATTTCCAGAGAAGAAATATAAACTTCGGCAACTTTTCCTTTCAAACGGAGTCATTGACATTCTCTGTGTCTAATCCGCCTTACTTATAAAAGTCGCAACCTCTACCTCATCGGATTGATGAGGATTTATTTATTGCTATGATTTTTAATATATGGCAATTGTAATTAGTTTCTGAAAATATTGCAAGGAATTTTTGTAGGAAATTATCAACAATAATCGGTTATTGTATAGGAAACGCTTTCAAAACTCCGCCCGAACCTATTGAATATGTAAACAGAACAATGAAAAAATTGTTATACAAATGTTTCGCAAAAAGTAATAGAAAACCCTTTAAATTAAGAGAAAATTCAGGAAATAATTTTCGACAGCGTTGCTTAGAATCATTTTCTGTAGCAAAAATACTGCTATATAAATCCATTTTAATTTTTCGACATCTAAATCCCTACTATGCAGAATAAAAAGTAACCTACACTCGTTTGCTCTTTCCGTTTTTACTTCGCATGTGGCGGAAAAAGGAACTGACCGCTTCTATGTATGGCCAGATGATCTCTCCCACCTAAAAATAGGGGGGGTATGTTGGTTTTTTAATTGATGTATATATAATTGACATAAAAAATAGAGAAGAAAAGTTATCCTCAGTGATTGAAGTTTTGCCTTTGGATTAGGGGGAGTTGCTAAATGAAAGTAAGTGTATTTATGAATAGTTTTAAATTGTTGAATATTCTTTATTTTAAGTGTATGATTAAGGAATCTTAGTTACGAAAGGGGATCGTTCTATGTTTTGTACATCCATTTTTGCCGAGGTGATTACAGTTAACTAAAAGGAGAAATAATAATGAAATTAGAAACGAAAAGACTACATATTATACCATGTACGGAAGAAACGGTTAAAATTGCTATTCAGCAAGGGTACGATAATGGACCGCATATCGCAAATAATGTGCAGAAATTAAAAGAAGATTCATCGTTATTGTATTGGGGCGTTTGGCTCGTTGTTCGAAAAAAGGATGGTATGGTCCTTGGTGATATAGGTTTTAAGGGGAAACCAAATGGGAATAAAGAGGTAGAAGTGGGGTATGGGTTCCTTGAGAAATATTGGAATAAAGGTTATGCAACAGAAGCTGTAGGGGCGTTAATTCAGTGGGCTTTTCTTACATCAAAAGTTGATAGGATAGTAGCTGAAACACTTCATGATAACCATGGTTCTATTCGTGTGTTAGAAAAATTAAACATGAAAAAAATAAGTGTAACAGACACAAGGATTCATTGGAGAATAGAGAAAATGTCATGATTTAGTTGTGAATGATTTCGACAGACAAGAAAATGAAATTTATAATGATAAGAACTACGGCAATGTAGGAAAGCGTAATAATAAATGAAAAAGGGCTCTTTTCCCGCGTGAGAAAAGAGTCTTTGTTTTTTCCAATTAGCATGATATTAAATTTTTATAATGCGCATTAATATCATGAATAAACTGTGTTTTGGGATTTTTTGAAATTGAATGAAATAATAGAGGGGTTATATAATAAAGTACGTAAAGAAGGGGAGAAGGAATATGTTAGCATTTGATCACCTTGTTCATGCTGTTGGGTGTACACCAAAGGAAGCGGAAAAGAGAATGAAGGAGCTTGGATTTCATACGGTACAAGGCGGAGAACATATAAACTGGGGAACATGGAATAGCTTATGTTATTTTGATTTATCATACATTGAATTTTTAGCAGTACAAGATGAAAAGAAAGCTAAGCAAGCGGACAATCCACTAGTTCAGGAAACAGTTGTTAAATTACAAGATGGAGAAGGTATGTTACAAATTGCGATTCGTACAGATCGGATTGAAGAACTGGCAGTTAAGTTTGTAGAAAAAGGATTGAAAATGATTGGCCCATTTGAAGGGAAACGAATGAGAAATGATGGCCGTCTTTTAGAATGGAAAATGTTATTTATTGAGCAGCAAGAAAACGGACCGAAATTTCCTTTCTTTATACAGTGGGAAGAATCTGATGACAGTAGAAGGTTAGATTTACAAAAGGTGGGTGTGATTGCTTCTCATAGCAATGAAACAAAAGAAATTGAGACGATATTTTACGCGGTGAAGAATGTTCGTGAAACAATAGAAAAATGGAAAGAAATGATGGAAGTACAGGTGGATTCTTCTGAAGTTCATCAAGAATGGAATGCAATGTGCCAAAGTGTGTTATTTGAAAATGTAAATGTTCAATTTTGCGAACCGATCGGTGAAGGATTTGTACAAGAACAGTTATTAAAATATGGTGAAGTTCCTTTTGTAATTGAATTTCAAGGATTAAATAAGCAGAAGAGAAAACAACAAATTTTAGGTAGTTTATACATATATTAATTGGGATGATCTATGTGGAAGAGTGCTAAGTATCGCAGATTAAAAGAGAATCAGAAAAAACATATTTCATCAATCAACAATGTATATATGTGTAAATACATAAAAAAGTAAGGGGTACAATAAATTGAAACGTCAAAAACTTATTCATGAAATAGTCGACCATATTTTAACATTAAAACTAGATCATCCGTTAAGAATCGGCATTAGTGGTATTACAGCTTCTGGAAAAACAACATTTGCAAATGAATTAGCGGAAGAAATGACAAAGTACGGAAAAAAGATAATACGAACTAGCATAGATGAATTTCATCACCCAAGAGCGATTCGTTATCTACAAGGAAAAGAGTCAGCAAAAGGATATTATGAGGATGCCCATGATTACAAGGCTATTCGGGAAAGATTACTAGTCCCTTTAGGGCCTGGAGGAAGTTTACATTATGAAATAACATCCCATCATTTAAAAACGGATATTCCTGTACATAATCCGCCTATACTAGCTTCGAATGATATGGTGTTAGTAGTGGACGGGACTTTTTTATTTAAAAAAGAGATAGGGCATCTATTTGATTATAAAATTTTTGTAGATACAGATTTTGATATTGCTAGAAAACGTGGTTCGAAACGAGAAGCAGAGGCCTTTGGAAGCTACGAAAAAGCAGAGGAAATGTTTTTGGCACGATATCACGCTGCTTGTCAAATGTACATAAATGAGCATAATCCGAAAGAATGTGCGGATATAGTTATTATTAATAATGATATAGAAGCGCCTGTAGTTGTCTTTAAAAATATGAAAAAATAAATAACTCAAACTTCGCAGAGTGAAATCGACAAATAAGCCTTGATGTAGTTGGGAAGTCCTGCGATCCACTGCTGAAGTTGACTTTTCATTAGTTTTTGAAATCTCTTCTGTTTGGTAGTGTATTCTCGGCAAATCCACTATACAAAAAAATGAGGTGTTTTTGTATTTATAAAGCTTTTTGTCATCATGATGGGTTATGGGCATTGCCGGGAAGACCTCGCGAAAAGCGATAAATTATTTGGCGTTTTAAAAACCGGCGATATAGGATATTTTGAGAGTGACGATTTTTTTTATTACCGGCCGTAAAAACCGTCTTCTGAAGATTCTAGGAAAACGAATGGGTTTTAGTTAGATCAAAAATCATCGTTCCAGTGAGGTGGAGTTGAAGACCATGAATGCAAATCAAAATCAGCGAATTCTCTATGCGGTTTTCGAGAATGAAATTCAATTACCGATCCTGGATATTACTCATCCCCTTTTCAACGCAAGTATTGATGAACAGGCGTATCATTTGAGCTGTCTCAAGTCAGCCCGGAGCATTGGATCCTTAAAGAAGATGCCTGGCTTTATCCGGAACATCTTTGTGAAAATGTCGAATGTTGACAATTCCTATCTTAGCGGCATGCGTACTTTGCTGTACAAACTTGGCCCCGACTTAAGCCGGGAGATAAAATTAGGTTTCCGGGACAAGTGGGCGGTGAAGCAAACCTCTTTCATGGGACTTCGGATCAGGCTGAGGGATCTTTGCCGGCGCCAGTCGAAAATTTTGCTGCCCCAGCTCAAGCAATTCCCTGAACGGAACCTTTGTTTCTTCAATATCGCTGGGGGGGCCGCTACCGACAGTATCAACACCCTGATTCTAATTCAGGAATCGGACCCGGAATTACTCAAGGGACGGAAGATTGAGATCAACATTTTAGATATCGATACCTACGGCCCAAATTTTGCAAACCGGTGCATCGATGTTTTGAAGCAGCCGGGGGAACGCTTCCATGACCTGGGCATTACCCTCAATATGATTCATTATGACTGGAGCCAACCCGAGGCATTACTAAAGATGAGTTTGGAACGTCCCGGCTGGATTCAGCTCTGTTCATCGGAGGGCGGTCTTTTTGAATACGGTTCGGATTCAGATATCATTGAAAATTTAAACCATTTCTTTACCAACTCCCCGGCGGACGCCCGGGTCACGGGTTCATTAATTTTCGGCCGGGCGCATGTAAATCCGGGATACCTGGGATTTACAGAGTTTATTGGCGTGCAAATCCGATATCTTGGGCTGGAGGGGTTGCAGCGAATTTTAACCCAAACCTCATGGGTTTTGGAAGAATCCCATGAAATTGATACGATCTATATTCTGTTTTCATTGAAGAAAGCGTGACTTAAGTCAAAGATATCTGAATCAATTTCATAATGCACATTGTTAGAAATGTAGACCAGCAGAATTCAAGTAATTTTAATTTTAAAAATTCACGCTGCTTGCTCTTGCAACTGACGGTTTAGACGATCACATGCTAATTTCGTACAATTGTAAACCAAGGTAACCAAGTTAAAATGAGCTTTGGCTTTCTGTCCCGTTCGATGTCTGATGTTGTTCAATTGGAAGAATTCTTTTAGGTACGCATTGACTCTTTCAACTGCAGATCGTTCTTTCGCAATCTCTTTCCAGAGCTTTGAGCCGCGTGCCGGGGCGGTATATTTCCTAAGATCTATAAAGCTTTTTGTCAAGGAACATAATGAAATCTAGATAAAATTAACATGACTCAACCACTGAACCTAATTATTTAGGTGCGAAGTTTGAGTAAATAACAATTAATATCTATTCACAAGAATTACGTAAATGAAAAAGATTCCTTCAAATCTTCTGAAGGAATCTTTTCTATATCTATGGAACACCGATGCAAAATATATTTACTTTTCACAAACTTTGATAGTGGCATGTAACCGAGAGATTCCGTCTTCTATTTGATTGATATCCACTTTTCCATACGATAAACGAATATACCCATCTTTTGCTCCAAAAATACTGCCAGGCATAAAGGCTATTTGTTGTTTTAAACTTTGCATAATCAGTTGTTTTTCATTAATCGGCTGCTTTAATTTCCCCCATATATAAATACCGCCAGCAGGATTTGAAAAAGAGATTTTATCTTGAAGGTAACAATTTAGGGCATCGACAATGACATCTCTTTTTTGAGCTAACTGCCTTCGTAATTGTGTGATATGCGTATCAAATGAAACAGTTTCAAAAAATTGCTGCATAAGCCACTGAGGAAATATACTCATTCCCAATTCCATTTGATGCCGTGCATCTGATAATCGTTCTACTACTGATTGCGGGGCAACAAGCCAACCAATCCGAAGACCGGGTGCAATCATTTTTGATAAAGAATGAACATAAATAACGGTTCCATTCTCATCAATGGACTTTAAAGTAGGGCAAGGCTGTTTATTTTCTAATGTTAGTAAGCTAGACGGATCATCCTCAACAATTGGAATTCGTAAGTCTGCACAGAGTGATAAAAGTTTCTTTCTACGGTTCGGATGAAGCATCGTACCCGTTGGATTTTGGAAATTTGGATTTAAAAAAATCATTTTAATTCGGTGTTTTCGATATAACTCATGAACATCTTCTGGATCAATCCCATGCTCATCAACGGGTAATGGGAAAATACGAATACCTGCAGATTGGAATAAGGGCAACGAATAACAATGTGATGGACTTTCAAAAGCAACGGCATCACCTGGATTTAATAAACATTGAACAATAAGATGAAGAGCTTGCTGAGCACCGGAAGTAATCATAATAGATTGCTCTGTTGCATCAATTTTCAGATGATCCCTCATATATTTTGCTACGGCGTGTCTTAACGGAAGGTAGCCTTGTGGATGATCGTAGCTAAGGGATTGCGTTAAAGGTTGTTCTCGTAAAATAGTTTGTAACTGCTCATGAGGAAATAGATTACAACCAAGCTCTCCATTTGCGAAATCAATTATATTTTCATTTTGCTGCACTTGCTCTCGAATATGGCGAAGTAACGGTAAATTAGGTAAAAAAGTACCGCCTTCTACGAATCCTCTCCAATTTGGTGTTAATGTTGGAGAAACGCCCCACATATGTGTACTCACACGTGTACCTCTTCCAGTTGAGCTTTCCACAATTCCCATAGCACGTAGTTCATTATAAGCAGTTGTAACCGTACTGCGGTTTACATTAAGTTGTAGAGCTAATTTTCGTTCTGAAGGGAGGAAGCTACCAGGTGGAAGCTCTCCGTACATAATACGTCTTTCAATAAAATCAACAACTTGTTGATAAATCGGAATCTTGCTGTCAGTATCTAACTTCCATTCCATTTATAACGTCTCCTTAGTTCTTATCTATTCTCATTATAGCAAATTGGCTGGGTGAAAAAACAGCCAATTGGACGGTGTGATATCCAGCCAATTTTACTATGCTAGGATAGTGGAAGGGGAGATTAGAGTGAAACGATGGCAAATGGAATGGCTCCTAATATCAGTTGCGTTAGTATGGGGAGCGAATTATACAATAGGGAAATATGGAGTGGCGTATATGTCATCCATTCAATTCAATAGTTTACGATTTTTAGTTGCATCTCCGGTATTATTATTGATTACATTTTTTATGGAACGATCGTTACGTATTGAAAGAAAAGACTGGCTAAGATTATTAGTTGTTGGAATCGTTGGAACAACATTGTATCAAACGTTATTTATGCTATCTGTAAAATATACTTCAGCAACAAATGCTTCGTTATTAATTGCGATGTCACCTATATTTACAGGTATTTTAGCAGTATTACACAAACAAGAGCGCTTTTCGATGAAAATTCAAATCGGTTCTCTATTATCTTTTAGCGGTGCAGCACTTGTTTTATTAACAGGACATACGAATCAATCTGAATATGAGTATGCATGGCTTGGAAATTTAATTGGATTAGTAGCTTCTATTGCGTGGGGCTGGTATCCAATTCTTGCGCAGCCGCTTATTACAAAATACTCAGCAATGCGTGTAACTTCTTGGTCTACATTAATTGGCATTGTGCCGCTTGTAATCTATTGTTTATTTAATGTTAGTACATTATCATGGCCAACCGATACACTAAGCTGGGGGTCATTAGGTTATTCAATCATCTTTGCAACAGTTTTTGGACTTGCGATGTGGTATGTTGGTATTAGTAAAATTGGTTCAACAAAAGTAATGGTGTATATGTATCTTGTTCCATTGTTTGCGGTAATTTTTGCGGCATTAACGATTGGAGAAAGAATGAATATGATGCAATTAATTGGTGGACTTGTCATATTTATCGGTTTATATGTTGTGAAAAAAGGAGCGGCAAAAAAGCCAGCTTTCAATTTGAAAAAAGTGAGTTAATGATAAAAATGACCTCTTTCTGTGGAAAGGGGTCATTTTTATGTTAGGAATGATAAGGCCTGTTTCACCGCCCATTGTTGATGTTCATGTATAAGTAGTTTTTGTGCTTGAGAAGGGGAGAGCCATTTTAAAATATGGTCTTCTTCAATTCTATTAGTTTGTTCATTGACCTTGTTACAAATATAGAAATAACCATCGTTTAAATAATGTATATCTTCTTTTTCAGCATAAAAATATCGTTCAGCATTGCCGATATATTGTTGAACTTCTATCTTCCATCCTAATTCCTCTAACAGTTCACGATGTAAGCATAATTCCCGTGTTTCGGTATTTTCCATACCGCCTCCTGGCAAGAAATATTTTGTACCTTTTTGGATAACAGCTACTTTTAAGCAGGACTCATCAAAGATAATCGCATAGCAACTAGGGCGTAAAACATATTGTTTATTCGATTTTTTATAGCCAAAAGATGGTTTTGTATTCATTATTGCAGCTCCTTTTTAATTTAATGTATCAAATATAGGAGTGAATTTAAAAGAGAGAATATTAAGAGGAATACCTAGAAATTGAAAAGTATAGAAGAAGTGAAATAAAAGTTATTGGGATCTTGCATAAATAATGAAATGTTTTATTGGAAGTTGTTTTATATAAATACAAATTGAAAAATCGATATAAAACCTTTCTTTTTAGGTGGGAGAGAGAATCCGGCCATGCATAGCAGCGGTCAGATCCTTTTCCTGCCCCATGCCAAGTGAAAACAAAGAGAGCAAACGAGTGCAGGTCACTTTTTCTTCTTCATAGCCGCGACTTATATGCTGGAAAATCAAAATGGATATATATAGATTGATATAAAAAAATAGAAAGAGGATTCCATCATAAACATTTCATTTCTTTTAGAGAATTCATTTTGAATGGGGGAGAAAGCGTATCATATGAACCAATTGTCTTTCTTTGAAGACATTGACACAAGAGGTGTATAAGCTTGGATGAAAAAGCTGAGGAATCGTAAAGCTCTATGTGTATGGATGGAAAATCAAGAAGAACAAATACAAGTAGGATGTTATCTATTTTGCATAAGCTTAGCTTGATAATGATGCGGTGAAACCCCTAACTTCGTAATTTACGTAGGTACGTGCCGTAACCAAATCTATTCATCTAACATATTATGTGAAAGCAACTTTAAATCTATGAAAAAGTTGCTAAGGAGGTGAATATAGAATGGCATCATTTGAAATTGGAGCAAGATGTCTTTTCAATTTTCGAAACGAACGCTTTTTCCTATTAGTTGAAGATGAAATTAAAGTTCCAGATAAAGGTGTAGAGATTGATCCAGTTAATATCTATGAAATTGATGAACAAACTTTTGATTTTATCAGAGATGAAGGAGATACACCCGTGTGTGAAGCAGTTACTACACTTCCAGCTGTACCACCTGGATTTAAATTAGAACGAAAATGTATTTTTACAGTCGATAATTCATACTTTGCAATCTATGATTTAGAAGACGGAACCGATAACAATGTTATATTAAGCATCAGTGCAGCTTTATTTAACTCATTGAAAAATTCTGGTGTTCGTGAATGTGTACCTCAAAATTTTATTTGAGAAAATAAATTGATGAGACCTCAAATGGAATACTCTTCGAAAAAATTGACCCCTCGTAGTTTTCTACGGAGGATTAAATTGTTATGTAAAAAGTTTTTTTAATTATTAGTGGTTTTTAGTTGTTCACCCTTGTTTTTGGGTGTGAATGCTGGCTAGTCGTGTGGAGGCTAACCCCTACGAACTTAACGTAACCGAATATAGAAGAAAGCCATCGTTTTGATCAATATTTATTCAAAACGATGGCTTTTTATATGCAATGGAACCAAGATTTGAGAGTGATTTTTAATCAAACTTTTATTCAAATCAACAATATTAGCTGTTTTGAAGAGTACCTCCACCGTTACCTTCAGTAGCAACTCCAGTGTGGCCATGACTTTCTAACTTACTAATACCGCCAGTAAGTCCTTCTGAATATAGAAAACTAGATGTTGCTGGACCGGGTAGTCTTCCGTGATCAGCTAGTGGTGAATAGGAAGTTGTAGAAATCCCAACGATTAACACTGCGATAAAACTAATAGACCCAATTAATAATTTTTTCATTTTAATGCACTCCTTTTTGTAAGTGTTTGTTTAGCATCGTACGCGATATTGAAATATACACTTGCTTTTTGGGGATTATCTTCAGTATAAAAATGTTTCGCAAGATATCCTGCATATTCTTCAATAAAGCCATACATTTGTTGTGCTTTAAAATATTCAATGCCTGCCGTAATAACTGATTCTAGGCTAGTCTTATAAATTTCGTCATATAGAGCCTGTATTATGTTGAAATGATGTGTGTATTCAATATCAGCTATTTTAATACCTTCTTTTAAATAGTGATTGGCCTTTTCAACTTGATCTAATTTGAAATATTCTCGTGCTAAGAGAAATAATGTTTTATGATATGGCTTTTCTTTTTCGAGCTCGTAGACTTCTGTTAAATAACGTATCGCAGTTTCTGATAGATTTTGCTGTGCATATAGGAAGCCTAAGTCATATGTAATTAACATAACTAAATAATTTTGGCTATATTTTTTGGCTAAGTCTAAGCATCTAATGAAATATTCTTCAGCTAACTCAAATTGATTTAAAGTGATACTTGCTGCACCTAATGCCATATCACATTCAATTTGATTAATCGCATAATTTGTGTGCTTCTTATATATTTCTTTGGCTTTAGTAGCGTGTTTGATTGTTAGTAATGGTTGCTGCATATGATAGTACAAGACACCTAATTTATAATTAAATTCTGCTTTTTCAATCTCGCTTGGAACGTATTTTAAAAGTTGTTCTGCTTTCTCAAAATAGTCTTTTGCCTCTATATAATTAGCTAAAATTGTATTATGAATGGCTTTGAAAAAGTGAAAATAGTAAGAGAGAAGATTATCTACCGGTGTATCGTAATTTTCAATTGTATCAAAACTGTTTTTTGTAATCTCTGATTGATCAGTTAAAAGCTTGTATTTAAAATCAAGTAGTGCATAGTAAAGCAATAAGTTTTGATTTTGATATTGTTCTACATTTCCATTTTTAAGGTTCGTTATATGTGTATCAATTTCGGCCTTTAAATCTGTTGCTTTTAGTACCTGTCGAGCTGAAATTGCTTGATAACAATCATTTAATAGCTGTGTAACCTGTTCATTTTCTTGTACTGGAACACTCATAATATCCTCCTCATCCCAATGGTATATTTTGTTATTTATTAATAGAATAGCAGAATATAGATGTGATTAAGGTGATATACGGAATTTTTCAATATTATTCTTAAATTTCTGAATATATATCGAAAAATGAAAACATAGGGATCATATCCATCCAGTTAAGGTTATGTTGTAGCTTTATACAAGGTCTGATTATTAATAATAAGGTTTGATTAAAATCCTGTATAAATTTAAAACAGGATTTTTCTTTTTGAATTAAAGAAGTAGGGTAGTGGCGGAATACTTAATAATAGAAAGGGGTCAACTGATGGAAGATTCATTTCTACTTAAAGTTGATGGGAAGGGTATGTCGTTAGAAGATATTGAGGCTTTGTATTTAGGGTTAATTGAATCTGATTATGATATAACAATTGGAGAAATGGAACATTATGTAAATTTCAGCTATGCTTATGTACAAAAAATATAGCGCCCCGGTTCGTGGAACAGAAGCATGGAAAAAGCTTTACAATCAAAGAAGTGCTGTCGAACGAGTAAACGCATACTTAAAAGAATTCTTTCAGTTAAAAAATGTCCGATATCGATCTGGAAAACGAGCAAAAGTACATTTCGATCTTGTGACGCTTGTTTATAATGCCTCAAAGTTGGCTGTAGATCGAATCAATCAAAAAATGAAAGAAGTGAATCAAGCCGCTTAGTATTTTCAAAAAAACATACTTCTAAAATTTTGCCAATCCAACTGACGAAAAGAAACAATTATGAAATTGATTCAAATAAATCCAATTTGGTGTTTTTTGAAAAATGTATAAAATTATTAGTAAAAGGAAGTGTATAATAAAAGTATGGGGAAAGGTGGCGAATAGAATTGAAAAAAGTTATTACTAGTAACATATCGTCTTTTGCTTGTATAGGATTTTTATTACTTTTAATTGATTACAATAATTTAACAACCCTGGAATATGTTTTTATTACAACGAGTGCGCTTGCATTTGTAGCATTTTTAATTAATTTAACAGTGACCTATTTTTGTGAGAAAGAGAAAAAGAAAATACATACACTAGAGTGAAAGCCCAACATTATGGGCTTTTTTTGCAGGATTTTATAAAACAATATGGAAGAATGTGCAATAAGAGGTGTTGCAGCACTATGGAGAATGTAATTATTTATTTTGCTAATGATGTATACAAAAGGCTGGGAAGAAGTAATAGCACGTTAAGAAAATATATAATAAAGAAATCTTAAGAGAGGGTGAAAATCTTCTCTTTTTATACAGGAAATAAATGGTAAATAATTGAAGTGGATCTCTTTATACCATATACTTTAAATATACTTAAGAGTTAGGAGAATAATTAATAACCAGAAGAGCTATCGGCATGAAAGGAAATAAAGGTTTTAACATAATGATTCCTGCAGGAATATATTCAAACGGAGAAGTAATTGATTTGTGCATAGCTGATTTAATAGAGAGAAAGATTTGAGTTTGAAGAAATGGTTAAAGATTATAGACCGATAGATAATAGAATTTATTAATAGGAGAAGTCATGATGAAATCTCAAGATAAAAATCATATTAAACACAAAGTAGGTATGAAATCAAAAATAGCATATAAAGCAAAAGAGTATGTGAAACATAAAACTTTGACAACAACATTAACAGGTGGGATTGTAAACATACCATCTATCGTTAATCCTTTGATTAACAAGATTAAATACCGCAAAACATATACTGAACCAGGATTAGGTGCACCAATCTATTGTGACTTAGGGTTTGGTATGGTGGAACACTCAGGTATTTATATTGGTAACTTTGAAGCTGTACATTTAAATGGAAAAGGATTAATCGAGATAGTAAATTTATTTGAGTTCACCGATCATATAACAACTGTATCAAGAGATATATTTTTCCCAATGGACAAAAATAATGGCACTCCAATCTCGTTTGAGTCTGCTTATCATAGAGCGCTGCGTAATATTGGTCGGTTAAGAAAATATAATATAATCCTGAATAATTGTCATCAGTTTACTAGTGGATGCTTAACAGGTGAATTTGAACAACATGATAAATTTTTAGATTTTATGAAGTGTACAGCAGAAAATATATATGGAGATCAAGTAATATGGAATAGATGGAATTGGATATCTCAGATAGGGGAGTAAAACCTTCCTGTATTTTTTAACTCAATAAGTTTGCACGAAATACCAATGTAATAAATTCTAGAATCTGAGTAAGTAATCAATTTATCTTTTTAGAGTAATATTAAGATTATTTTTTACTTAATGTGTAATCTTTACTTCCGCTTTACAGCATTTTAATAATCATTTGTTAAAATTTTACACGGAAACTAATGAAGAAGATGAGTGTAGTGGAATTGACAATACTATCCGAACAAGAGGTAACGGTCACTATAGTAGAAATATCTCAATGTGAAAAGAAATATTATTTCCGTTTGTATAAAAACAACGAGTTTTTTCAAGTGAAATTTGTTGATGATAAAGACAAGCTTCTAAGCATGTTACCAGTTACAGCAATTGAACGTGGAGTAAATAAGTATAGATTAATAAAAGAAGATAAAAAATATATGGTACGATATGGTGGTTCAACAGGATGGATATTAGTAGAAGCAAAAGGGGATAAAGAATTGGCTTATGTAAGACCGATGACAATAGAGGAAACTCTAGCGCTTCGATATTTAGAAGACAACTATATTGTACATTTAAATCATTAAGCCCTCTCATGTGAGAAGGGCTTTTATAGTATGATTCTATCCTATTGTTACCATGCGTTGGGGTTATGCTGTTCTTAGCTTTTATCATGTAAATAATCTTATTATACACGATTGAATTAGAAATATTAGAAGATGAAATAGTCTTTACTTCAGAAAAGTTAATCATGTTCATACTTATCGGCATGCCCTGATCATGTATGACAGGGCAGCTTATTTAATGATTTTAGGAGACTAAATCCCATGATTTCAGGTGGCTCTTTGTTTGTCTTCTGGAGTTTTCTGATAATTATAGAGAAATATTTTCTTAATGTGCTAAACGATGCCACAATATGGATTTTACTGTTGTGATATAAAACATATAGATACGAACATGCAAAGGGGGAAATCATGTGATTGTAATGAAGGCGAATGAGAAAATTACAAAATTAATGAACGATTGGTACAAAGCTATGCGATCTCAAAAGTTATTGCAAGCAAAAAACTTAAGAACAGAAGTTAAGATACTTCTAGACGAGATGGAGCAAGACCAAACACTTCTTATTTATTACTCTTTACTAGAGTTTAGGTATAACCTTTTAGTAAATAATACAGCGAATCTAGTTAAGCCAGGAGATCATATAGAAGAGTCCACCATTGATATGCTTAATTATTACTACTACCTATTCAATGCTATACATTCAATGAAGATTGGACAGTATAGTGATGCTAGATCCTACTATCACAAGGCAGAAACACTTCTATCACTTATTCCAGATGAATTAGAGCAGGCAGAATTTAATTATCAGTACGCATTATTTAACTACTACTTGTTCCAACCGTTAAACACTATAACATATGGTAATAAGGCAAAAGAAATCTACTCTAAAGAAGTTGAGTATGATATAAATATAGCTTCTTGTAATAACATTTTAGGGCTTGCAAGTACTTCTTTACGGCAGTATGAGTTAGCAGAAGAATACTTTCTTTCGGCACTAGATACAGCGAGCAAACAAGATCAAAAACAACTTGCCTTTATGATCCGCCACAATCTAGGGTTATTGTATTCAGATTAAAACATGCCGCAACTGGCGATTAACTATCTATCTAAATCATTAGAAGGCAGCTGTAAAACAATGTTCTTATTAGCTAAGGAACATTTAAACCTGGGTAATACGAGAGAAGCTGCTGATTATATAGAAAAGGGGCTGCAAGTCAGTAGCGAACAAAATAATATAGAATATTATCATCATCTATCAATTCTAAAAGCAAAACTGCATCATAAACCTATAGAAGAATACGAGAAGGTTGTTGTTGATGGAATTCATTATTTCCAAAAAGAAGAGTTATGGCATTTTGTCCAAAACTATGCTGATGAATTGGCGAACAAGTATTATGATGAAGGTAATCACCGGAAAGTAAGTGAATATTTCCGGGTGGGATACAAAGCTAAGATTGAAATAGAAAAAAGGGGGACTTTAAAATGATGAAAAAGCTACTTATCAGCACCGCAGGACTTTTATTTGCGGGATTTATGCTAGTGGCACCAGTTACTTTAAGTAATACCCATGGTGAAGCAATGACCGCGGTACAAACGTATGAGGTGATTCAATATACTAATACCCATGGCGAAGGAATGTAATATACGTATGGCATATTAAAATAAACAAAAGCCCTTCTCACATGAGGAAGGCTTTTGTTTATTTTTCGTTAAATTGCATTGTTATCACACTTTCATAATATATTTTCCTGTTATCATACGATAACGATATATGGTAAGAAAAGAAAAAAGACTGAAGAACATGCTCTTAGAGCAGAAAGTTCGCCAGTCTTTACAACTCAGAACCACTTCAGACGTTACAACAGGAACACTCGAAGCAAACAACTCAAACTCAAATATAAACAACTAATTAAGTAACTGCATTTCTGGGAGTAGATCGTTGGGGCGGTCTCTCCTGGATGTTACTTAGTTACAGTATAACAACACTTGTGAGGAGATAGTGTAAGTATAGAGGAAATGAATGTAAATTAAAACCGCCATGGTGGTAGGCGGTCTTTTTATCTATCTTTATTGTTATTTTAATGCTTTGTGTCTCTTTATTTTTTCCCTGATGTACTTTGTATTTTGTATAGTGTCACGAGTCATGACGATAATAAAAACGACCATTATAGTGCAATAAAATATTGACCAAGCTGTGCCGAGGTTCGTATCTTTTAACTCATTATCAGCAATCCAGTGATCAAATAACATTCCACCAAAGAAAATTGACAGGAATAGTATACTTTTCTCTTTAAAACCACTTGAAAGGAAAAGAATAAAAAATAAAATAGCAAGGGCTATTATCAAATTTGTATCATTAAAAAGTATCATGTAAATCACCTTCTTTCTAAATTTACCTATATGTCAATTATATCAAATCTAAGGTAAATTTCTCCATAACAAAAGGCGCCTTCATTAGCCTTCCACAATAGTAATTAACTCATTTATATCAGTAATATTTAAAGCCGTTATTATTTTATCGATATGCTCTCTATTTAAAGACTTTCGTTGATTATTATATATCTCACTAATTGCAGCAGGTCTAATACCTGTTATTTCCGCAAGCTCTTTTTGAGTTTTACCTGTCTTTTTTAAAACGCTATCTAAAGTAACATGCACTTTCGGAATATTTATCCTCCTCATTCAAGTTCAAACAAGTGTTTAAACCAAAGTCTCTATTTAAGGTATAAGTTTTGGCAAAAAATTACGCAATAACGTAATTCTGGTTTAGACCATTACTTAACGAGGAGACGAGACTATGTTTGCAAGAATAAACGATTATTTTGGCTTAAATACATTATCAGACTGTACTTGGTATTATGGTGTATTTATTATTGGAACGTTACTGTACCTCATTATCATTTTTATCACTTATATTCTATAACTCTACGAAGAGATTAACCCAATTAACGTAATATCCACAACTAAATAACGGAAATTAGCGGATCAGCCTTCTGTAATCATTCTTTTTAAAAAACGGGATTCACGAGGCTTAGTTTCTTATTGTCTTTTTTAGGGGAGACAGGAGTAATTTCCGAACGTGGGAATGACCTAACACCACGCTAAAAATTTGAACAGATGAGCCTAGCCAATGTCGGAAAGTAAGGCGCTGTGCATTCCAACGCATAACCCTTCCATGTGTGTGTACAAGGCCTAGGCGGTTACGGCCATTAACGGTAAGGAGTGAACTCATGTTGTTCTTATGGGAACAGGGGGCATCGTCAGATATCGCCGAAGTCGGAAGGGGCGTACGCGGAAATCTCAGCCAACGACTGACGCTAGTATGTGCTTTACCCCTTATTCGTATTGATAGTTTTTGTCTTTGCGAGTAGGGGTGAAGCCTGTCCATCGTTTCCTAGACTTTTCTCCTTCCGCTAGCAAAAAGCGTAAAGGCGGTCAAGCTCCGTGCAAGCATGAGTTCGAAAGTAATGGCGTTTAATTTAGGTGGGTGGATATTTTAACGTGTCTTAATTATATAAGACAATAAAAAGGTGAACGGAATAAGAGAGGTTGTCACTGCATGAAAAAAGACGAAAACGTATTTGAAGGTTTTTTCGAGGGGATAAATAATGTTATAAAAATAGTGGGAGAACTAGGGAAATTCGCTGAGGATACACTTAAGAAATTTTATGTTTAACGAATTGTTAATAACGTTGAATAGTGTTCGGGAGAAAAAGAACTAAAGACAACTAATGCATGAGGATTAAGAATTTATAACGAAGAAAAGCAAGAATCAATTTAAATTGAAAATAACAAGACAATGAGTTGATAAATCAGGGGAAAGGAATTATGTTTAGGAGTTAGGGAGGACGAAAGAAGTGAATTTTGGTGACAGCGAAAAAAGAGCGTAGTAACATACGCTCTTATACATTGATTTATTCATTGTAAACGTTAAAATATCGTACTTGTGACGGATAATTATACAAATCGTATTAATATAACGAGTCACTTTAGCGGTCACTTTTTGAGTGATTTACCTCGGTTGCGACGTATATATATATATTTATTTAAACCTATTTTCCCGAGTTACTTTACGGAGGCTTTTTCTATATATTTTCGATAAATCGAACTAGCCACTACTGTATCTAAAAAGGCAACCCCAACAGATTTAAATAAAGTAATTTCATCAGAGTTTGTCCGTCCTTGTTTATGCCCCATAATAATGTCGCCAAGTTCACTGTATATATTTGAAAAATCCCATCCATTTTTTTCGTTTGCGATCAGAAAGTCTCCAGCTTCGTGCCGAACACCTTCTAATGTATCTACAATGATTTTGTTGGAGCGCTGCAATGTTGTGAAATCGAGCTCTTGCATATGAGGTTGATAAGAGCCGATTCCATTAATATGGGTACCGTTTCTTAATTTTTTTCCATCAAATACAGGAGTAGTTGACGTTGTACTACAAATTACAATATCGGCCATTGCAACAGCATCGTCAGCTGATTCTATAATCTCAATTGTTCCGTTCCAATTTGGATACAAGGAGAGTAAATGATTTTTAAATTCAAAAGCTTTTTGTATGGTACGATTAACGAGAAGAATACGAGTGAGAGAACGAACTTCCATAACAGCTTGTATTTGTCCAAGTGCTTGAGCACCACAGCCGATGACAGCACAAATTTTAGATTCTTGACGAGCGAAATGGTTTGTCGCAATACCACTCATTGCTCCTGTGCGAAGTGTCGTTAAATAGGAAGCTTCAATTGTTGCGACATGCTCACCAGTATTTGTTTCTGTTAAGACAATTAAGCTCTGCAGTGCTTTTTTTCCTTTTTGCGTATTTTTAGGGAAGATACTAACGATTTTTGTAGATGCAAATTCGATTGGAGCTACATAAGAGGGCATATAAAGAGAGTTTGCATCTTCTTGCGAGTGCTGTATATTCAGTCTTACAGGTGTTGCAATTTCATTGTTCATATAATATTGAAATGCTCTTTCTACATCTTGTAAGCAATCTTTCATTTTATAAGTGTCTTTTACCATTTCTTCTGTAATATGAATCATTTAGGTAATCCTCCTTTTTAATAGAAAATAGAACTGCCAATTAAACTAGCTATTAAAGCTTTCTTTTGAATCGAACTTTGTTGATTCATCATATTACCTCTTTTCACTTTAAATATTCTAATTATTGAAATATTTTATAAAAAATGTTTTTATATGTCAAAATTTAAAATTTGGAGGAAGTAATATAATTAGTAGCAAATATTATAAAGTGATGTTTTTTCATTAGAATAGAATGATTTTATGTAATAGGGGTTATTTGCATTTATTTAATGGTTAGAGGTATGAATTAGGAAATAATAGAGTGAGAGGAAGAGAGAAATGAAAGTAAGGAACATTCAAGAGGAAGATTACGTAACGATTCATTCCGTTCTTAACGATTGGTGGGGCGGGAGAAATATGGCGGATATGCTGCCGAAACTTTTTTTCGTTCATTTTCAAGAGACAAGTTTTATTATTGAAGAGGATGGGGAAACACTAGGCTTTTTATGCGGATTTTTCTCACAAACATATACAGATGAAGCATATGTTCATTTTATTGGTGTAAATCCAAAGTATCGAAGAAAAGGAATTGCTTCTACATTATATTCTCATTTTTTCGATGCAGCTCGTGCAAATAATCGTCATATTGTGAAAGCGATAACTTCGCCAGTAAATAAAAAATCGATTCAATTTCATCAAGATATTGGATTTGAAATTGAAACAGGTGATGGAGAAATTGATGGGGTATCCGTACATACAAATTATGATGGGAATGGAGGGAGTAGGGTATTGTTTGTGAAGGGGATTTAGCTAAAAGTGATGTTAGATTTATTTTTTTTGACTTTATTCCTCAGACGAGCAGTTCTTTTCCGCTTGTTTGAGGAAGTTGTGGGCCATGGCGGACAGCCCTTTTTTACTAGTAGATCTTTTTATCTAGTTCGATAAATACAGATTATTCGGAATTTTATTGATAAATAATGGTAGCTTATATATAATGACGTTATGAATACTTTAAAACCAAAGAAGTATATAGATAAATAATAAAGCTATGAAAAAAAAGGAATCTTTATCATATTACTGCGACACTTATTGAGGGCAAAGGTTATTGTGAGTGATTATGATAAAAGGGATATGATAGGGAAGATGAAATATTGTAATAAAGAGAAAAAGGAAAAGTATTAAAGGAAAAGCAAATATTAGATAAAGCATCCGGAAAATTACTTGGTGTAGTTCACATGGTAGAAAGCAAGATCAAGTACAGTAGGGGCATTATTACAAGAAAGAGACTGATAAATGATAACTATTTACCAGTCTCTTTCTTGTAATATCTTATATAGATTATATAATTTGATGGGGATTTTAGAAAGTCGGAGGAACTTATGGAGGAAACAATTAGTTTAAAAGAGTTATTTCATATTTTAAGAAAAAGCTTAGCAATGATCCTCGTAATCGCATTTGGTACAGCTATTGTAAGTGCTATCATTAGCTTTTTCTTTATGATACCAATCTATCAATCTTCAACGCAAATTCTTGTGAATCAGAAGAAGTAAGACGGAACAGCAATCCAATTGGGTGAAATTCAATCAAATATTCAATTGACGAATACATATAAAGTTATTATTAGAAGTCCTGTAATTTTAGATAAAGTGAAAGAAAAACTGGGCTTAAATATAACAACTCAAGATTTAAATGAGAAAATTGAAGTTGTGAATGAAAAAGATTCACAAGTTGTAACTGTAACAGCACAAGATAAAGATCCGAAACTAGCTCGTGATATTGCAAATACAGTAGCTGGGGTTTTTAAAACTGAAGTTGTGAAAATTATGAGCGTTGATAATGTCACTATATTATCTGAAGCAGAAGTTGCTAAAAACCAATCTCCAATTAAGCCACGTCCAATGTTAAATGTTGCGATCGCTTTCGTTGTTGGTTTAATGGCTTCAGTTGGTCTTGTATTCTTACTGGAATACTTAGACAACACGGTGAAAAAAGAAGAAGATGTAGAGAATTTACTTGGTTTACCAGTTCTAGGTAATGTTACGCATATGGATGAAGAGATACAAACAGGCAGATTATCATATGCTCCATCATTAAGAAAAGTGAGGGGACAAACAATTGGTTCTTAAAAGTTTATTTAAAAAGAAAAAAAATCATCGTCAACGGCGTCAACTGATTGCTCATCAGCAACCAAAGTCACCAATTTCTGAACAATATCGTAACATTCGTACAAATATTGAATTTGCAGCTGTCGATACAAACTTTCAATCATTAATCGTAACATCTGCAAACTCAGGTGAAGGGAAAACAATAACAGCGGCCAACATGGCAGTTGTTTTTGCTCAACAAGGAAAGAAAGTATTACTCATTGATGCCGATATGCGAAAACCAGCGCTGCATCAAATGTTTCAAGTCGATAACATCTTCGGATTAACGAACGTGTTAACACAGAGCAAACATTTCGAAATGTGTATACAAAAAACATCCGTTGATAACTTACACTTTTTATCATGTGGTCCAATCCCGCCAAACCCGGCAGAATTGCTAGGTTCGAAGTCGATGCAAGAATTACTTACACAAGCCTATAGTATGTACGATTTAGTGATCATTGATATGCCACCAATTTTAGCTGTAACAGATGCACAAATTATGGCAAATCAATGTGATGCATCTGTTCTTGTCGTTCGTAGTGGATCGACAGAAAAAGGAGCGACTGTAAAAGCGAAAGGATTGCTAGAGTCTGCAAAAGGTAAACTATTAGGTGTTGTTCTAAACGATTGTGAACGTGAGCAAAGCTTATATTATTACCATGGTACTAACTAATAAAAAAGACGAGATATGTTAGAAGCATATCTCCCTTCTGAAAGGAGGATGGAAATAGTGATCGATTTACATTGTCATATTTTGCCTAGTATTGATGATGGGGCTCAAACAGTGACGGACAGTTTAGCGATGGCACAAGTAGCGGTAGCGGAAGGAATCCATACAATTGTCGCAACGCCACACCATCAAAATGGAAAATATATAAATGAACGTACTACGATTATTCACCAAGTAAAACAATTAAATCATGAACTGCAACAACATGATATTCCCCTAAAAATCTTACCAGGACAAGAAGTTAGATTATACGGGAATTTATTAGAAGATTATGAAACTGGTAAAATCGTTACTTTAAATGAAACGAATAAAAACATATTAATTGAGTTTCCATCTAATCACGTACCAAGATATGCAGAACAATTATTATATGAATTACGTGTAAAGGGAATAATTCCAATTATCGTTCATCCAGAGCGTAATGCGGAGTTAATCGAGCGACCAGATAAGTTATATAATCTTGTGAATAAAGGTGCATTAACACAAGTAACGGCAGGAAGTCTTATTGGTAACTTTGGGAAAAAAATCAAAAAATTCTCCCTACAACTTGTTGAACATAATTTAACACATATGATTGCATCAGATGCTCATAACACAACATCAAGAGGATTTCACCTGGGAGCAGGATATGACATGATTGAAAGAGAATTTGGGACAAACATCATGAATGATTTAAAAGAAAATCTTTATTTATTGATAAGTGGCAAAGCGATTTATAAAGAAGAACCAGAACAAATTCGTCGTAAGAAATTATTTGGTATTTTTTAAACGAAAATCTGGTGATGTCTCCTAACCGTTATCAATGGAGGCACTCGGTCGTGCTGTGGGTAGAAACCTACCTTAGACGCTCGTCGTTAGGAGTATGATGTGAGGGTGGGTTAGATGCCCATAATTTATTTGCGATAGAACCTCTATCCATAGAGTTATAACTATGACTCTATCGATAGGTTTTTTATTATTATATCAAAATAAATAAATGGAAGGGGCTGAAATTGAAAAAAGTAAGAAAAGCAATTATTCCAGCAGCTGACGGTATTTGGTACGATTATGTTCCAGATCAAGCAAAATAAGATTTAACAAATAAATTAAGAGCACATCTTGAATTGACGAAATAACGTTTATAAACCCAACTCATTTTTGGAAGGAATTGGGTTTATTTTTGCGTGGGTGTATATGAATATTATATGAGATTAATAGATGAGGTGGATCGATGAATAAGAAAGCAGTGCTTGTCCTAGTTATTTTTGTACTGTTTGTCGCTTCTATTGTGAGTGGGAAATTGTACTGGAATAAGAAGGTTGCAAATGCGACAAGGCAAACAAGTGAAGTGAAAGATAGTAAGGAAAAGAAAGAAGAAAAAGTAGAGAAGAAACAGGATGCAAAAACAGCTTTTAATGAAGAATATGCAAAAAAATTACCAGGTGCAGTGAAAGAGAAGTTAAAGAAGGCTGCGGCGGATAAGAAGGTTGTAAATCTTGTTATTGTCGGTGATCAAGCTTCTTCATCTGAAAAAGATACTTGGGCGGCTAAGTTAACAGCTAATTTAGATGCTTCTTATGGTAAAGGTTTATGGAATGTAACGGTGAAGGAATATAAAGATGAAAGTACAGAGGAATTAATTACGAATAAACGTGATAAAGATATTGCAAAAGCAAATCCAGATGTCATTTTGTTTGAGCCTCCATTCATTACTGATAACAGTAAAAGTGGTAATGGAAACTCTGTAGCAAATACACAGAAGTTTATTCAAGCGCTTTCTACTAGTGCAGAAGGTGCTACGATTATGATTCAACCACCAAATCCAGTGTATAATGCGGAAAATTATCCAAAGGCTATTGAAGCGTTAAAACAATTTGCAGCGCAAAATGGTTATACCTATGTGAATCATTGGGAAGTATGGCCGGATCCAACAACAAAAGAGATTCTGCCATACTTACAAGAAGAATTTGGTTTTCCAAGCGCTAAAGGACATGAGCTTTGGGCACAATATGTAACAAATTATTTTGTAGCGAAATAAGTTTATCAGTTTGACCGAGAAGCCCCCTTCCTCTAAACGAAGTGAGGGTGGGGGTAGTTCAATTGTTTGTCAATACGATTACCTAGTTTTTATTATCATCACTTGTAAACAACAACTTGCAAATAAAATAGTTTAGTAGTTCAATCTCAAATTAGATGAAGGTGGCACATAATAATGGATCTTACATTCAAATTAGCAAAAACTTGTTTCAACTACCGAGTCGGTGCAATATGCAAACACAAAAATAAAATTCTTATTCTTCAAAATGAAGGGGAAGATTTCTGGTATGTACCGGGCGGCCGAGTACAAATGCTAGAAAACAGTGCAGTGGCAGTGAAAAGAGAACTTAAGGAAGAACTAGGAGTAAATATTGATGTGAAAAGGCTCTTATGGACGGTTGAAAATTTCTTTACATATGATTCGCAGCAGTTCCATGAAATTAGTTTTTATTATGAAGTGAATTTGCTGGAGTTGCCTGCAAAAGGGGAGGATACTTTTATTCTTGAAGAAGATGGCAGAAGGTATGTATTTCAATGGGTTCCATTAGAACGAATAAGTGAATATAACTTGAAACCGGATTTTCTAAAGGATAAAGTGAAGGATTTACCTATTCATATGGAACATATTGTTAGGAGTGAATAAAAAGAGATAGGAAGACGGGAAGGGAACTTGACTTATAATTAATAGGGGGATTATGGGGAAAATACCAAAAGAAGTATAAGCTTACCAAATCTGCATTAAAAACAATATTCCTAAATATGGAATTATAGTATGATAGAAGAGAAGTACAAGAAAATGAGGGGGGACAGCTATGATTACATTGGAACAGAAGCTGGAGCAGTATACATACATATATGCACAGTTGAAGGGAGAACTAAGGTGGAAAACTAGTGATTCTCGGACAGGGATGATGATTGCCGCTATGTATGCTGGCAGCGATAAGTCGTTTGATCTTGGGCGGTTTTTAGAAATTAGTAGTTATATTAAGGATCAGGTAGGAATGTTTTCATATTTAAAGTCCTATCATCGCTTTGTGGTTGCAGCAACATTAGATATTCACTTTACACATTACAAAGAAGCGTTTCAGCAGTTTCTAGATTTATATGAAAGATTGGTTGCTGGTGGCTTTAGCCGGAGTATATTCACTTATCTGGCAGCAGCTGTGCTTTTACCAGAAGACAAGGGACAGCATGATACACGCATTCAGCGGTCGCTGCAAGTATATAAACGCATGAAAGAGGATCACTTCTTTCTTACAAGTGCAGATGATTACCCGCTCGCTGTTTTACTAGCAGGACAATCAGAGAAAGTAGAGAAGCTTATGGATCGAGTGGAACGTCTCTATCAGAAGCTGGCGGCAGCTGGTATGTACAAAGGGAATAATCTTCAATTTTTAAGTCATATTCTTTCTCTAAAGAAGGATGTCAGTGAAGATATTTTAGTAGCACGATATAAAAACATATGGAACATGATGCGACAAGAAAAGATAAAAGTGAAACAGATGCATTATCCAGCTATCGGGTTACTAGCGTTGCTTGAGGATGGAGAGAAAGAGGTCGCTTCTGTTCAGGCATTCATTGAAAAATTGCAGGGGGACAAGCAATTCCGTTGGCATACGGATGCAAATATTCTTATTGCTATTCAATTATTCGTAAGTCAGAAAGGTACGGAAAGTCACACTGCCAACACAGGCTTACAAACAATGATAGAGGTCCTTATACAGGCGCAGCAGGCAGCTATGATAGCAGCAATTACCGCTTCCTCTGCAGCAACTTCTGCTAGCAGTAGTTCATAACGTGCAATTTGCTGTATAAATGCAAGCGTACCACCGCTATATTTAAGATTTTTCAAAAAGGGTTACATACATCATACTTAAATTAAAAGTCGATTGTCTGCCTGACAATCGACTTTTTCAGTCTATAACTATCTTTTAACAGTTTAATGCTTTTTTTGTATAGTCTAAAACGTTTTTTAATACAATTACTGTCCGCCGGTTTTATATTCTAAATTAATAAGCACGAAGCATATGCAGTAAATAATCTTTTCGATTGAGTGGATTATAATCTACTCGTTTTCGCGTTGGGAAATTTGATTCGATTTTACTATATCCGCAAGGTCTAGAGATAAAGACACCTTCACCTTCCGTAAAAGAGTGCAGACCGCGTTTAAAATTCTCTGTTTTGGCCATCGGTAATGTTCCTGTTAAACAAAAGGAATCATGATGCAATACAGGTTCTGTAAAAGCAGCATGTATTGCCGATAATTTATACAGTGCGTTGCTAATTGAATTTGTAGGAACTGTTAATTCAAACTCATTTACTGGTTCATATACGGTCGTTCCAGCTTGCTTCAAAGCATCCATTAAGACAAGAGGTGTTAGTTTTCTAAAATCACCAGCGATCGTTACCGGACTTGCATAGCCAGTATGCGTTAAAGTTACAACGATGTCGGTAACTTCCCATCCATATAAACCTTGTTTTAACGTTTGGAATACTGTGTCTTCAATCGCTTTATGAAATGCTAAAGGCAATGAGCCAAGCTCGACCTCTAACTTATAAGTAATGCCAGATCCAAAGATACCAGGTTCAACTTGAAAACCAATTGTTGCATAGAAAGGGTTATTTTTTTCGCCCATTATTTCTAGTGCATTTCCGGTTCCAATTGGCTTTTCTATACATACAATTTTTGTATCTGAAAAGGAAACATCTAAATTATATTTTTCCTTTAAAGTTGTTTCTATGACTTCTTTTTGAACTTCGCCAAAAAGTCGAATGTAGATTTCATGGTGAATATCATCTTTCAGTACTTTGATTAGTGGATCTTCTTCAGATAGTTCCATCAGTGCTTGATATAGGTCATGATTCTTTTCTTTTTGTCTTGCTTCAATTGTCGCTTCCATTTGAGGCTCGGCAAAGTGAATTTCTTTTATTCTATGTGACCGTGTACCAATTACATCACCTATTTTAATGGCGCTTAGCCCCCATACTTTACAAAACTCTCCTGCGCTAACAGTAGAGGATTGAACAGCCTTTCCGTTATGAAATATATGAAGATTTTTTATCTTTTCTTTGTGTGAGATAACTTCAGTACGATTCTTTTTTCGATTTATCTCGACGTATTTCCTTACATGTAAGCATCCAGAAAATACTCGTACATAAGCAATTTTTTCTCCAGAAGGTTCTCTTTCAATTTTAAAAACAACTCCCGATAAAATGTTGTCTGAATGATCAATCGAAATGTTTTGTGAAATCATGTTTGAGACACCTTCAAGTAATTCAGGGACTCCCATACCAGTCATAGCTGAACCGAAAAAGATTGGATATACATTTGCATGTTGAATTTGATTCAATAATTCTTCTTTTAGAGTTGTTTCGGTTAATGTTGCACTGTTTACATATGATTCGAGTAAAGATTCATTATAGGGTGCTAAAAGTTCTATGCATTCATCATATATTGTCTCATTGGCATCAGCACGTAATTCGTTTTGAATCATACATGCATGTTTTGTTCCTTCATCCTTCACTTTATATAAAGGGAGTACTTGATTGGTGAGAGCTTCTCTTATTTGTTGGATAACTTTAGTAGTTTGAGCACCGCTACGATCAATTTTATTTACAAATAATATTGTCGGAATACGCATTTTCTGTAGAGTTCTCATTAAAATTTTGGTCTGTGCTTGAATGCCTTCAACTGCTGATATAACCAAAATGGCTCCGTCTAAAACACGAAAAGATCGCTCTACTTCAGCAATGAAATCTGCATGGCCAGGTGTGTCAATTACATTTACTTTGAGATCATTTATAAAAAATGAAACGACAGATGCTTTAATGGTAATCCCGCGTTGTTTTTCTAACTCCATCGAATCTGTCTGCGTACTGCCCTTATCTACTTGGCCAATTTCCTGAATTACATTGGTTTCATAAAGAATACGTTCAGTCAAACTCGTCTTTCCAGCGTCTACATGCGCCACAATCCCTATATTTATTGTTTTCATGTATGATAATCCTCATTTCGTTTTTCATATTGAATTCCTCATTTCTTTTATTAAATTGCCGCATTACAATCACTCTCCAGTCGTTTATAATATCTTCATTATAGGATAATTACCATTATTTGTAACGTGATTAAGTGCGGAATTTTGAAAATTTAGTAAGGGGGATGCGAAACATGAAATAGGGAAAAACAAAATGATTGCATTTTAAATGTTTATCCGTTATATTAATTGACATATCAATTATTGATATGTCAATTAAATGTGCGAATTGTAGTAAAGGAGGGGTAAATTGACAAATTCATGCTCGAAGGAAGCAATTATTTTATATAAATTACACTTTCTTAATAAAGAAGTAAGTTCAAAATTTGAAGGGTGTACAGGGATTAGTCAATCAAGGCTTGAGCTGTTACATCAATTATATGAAGTAGAAGAAATCAGTCAAAAAGCGCTTCAAAAAGAAGTGAATATTGATAATGCTGCGATTACAAGGCACTTAAAGCAGCTTGAAGTAAAAGGAATGATTACAAGACGTAAAAATCCTGATGATAACAGAATTACTCTTGTGAGTTTAACAAAAGATGGCCGAAATAAAATTCATGCCTTTCAAGAAGAGAAAGAGCGTTTTGCAACTTCAGCGCTAAAAGGTTTAAGTGAAGAAGAGCGAGATAACCTTTTAAATATGTTAAATCACATTCAAGAAAATATTAAAGAAGTCTAAATATGAGATAAAAAGGAGATTACATCTATGAGTAACGTAACAAAAACAAATGATTTTACAGAAATTCTTACAGGACGTCGTTCAATTCGCAAATATGATCCATCTGTAAAAATTAGTAAAGAAGAAATGACAGAAATTTTGACAGAGGCAACACTTGCACCGTCTTCAGTTAATATGCAACCATGGCGTTTTCTTGTTATTGACAGTGAGGAAGGAAAAGCAACACTTGCTCCGCTTGCTAAGTTTAATCAGCTGCAAGTAGAGACATCATCAGCAATGATTGCTGTATTTGGTGATTTAAAAAACTTTGATAATGCGGAAGAAATTTATAGTACAGCAGTTGAACGTGGCTATATGCCAGCTGAAGTGAAAGAAGATCAAATGAAAAAACTTTCCGCTTATTTCTCTACAGTTGCACCAGAAGTGATGAAAGATACAGTTTTAATTGATGGTGGTCTTGTATCTATGCAACTGATGTTAGCAGCTCGTGCTCATGGGTATGATACATGTCCAATAGGTGGTTTTGAAAAAGATAAAATCGCAGAAACTTTCGGGTTAGATAAAGAGCGTTATGTACCAGTTATGCTAATCTCAATCGGAAAAGCAGCTGGCAGTGGATATAAATCAGTTCGTCTCCCAATTGACAAAATTGCCCAGTGGAAGTAATGTTATATAGTCACAGGAAAATGATGTGATTTTATAAAGACAAGTGTAATATGAGAGGGGAAACACCATGATTATTATTCACGCAGTATTTCAAGTAGATCCAGCAAAACAACAAGCATTTTTAGAAGAAATTCAACCGCTAATTCATGGTTCAAGAGAAGAAAGTGGAAATGTATCATATGATTTATATAAAGATACTGAAAAAGAAAGTGTTTATACAATGGTAGAGATTTGGCAAGATGCAGAAGCAGTTGCTAGCCATAATGTAAGTGAACATTTTACTTCTTTCGTTAGTAAAGCAAATCAATTTGTAACGGCTCCATTAGATATTCAAGTTTTTGATGGACAACCAGTGCAAAGTAAATAAGAAATTCAACACAATAAGTGACTCCTCGCTAACTCTCTTTTAGAGTAGGCGAGGAGTCACTTTATTTTTTCTTCTTTTTCAATGTTTTTTGATAAGCATACAGTTTATTTACCTCCACTTTAAACTGCTGTAGGAGTGTGGATTCTTCATGATCAGCGTACCTTACTGCATTATATGTTTCTGTAATTACATCGCACTGGATAGAGGCTCCTTCGTTTTTTTGAATTCGCTCCATCCAAGCGTCAACTGTTTCTCCACGTTTCCGATTTAACGTATTTCCGAAAAAAGTCCCCATCTTCAAGCGCGTGACGGGCAAGAGCTCAGTGGTAAGGTGGGGATGAATTTCGGTTAGGCATAGCCTAACTGATGTGTAAGAACTGCCAATTATTCGTATGGTGTATACGTTCCATATCTGACATCTTCACTTGCTTATAAGATTTAGAAGGATTTTGTATATATTGTCCATGTATATCTTGTACGTATACCATTTTTCCTGTAAATCCTGTCACAAATCCTACTTGTCCAAATACTTTCACTTTATCCCCTAAATAAACTCCATCTACATACGGTGTATTTTTCTTGTTCCGTTTTGCACGTGTATTCTTTGTTTTTCTTCCTTTTCTTGCGGTTGCTTCATGCAGGGAGCGTTTTTTCTTTCTAAATTGCTTGATGCAAAATTCACCGCTTTGATCGTATTCTTGTAGTTGTATGGGATTGGTAATCGCAATGGCATCATTTGTATGCGTTTTGGCTAATCCAAGTGCTTTTCTCTTTGGTGTGGTGTAGCTACCATACGTAATGTCACAATCTAAACGATTCATGATTTGCAGCCGTAATATATTCATAAAAGCAGTTTCTTTATATTGTTTGACTTTCTTGAAACTGTGTTCGATCTTGCCTTGATGAAATTTTTGATGACATTCATCATGCACTGTTACAAGGTTATCTGCCATATCAGAGCCGCCATTGCATCTTTCAATAATATGATGCGTATGCAAAATACCACCTTTTTTCTTACAAATTTGACAGGTGTAATTGTCTCTCGCCAATACGTAATATCTTGTATTCCAAAAGCCAAAAGTATCTCCTTGTTGATATTCTGTTCCTTGTATATCGGGATTTTTTAGCTTTTGTGCATCAAATTTTCCTACTTCAACAATCACTTTTGGAGATGGTAATAACGAGCGAAATGTCTCAATCCAATGGATTTGGTTATCCACTCTGCTTTGAATCGATGGCGGTAACCATCCTTCTTTCTTTTTCTGGTTGAGAAAACGTGCTTCTCGATATCTTGTTTTTCGTTGTCTTCTACCTCTGCGTAATGTAGCTCTTAGTATAAGATTTTCTTTGACGTCTTGGCGCAGCTGGGTGGTTCCTTTTGCTAGCACTTTATTTGCAGTAGTAATCGCAATACCGATATGCTTTGCTCCGCTATCAATGCCAATTGTAACGGGCTGCACCGTTTCACCAGTGGCATATAGGAGTTGAATCGTAAATGGTGTGTACTTCACAATTTTTGCTTTTCCCTGTTTGAGAAGAAGCCGTGCCTTACGATTACTGCAAGGCATGAGTGGTTCTCCTCTTACATTCTTGACAAATACACGCATGTTTTGTCCCTCCTAAGAGTTTGTTTCCCTTCGCCAATGTTTGTAGGTGTTGGCAACTTCTCTTATACAAGAAGGCTTGTGGTTGACCGTCCCTTCCCAATCAGAACTGTTACAGAGCCACCATAGAGCCAAGAACTAGGGAATCATTCTTGGGTATGCAACCTACGAACGGAGTCTACGAAAGACTGAGGCTAGACAACCAGGGCTTTTTACAAGCCCCCACTTCAAAACGTGTTAGCGTTTAAGTGGTGGGTAGTTGACTTTATTTATCATATATGTCATCCTCTCAATGATAGAAACTGATATTTCTATATTTTAACAAATTATTCAGAGAATTAACACAAGACTCATTCAAAGAAAGCGATATTGAGATGTCTTTGTTCATAATTTCGGGTCTATTTCTTTTCGAGTTTTTTTAGTTTAACTTATAAAGTTAAACTGAAAAAAACATTTTATCTTCAATATTCTGTTAGTTAGGGATTTATGTTCATAGCATAAACGGCAGGATAAGGCTTGTATATACATATTATTTTTGAAAAACCTTTATTCTTTGTGAATGAAGGCTTTATTTTTGCTTGCATTTTTTGGAATGAAATTATAAAATATCGATACACGATGTATCGATGGTCGATATATCGTGTATCGATGTATCGGAGGTGGTTATAGTGAATAAAAAAGCGCAGAAATATATCCCATTAACAGAGGCGACATATTACATTTTGCTGTCATTGGTAAAACCTATGCATGGTTATGGGATTATGCAAATGGTAGAAGAAATGACGAATGGGGAAGTAAAGCTCGGCCCTGGTACGTTATATGGGAATACAACAAAGTTATTGAAAGAAAAATTGATTGTTGAAGTAGCATCCACAGATAGAAAGAAATGTTACGTATTAAGCCCGTTTGGTAGAGAAGTGTTAGAGCTTGAATTTAAACGGTTGCAACGTTCTGTTCAAAATGGAAAAAGTATTTTAGGAGAGGAAATGTAATATGCAAATTAAGAAGACATTTAAACTTTTTACAGCTTGGAATTTAGAAAAAGAAGAAGAATACTTACGAAAAATGCATCGAGAGGGCTGGGCATTACAAAACTATAACTTGATGTATACATTTAAGAAAACAGAGCCTAAGGATGTTGTGTATAAGGCAGATTTTAAACTTGATTATCGAAATTCAAAAGCAAATCAAAAAGAATACCTTGAAATATATAAGATGTCTGGATGGAAGTATGTAACAAGCTTTACGAAATGGCATTATTTTTGTAAAGAGGTAACTGATGATAACGAACTACCTGATATTTATTCTGAGAAAGAAACGAAAATTGAAAGATTTAAGGATTTATTTAAGTTTTTTGCACTTGTCTTTTTAATTATGATGCCAGGAATATATTCGAGTTTCTTAGGGCCTTCAGCAGCTAAAATTCCCATTTTGATAAAGGGTTTGACAGGTTTTGGGGGTTGTATGTATGTGTATATATTTGTAAGACTATTTTGGAAAATAAGGAAGTTGAGAAAAGGGATTCTTTAAAAATGTAATAAGGAGATTACTGGAATGATCATTTTAACTATATTATTTATATATTTGGCCTTAGGTGACGGGATTGTTGGTAAGTGTTTGTATACTAAGTTGCAAGAAGATATACAAATAAATCGAAATGCACGAGTTTTATTTTATATAAAGACAATGATTTTATTGTGGGGATTAACGATCATTATGCTAATAACATCATACTTGATCGATATTCCATTTGAGGAATATGGGCTGAAATTACCTGATATAAATTTTGTAAGTATCAATTCTTTTGAAGAAAGAGTAATTCCAATATTCATAGGAGTATGTATTGGAACGATCATTTCACTCATTGTTAGGAAGAAAAGTAAAAAGTTTCAAAGCCATACAGAAAAACAAATGAGCACTTTTTCAGAGATGCTTCCGACGAATTATAAAGAATCCATACTCTGGATTTTAATTTGTATTACAGCAGGTATTACAGAAGAGTTATTATTCCGTTCTTTCATGATGAATTACTTGTCGAAATTGTTTCCTGAACTACCGATAATGAGTGTATTAATAATCTCTTCAATTATTTTTGGTTTGGCACATGTTTATCAAGGCTGGAAAGGTGTAATCGGAACAATGATTATAGGTTTCTTATTGGGAGGATTATATGTGATAACAGTATCAATTTATCCATCTATAATGTTTCATATAGTAATCGATTTATTTGCATTCGTTCAATTATTTGTATTGAAGGGAAAAAGAATATTACAGAGAGCTTAGGAATATATGAAGGATAAAACGAAAAAAGTTGCTTGAAAACAAGCAACTTTTTTATGAGAAAGATTGGTTTTGTGCAGGTTTAATAAACTGTTCTGGATTTTCAACTAGTCCACATACAGCACATTGCACACGGTATGTAGGTCCTTGATAGGCCATATGAAAAGCATTCAATGTTTCGTTTGTGTATTCTTCTTCAATTTGACCAGTTTGTGGATTGAGCTTTACTGGTTTTACTTGTTGCTCAAGAATATTAAAGCGAGAGCGGTTTGTTTTACAATTTGGACAAAGCATTGGTTCCATATGTATACACCTCCATTTGTAGCATTTCTTAAATAGCAGGAATTTATTCAAAAAATAAGGTGTCATAGGAGTTTCGTTTGGCTTATGCAGTTGTTGTTAAAAACTTTCTCAATATGAATAAGGATAGTATTGTACCTGAAGATGTTTAAAATTCAGAAAAAATAAAATATAATTAGTGTATGAACTGGTTATGACCAAACCAATCTCCTGTTTTATGCCAACTTGCTTGAGACCGAGAAATCGGTCTTATTTTTTTGTGTAAAGCTAGAAATTTATTGTTTTAAGATTTTGAATGTTACTTTGATTACAAGGTTTTTTCGTGCTATTTGTCGAAATTTTAGAGATATAGATTTGAGAGGAGAGATAATTATGAAACTGAATATGAGATATATCATTTTATATGTAGAGAATTATGAAGAATGTCTACAATTTTACAAAGATATTTTGCAGTTACCAATAAAAGGTGAACATGGTACATACATTGAATTTGATACCGGTGCCACTATTTTAGCGATGAATAGTAGAGAGGACGTAAGGGAGCTAACAGGATTATCAATTCCAAATGGTACATCAGAATCCTCTAACTTTGAAATTGGATTTGTTGTGGAAGATGTTAACGAAACGATTTCGAGATTTAGAGAACAAGGTGTAAAGGTATTAGTGGAACCAATAACGAAACCGTGGGGACAAACGATTGCTTATGTTTCTGACCCAGATGGTAACTATATTGAAATTTGTAGTTCATTAGAGTAGAAGGAGAAAGAAAATGAAGTTTCCAAATATAGAAACAGAGCGTTTAGTATTAAGAGAACTAACATTATTGGATGCAGAAGCAATGTTTCGTTATTTTGAAAAGGAATCTGTTATACGTTATTTCGGAATGGACTCTTTTCAAAATATGGAACAGGTGAAAAATATGATTCAGACTTTTAGAAAAAGGTATGAAGAGGGGAATGTTTTACGCTGGGCGATCGAGTTAAAAGGAACAAATCAATTAATCGGCACATGTGGATTTCATTTAATGAATCAAAATCATAAGCGAGCTGAGATTGGTTATGAACTAGATGATACATATTGGGGAAAAGGATATGCATCTGAGGCTTTACAAGCAATTCTTACATATGGATTTGAAACACTAAAATTAATAAGAATCGCAGCGGTTGTTTATACAGAAAATGAAGCTTCGCATAAATTACTGAAAAAGGCTGGATTTAAAGAAGAAGGATTACTTCGAAAATATATGATTCAAAATGGTGTTGCTCATGATACTGTAATCTATTCATTACTGGAAGAAGAGTGGAAGAGATGATAGATGTAAATGCAGTAGTAAAAGTCATTGCTGAAAATACAAGTAACCGGTTTGTTGTAGGTGTAGATGGTTTAAGTCGTTCGGGGAAAACAACACTAGTGAAAAAACTGGAAGGTGACCTAAAAAAAGAAGGCATTCCGTTTCATATTTTTCATATCGATGATTACATTGTAGAACGTAATAAACGTTATAATACTGCACATGAAGAATGGTATGAGTACTATAAATTACAGTGGGATGTTGAGTGGCTACAGCAAAATTTTTTTAACAAACTAAGGTTGGAAAATCAGTTCAGTCTTCCGTTCTATGATCATAAAACGGACTCATGTAACATGCGAGAAATAATCCTTCCTCGCTTTTGCATTATCGTAATTGAAGGAGTTTTTCTTCAGCGTAAAGAATGGAGAGAATTCTTTGATTATATGGTGTATTTAGACTGTCCAAGAGAACAAAGGTTTCTTCGTGAAAGTGAGGAGACACAAAAAAATATTTCAAAATTCGAAAATAGATATTGGAAAGCAGAGGATTTTTATTTGAAAATGGAATGTCCAAAACAAAGAGCTGATTTGGTTATGAGAGGATAGTGCTTGATACCATATGATCAATGCAGAAAAGACGCATGGATAGTTTTTATCTATGCGTCTTTTTTTATGAAATATTAAAAATTCCAAAATTATAGAAGGTTGAATTCGATATTTGTAGAATTTAAGTAATAACAAAATAAGGAGGGGGAAAAATGGAAGTATTGAATTTGACAAGTAGAAAAAGAGAGACATATGACGTTCAAATAAAGTACTCATTACTTTTTGAATGTGCACTTGGAATCGCGGCGATTACGCATAAAAAACTTATTGATACGTTAGAGAAATCTCAAAGTGAGTGGGAAGAGATTAGAGAAACATTATCAGTTGAGATGTTAGAGCATTTACATTTTGTAGAGAAACATAATACGTGGAAAGCGTTGTTACAACTACTGTATCAAAAAGATTTTACCGATTTATCGCAGTTTATTGAGTATATAAATGCGTTATCAGAAGTGGAGTTAAAGTATATATGTCTTCCATTTGTAGGAGATCAATATCAAGAAGCAAGAAGGGAGGCAGCAAACGGAGAAGGGCAAGCAGTGCAGGAATTAAAAGAGATAACCCGCAATCATCAATTTTTCCTGACTTATATTGAGTTTATATGTAACGCGGACATACAGTTACTCAAAGAACATCTCATTGCTGTTATGACAGGATGGTATGAAGCTGTTATTGAACCTGAAGCAGAAAAACTGTCACTCATACTAAAACAAGACTATGAAATGAAACGCAAAATGAATGAAAAGATGCAGGCAGAAGAGTTTGTTGAATGGGCAACAGGCGGTGTTACATATTCTCCTGAGCCAAGCGTACATCATGTTCTGCTTATCCCTCAGTTAACCTACAGACCTTGGAATATTGAAGCGGATATTGAAGATACAAAAGTATTTCATTACCCAATCGCAAATGAAAGCATAAATCCAGAAGATCCATATCAGCCAAGTTATTTTTTAGTTCATAAACATAAAGCGTTAGGTGATGAAGCGAGATTGCGTATTGTAAAATTATTGTTTGAAAAAGACCGTACATTGCAAGAAATAACGGAACGATTAAATATTGGGAAATCGACAATTCATCATCATTTGAAAATTTTAAGATCAGCGAAGTTAGTTGATATTCAAGATGCAAAGTATGTTTTGAAAAAGAAAGCATTAGAGGCTATTTCGAAAGAATTAGAACTTTATTTGAGTAGGTAATAATGAATGTTCAAGAATTCATTTAATGAGAAGAAACTATCCTTAGAGCATACACAAATAGAAGGAAAGATAAATAGAAAAGTTGGTGTGGCTAGTGGGAAATATATTAAGAAATCGATCATTCTTTTTTATGTGGATCGGTAGTGCAATTTCAGAATTAGGTGGTTCTTTTGGAACTTTCTGTAACTCTATTCTTGTGTATCAATTAACAGGTTCTAAAACGGCATTAGGAAGTATGTGGTTACTGTATCTAATCCCGTCACTCCTTTTACAACTTATAATTGGACCTTTTATCGATAAGTGGAGTAGAAAGTGGATTATGATTTTATCGCAGTGGGCTCGTGGATTTGCCTTTTTACTACCTCTTATAATGCTGAGCGTTAACAAAATAGAAGTTTGGCACGTTTATGTTGTACAAATGATAGTTGGACTAATTACACCTCTTTATGTGCCAGCAAGTCAAGCGATTACACCAACAATTGTGAATAAGGAGCAGTTACAGACGGCTAATGCGTATATTGATGGGATGACTCGACTTATGATGTTTTTAGCTCCTGTATTAGGAGGCGCCATCATTAAGATTGTAGGAGTACCGTTTACTTTATTTTTTGTTTGTGTATCTCTATTTATAAGTGGCGTGTTGTTACTTTTTATGCGGGAAAAAAGAGTACAGCAAGTGATTCGAAAAGCATGGTTAGAGCAATTTCTTGAAGGGTTTACATACTTTTTTAAACAACCAATTATTGTTTGGCTTGGAGTATTTCTTACTTTTGTTCAGTTTGGAGTTGGGGTAACAATGGTTATAAACCTTCCATATATAACGGATGAGTTAGCGGCAAGTTATGCTGAATACGGCTACTTTATGGCTGGATTTCCACTAGGATATGTAATTGGCTCTATGCTAGTTGGGAAAATTAAGTACCAAAGCCGGCGTATATTGATGCTTAGCTCTTTATTAATAGGGGGATTCACATATATTTTACTTAGTTTTAATCACAGTATCTTCTTGGCAATCTGCATTGAAGCTATAGCTGGTATATGTATGGCATTTTTCAATGTTCATAACACAACGATATGTCAACAAATTGTGCCAAATGAAATGATAGGGAAAGTGTTTTCTGTACGATTATTCTTAATCAGAGGTGCAATGCCAGTTGGCGTACTTGTTGGGGGAATATTAAGTGAAATATGGGGTGTTAGAGTACTATATTTACTTATCGGTTCTATTATATGTATCACTTCTTTAGCTGGTATACTCCTCCCATATTTCAAATTTCTTGATAGATGCATTCGAGAAAAATCAGCTTAATTTTGTAAAATAAATATGTAAAAATGTTTTAATTGAAAATAATTATTATATTTAACTTCATTGATGGAAGTGTTAACTTACAAGAAATGGAATGAGTATAATGCTATTTTTCTAAAAAGGTGTAATTTCATTGAGAATAGTTTTTCATATAAGTAAAAAAGTATTATATAGAAATTATTAGGACTTATTTCTTTCAGGATAAATTTGTAATATATTTAGAGTTAGAGGTATATTTATAGTGAAGATTATTTTGCAGTGTATCGATTATTGGGGGATAATGGTTAAAACTCTTGTGTTTCAAGGGATAAATCTTATTCTTGAAAATATGTATGAAACAAGACCGAGGGTATACTGCAAAATTGAGCATTCATAATATAGTAGATGCATTGATTCTAAAGGGAATGATAGAGATTTTTATATAGGGGGTTTATCTGAACGTAGTGGGATATAAAGTATGAATTAATAGCATCATAGTAATACTTCATTTGTGGTTTATCTGAACGTAGTGGGATATAAAGCAAATTCAGATTGATTTTCTTGTTCTTTCACTAAATGGTTTATCTGAACGTAGTGGGATATAAAGTAGCGAATGGAAAGGCGGTAGCGTATATTCGTTTCAAAGGTTTATCTGAACGTAGTGGGATATAAAGAATACACTAGCAATCTTTGCAGACACTTTTGCTGCTAGGTTTATCTGAACGTAGTGGGATATAAAGATGGTCTTTTATCTTCTGTCATATCTAGGAAAGTATGGTTTATCTGAACGTAGTGGGATATAAAGTAGGGTACTTCCAGAGCATGTTCAAAGAGCTGGTGGGTTTATCTGAACGTAGTGGGATATAAAGACAATCCGCTGGCTCTGGTGCTTTTGGTAGCTTGCCGGTTTATCTGAACATAGTGGGATATAAAGTCTGCAAGGCAGTAATCATCGGGATAACCATACTTTGGTTTATCTGAACGTAGTGGGATATAAAGATGAAGGAAGCTTTCGCTGCCGTAATGATACCATTGGGTTTATCTGAACGAAGTGGGATATAAAGCTGGACAAATGAAGAATTAGATGAAAAGGTATGGCAGGTTTATCTGAACGTAGTGGGATATAAAGTTTGGAGGGATGTTCGGGTGAAAGAATTTACAGAGTGGTTTATCTGAACAAAGTGGGATATAAAATGGTTACCAAAGCGATAGGAGAAATCCTCTTCATTTAAGTTTATCTGAACATAGTGGGATATAAAGACATGACAAACCCCATTTGGATACATTTTGTTGTAAGGTTTATCTGAACGAAGTGGGATATAAAGTTGATTAATTGCTGTTTTAATGCTTCTGCATCTTTTGTTTTATCTGAACATAGAGGGATATAATGTTAATTCTGATTTTCTGGATATTAGCATTCTTTTATAAAATAATTTAATAGGTGTAGGTTACGTATTAATTTAAAGAGATACTTGATTAATGGAAATACAAGCCCAAACAAGTCGTTAAAATGCTTCAAAACTAAAAATCAACTGCAAAAATTGAGGGGGTTATTTATGTCCTTTCTACATGTAGTAGATTGAAAGTATGTTTATGTTGTTGGACATGATATAATACATAAATCTATTTTGAAATTTTTCACATGACTAAATTTATTTTCTTATACATCATGCTATTTTTTAATTAGTACTTATATATTTGAAATATATAAGTTAAGTTTGAAACAGCGTGATAGAAATAACGATTTGGGAATAATCGAAATGATTTTTTTACTGTAGTAGGATGTAAAATATTTAATTATTGTATGATGAAAAATTTATCTGAACGTAGTGGTAAGATGTAAAATTAAAAGAAGCTCCTTAAGACAATGATAGTTTTCTTAAGGAGCTTTTTTAATTTAAAAATTTATCAAGATGAAAATACTTACAAGGAATTTATTGGATTTTATACTATAATTAAATATGGAAGGAAGGTGATTGCATGTCTAAAGTTTCTAACTCTCTTCGTATTTTGTTGCTACTTTCAAAGAATGGAAAGATGTCAGGAGAACAATTAGCAAATATGTTAGAGCTAAGTGGAAGGAGTATTCGGAAACATATCGATGACTTATTAATGGCGGGATTTATGATACATACGGTCAGAGGTAGAAATGGTGGATATATTTTAGAAACAAACCCACTTTGGAATAGCTTTTTAGAACAAAAAGAATTAGATAAGTTATCTGAAATAGTTCGTAAACAGTTAACGATTAATCCAAATGATACTGTCGTACAACAATTAGAAGAAAAATTAATTCAATTATCCAATCAGGATGATACTATCGTGACGTCAAGCTATAGTGTTAACATGAATTCTGCGTATGTTTCATTTATTAAGAAACAGCTAAAGCATTGCTTAGATAATCAATTAAAAGCAGTAATTGACTACTATTCTGCTTCTTCAGGACTTACAGCAAGAACAATTCACATTTATCATTTCGTACAACATAATGAATATGAATATTGTATTGCTTACTGCGAGAAGAAAAAATGCTTCTTAACATTTAAATTAAATCGTATTGAGAAAATATTTATATCTGACCAAAGCTTTAGTATAGATCCTTCTTTTTCATTTGAAACATTTCTTGGTACAAATAGTCTATTTAATGATTCTTATGATATTGAGTTGCTTATAAAAAAAGATATATATCTATGGTTTCGTGATACAAAATGGGCAGCTAATCAGCTCATAGAAGAATATAATGGAGACTATTTGTTTAAAGGCACTATGTATGGATTACCTGAAATAAAACAATTCATTTTACGTTTTGGTTCGAGTGTGACAGTTTTAAAGCCACAAGAGGTGCGGAATGAAATTCAAAAAGAAATTAAAAAAATGGAAAATAATTTATTTGTGAAGTATTAGTTCCTAATTTACATGTTAGGATAAAAATGATTTATGGTATTAATAAACTGTTCTGTACAGTTGTGACTAACAATATAGGAAATAAGGGGGATAGTATATGAGGTTAAATATTAAATTACAAACTGATCGTTTTCCACTTTCATATAGGATGATGATGGTCAGTTTTATTAAAGAAGCCCTGAAATTATCTGATGTTGCATATTTTCAACAGATTTATCATTCTAGTAAAGCGAATCGACCATTCTCTTTTGGAATATATGTACATGATTATGAACTGAATGAAACGGAATTTCATATCAAAGGTTATGTTGGATTAACAGTAACATCTCCAGATACCCAATTCATGCTACATTTTTACAATGGTTTGATGCAAATGAACGATTTTAAATATAAAAAATTTAATTTAAAACGATTGAAAGTACAAATGATCAACAGTACCAATATAGATCGAAACCATGTTTATTTTAAGACTTTAGCACCGTTACTTATTCGTGATAAAAAAGCTAAACCAATTTTAATCCATGAAGAAGGATTTGAGAAAGAGCTAAATTATATTTCAAATGCTGTTTTAAAAGATTTTCGTGGATATGGATTGATTCAACCACTCATTTTTACAAGTAAAAATATGAAAAAAGTAGTAGTTAAAGAAAAGATTCATAGTGATGATGAAACTTTATTTTTTACTGGATATCAAGGGATTTTTGCCTTACAAGGTGATATGGAAGATTTGAAAGTACTTTCGGAAATTGGATTAGGGTTTAGGTCTAGTCAAGGATTTGGTGCTGTGGAGGTGGTGTAATGATACTTGTAACGAAAGAAATTCCTTTGGTTGCAGGGGAGTGGACAATATCTCAAGGGTTAGTCGGATATTATCGTATTCTTAAGCATGCAGGTATAAAAGCAAAAATTACTGATGAGGGAATTTTGTTTGATCCTGAGCATTTAAAAAATTTTGAACAGCACTATTTTAACTATTTTTTAGATCGATTCAGTGTGGCAAAGCGTGATGAAAGAAATATCAGAAGAATTTTCTTGAAATTTAAAAAAGAAAGTGAATTACAAGGTAGTAAAGAAGCAAAAAATAGGATACAAGGGTCTAAAAAAATTCTTGATGAAATAATAAAAAAAACAGCCATTGATAAAGTAGAAAAGAAATTTGAGGAATCATCACACAAAAAGAGATTAGTAAAGTATGCCACTGTAATCCGTAATCAAAAGATGTATATTCCAGAGATGAATGAATGGATCGAACAGTATATACAAGCTTTATCAGAACCAAATATTAATCATAAATTGACGTTAAATTATTTTAAAGCAACAGTTTTAGGCACATATTTTGGACAAGTGAGTTTCTTAAATGTACTGCACACTGCAAAAAATATTGAAGAGCAAAAAGCGATTTTTAGAAAGGATTATATTGAAAGTTTACTTGTCGATTTAGAGCTACAACAAGTTATTTTACAAACAGAGTCTTCAGATGAAATTATGACATACATTGAATCGAGTACACATGAAATGGCCAAGCAATTAAAAACTAAGTTTAAAAAGCTGACAATTCAACAAATAAAAGATTATGTATCTAATGAAATAAACGGCTGTAGTTTTTTTGACTCGCAGTGGGCATTTGAACAGTATTCTGAGTCGCATTTTTCTCCTTTATCTATGAGTGCTTCGAAAGCGCTTAACTTTTATTGGAATGCGAATGGTGCATTAACCATCCCAATGAGCAAATTAGCAAAACTGATTTTATTTTGTGCACCTGCTGGAGCCTCAATTGCTGGAGGGAAATCTTTATTTGTCCAACTAGAAGGACGATTTGAACAAATTATTAAAGCAAATGACACATACGAAATAGGGCGTAGTAAAGACAAAGCATTTGATGAAATTATTTTTGACTTAATCGCTGAACAGCAAACCAAAGCAAAACAAACAGGAGATAGCTATTTAATTTTAGAGTATTCTTCAGAATATAATGCGAAAAAAACAGATTTACAATACTTACATTTAACACCAGGCCTATGTTCACTATTTAAAGAAGAAAGTTGTTCCAAATGGTTTAGGAAATTAAATTACGCATTTAGGAGTCAAATAGTCCATTCGTTTTTACGTTATCAAGATCCAAAACTTATTATTCATAATGGTTTACGAGGGAAGTTACAAGAAGAGCGATTAGCAAATGAAATTGTTTATGCTTGTCTATTAAGGCATTACTATTTATTTTTTGTGAAAGGGGAGGGAAATATGAATACTAATTTAGAAACTAGCAAAAAAAGAATTTGGAGTGCTTTTTATGCAGGGTTAGCAATTAAGAAAACGATGGAAGATGGTAAGACACGCTCTATTGCGTATCGTTTGTTAAATGCGGTTCGAGCTAATGACAAGAAGATGTTTTTAGATACAGCAATGCGTTTGTACATGTCAGCAGAAAAGCCACTTCCAGCAGTATTTATGAATATATTAGACGAATCACACATTGATTTTGCGTCTATTGGAGATTCATTCATTGCAGGTTTAATTTCAAAAGAGGAGGAAAAAGCAAATGAACAATAAAGCTTTGACATTAACAGTGATTTTTAAAGCAAGTTCTTTAAACTATGGTGAAGGTACAGCGAATATTTCTGAGTTAAAAAAGTTTCATCGTGGTAACGGAGAAGTATATTCTTTCGCTTCTCGTCAAGCAATTCGTTACGATATCGTACGTTTAGGAAATCAACTATTTAACTGGAATTTAAATGTTGTTGATAAAAGTAAAGGGGTTGTACAGTTTAAAGATGATTGTACAATTGTTGATTCTGTTGAGATGGATTTATTCGGTTATATGAAAACGAAAGCTAAAGAAGGAGCGGATAAGCGTTCAGCTGTGGCGAGATTAAGTCACGCTATTTCATTAGAGCCATATCGTAGCGATTTAGAGTTTTTGAATAATATGGGATTAGCTTCGCGTATTCATGAAAATCCTAACTTGGCTACGTTAGAACAACATGAAAGTTTGTATACTTACACATTAACAGTTGATTTATCCAAGGTTGGAGTAGATGGGGAAATTGAATTACCAGCAGGCGAAAAAGTAAATCGGGTTAAACAATTAATTGAGCTTACAAAATATCTAAATCGTGAAATTCGTGGTCGCCAAGAAAATCTGGCTCCATTATTTGTAATCGGTGGTGTTTATCCAATAGCAAACCCATTTTTCTTGGGACGAGTTTCTTTACAGAACTTTGATTCACGCTTGTTGAATGTAAAGTCATTGGCATCAGTGCTCGAACAAACTGTGTTAGGTCATGATGTACGTGCATGTACCAAAGTTGGCTTAGTTGATGGAGTATTTGCAAATGAAGAGGAGATCTCTCAGCTTACAGACACAGTATCTGTGGAAAAGTTTTATCAACATTTAATAGATGAAGTTGAACAGTATTACAAGGTGTTAGTATGAACGTAATTCGACTAAAACTTTTTCAAGAAACAGCTTGCTATACAAAACCGTTTGCGAACAAGGTAGCGGAAACCTATCCGCTACCTCCGTATTCAACAGTCAAGGGAATGATACATCAACTATTACAAGCGAATGAATTGTTACCTTTACGTTTTTCGATACAAGGAAACTATGAAACAAAACTGATTGATTATCGGAAAAGCTATATGGTGAAAAAGAAATCAGTTTCTATGCCCATTATTTTTGATGGTTTAGCAATAGATGTACCTAAACAAAAGAATATGACTTCTATGCCCTTATACAACCACATGCTTTTTAATGTAGAACTTGTTATTCATATTGCTGGGGAAGAAGCGTTGCTACAACGTATTTATCATCATTTTACGCAACTAGATAAGCATTTATCTCTTGGGCGCCATGAGGATTTAGTACGAGTAGATGAAGTAGCATTTGTGACATTGAAAGAATGTGATGAATACAATTCAAAATATGCGATTTATGCTCCAAAACATTATTATGAAACAGATTTTCCACAAGGTATTCCATATCGTTTAAATTGGACATATAACATCGTTAATGGTATACGAGAGTGGAATAAAATCCCTGTTCTTTATGTAGACGGAAAGTATCCTCATGTAGAAGATGGTAAAATGTTTCATACAGATGGGGAATATCTTGTACTTTGGAATGAATAAAAAAGGTTCGTATTCTTTTTGAAGAATACGAACTTATTTTTGAGGTGATTGTCATGTTTTTAGCAAAATCTAACCCGAAAGAAACATTACGTGAACATACAGATGAATTACGCTCACGCTATAAACTTTTAAAAGAATCTTATGGGCACTATTTTGATGAGCGTATTTGGGATTTACTTCTTTATGCAGTAGATTATCATGATGCTGGTAAAGCTCATGAGCCGTTTCAACTAAAGATAAGGCGTGCACTTGGAGAAGAAGTAGAGTTAAAAAAGACATTGGAAGTACCGCACAACTATTTATCTCCTTTTCTATTACCAGAAGCTGTTTTTTCTTTACCGAAAAAAGACTATCAAGCCCTTATTCAAGCAATTGCATATCATCATGAACGAAATGTCGATCCTAATGATGAATTAATTGAAAAAGCTCTTTGTGATGATCTTTGGCCAAAAATGAATGAGATCAATGAACATTTAAATATTAACGGAGCAAATTTAGAGAAGAAATTTAATCGTATTTTATCCCAACTATATAGACGAATTAAGTATAGTGATAATAAAGCAAATTATGTAGATTATGTTATTTTAAAAGGATTACTTCACCGACTAGATCATGCAGCTTCTGCTCATGCGGATATTGAAATTGATGCAAAGCAAGATTTTAAAGAGCTTGTTGATGCGGGTTTTCAAAAGATTGCTGAAGAAAAGAGAGTACCTGTTGAAGATGTATATCGAGATTTGCAAAAACATGCACATAAACATCGCAAAGAAAATTTAATAATTGTAGCTCAAACTGGCATGGGTAAAACTGAAGCGGCTCTTCTTTGGGCTAGTGATAGTAAAACTTTTTTTACATTACCATTAAGGGTTAGCATTAATGCATTATTTAATAGAGTGTATGAAAAAATGAACTATAAGAACGTTGGCTTACTGCACTCATCATCGATGGACTATCTAACAGAAAACATTGAAGAAGATTGGGAAGTTATTTCAGAGCAATCTCAACATTTTTCAAGTAAGCTGCTGTTTACAACTATTGATCAAATATTAAAATTTCCATTTCTTTATCGAGGCTACGAGAAAGAACTTGCAACAATGGCCTATTCCTCAGTTGTAATCGATGAAATTCAAGCTTATGATCCGAAAATTGCTGCTGTATTAATTCGGGCATTAGAAATGATTTATTTAGTAGGTGGCCGTTTCTTACTTATGACCGCAACACTTCCTAGTATTTATTTAGAAGTGTTGAAAGAGAGTGAAATCATTCCAATAGATGGATTTCAAGTAGATACATTTGTAGATGATAACGTCATTCGACATTGCATTGATGTTATTGAAAAGCCGATAATTGATGATTTTGAACAGATCGTGGAACTAGGAAATCATAAAAAAGTATTAGTTATTGCAAATACAGTGAAACAAGCAATGGAGTTGTATAACAGGATAATAGAACATAGTGAAAATGTTCGTGTTTTCCATTCTATGTATATTCAAAAACATCGAGCCTTGATTGAAAAAGAGTTGCTTCTTTTTGATGAAAATAAAGAAGTAACAGGAATTTGGATAACAACACAGCTTGTAGAGGCATCTATTGATATTGACTTTGATGTTTTATTTACAGAAGCTGCAACGCTAGATAGCTTATGTCAACGGTTTGGACGATGCTATCGAAGAAGACAATACACACATCAACAACCTAATGTATTCATATATACAGCTGATGTGAGTGGTGTGAAATATGTGTATGATGAAGAAATTTTAACAAAATCATTAGATTTATTACGACCTTTCAATCAGAAAATTTTGCTTGAATCTCAAAAAATTGAACTAGTTTCTCAATTGTATAATAGGGAGAATTTAAAAGGAACTGAATTTCTCAAAACGTTTGACGGTGCTTTAGAGCAATTGAAAACATTCGATGATTATACATTATCTTCAAAGGATGCTCAAAAGCTGCTTCGTGATATTCAAGCTGAACTTGTGATTCCTAGAAATATTTACGATGAAAATGTTCATTTATTTGAACAACTTGAAATAGTTGATAAAGATGAACGTATAAAAATACGTCGTGAAATTACAAAACTTACTGTTAGTTTGCGAAAAAATATAATCAGAGGAAAAACATCAAGATTACCTCATAAAGGTACAAAAAAGAATGGTGAAAAATATGATTTGTTACCATGGATTCAAATTTTAGATTTGCAGTATGATTTTGATGAGGCTAGCAAAACAGGTGCAGGTGTATTGTTAGATAAGGAAATAGAGAATTACATTTAATTTTTATAAGTTTATTTAACCGGAGTGGGATGTTATATAACAAATTCTAAATGAGGTGGTAAGGTGAAAGGAACTTACATTCATTACTATTTTGTTTGTCATCGTAAACTCTGGTTATTTGTGCATCAAATTCAATTAGAAAAAGAGAGTGAGAGGGTGATAGAGGGTAAAATCCTTCATGATTCTACATATCAGCGTATGGAACACCGTGAACTCGATATTGATGGAGTCGGGAAGATTGATGGGATTGAAGATGAATATGTTCGTGAAATTAAGTTAACAAGCAAAATGAAAGACGCCGATCGTTGGCAATTGCTTTATTATTTAGCAGAATTGAAAAAACGAGGTGTTATAAAGAAAGGTTTATTAAGTTATACGAAAGAAAAAAGAACGGAGGAAATTCTTTTAACAGAAGCTAATCAAGATGAATTGGAAAATATTAAAAAACGCATTCAAGCAATTATATTAAGTGATAGGCCTCCAAAACTTGAAAAGAAAACCTATTGTTCGTCATGTGCATATTATGATTTTTGCTTTTCTGGGGAGGTAGAATGATGCTTAGAGATTTCTATATTTTTTCAAATGGAAGAATGAAGCGGAAAGATAATACGTTTTATTTTATTAATGAGGAGGAAAAAAAGAAATCATTACCAATAGAACAAATTGATAATTTATATGTATTTGGGCAAGTTGACTTGAATACGACATTATTAAATTTTTTAAATCAGCATCAAATTCATGTTCATTTTTTTAATTATTATGGTTTTTATAGTGGTAGTTTTACACCACGTGAAAGTAATTTATCAGGTTTTACATTAGTCCATCAAAGCGCTCATTATTTAGATATAGACAAACGATTGATACTTGCTAAAGCATTTGTGTCTTCAGCGGTATTCCATATGTTACGGACTTTAAGGGGATATAAACAGATAACTACTGAAATGTTAGAAGATATAATACAATTAATCCCACAAATATCGCAAGCTAGTACAATCCAGCAACTTATGGGCATTGAGGGGCTTATTCGACAACACTATTATTCTATGTTTAATTATATTTTACCGCCTGAATTTTCGTTTCACAAGCGTTCTAAACAACCACCTCAGGATGAGATTAATGCGCTGATTTCATTTGGTAATAGTCTATGTTATACAACGGTCTTATCTGAGATTTATAAAACGCAATTAAATCCAACAATTAGTTATTTGCATGAACCATCATCAAAACGTTATTCATTAAGTCTCGATATAGCAGAAATTTTCAAACCGCTCATTGTAGATCCATTAATATTTACACTTGTTAATAAGAAAATGATTAGCCTAAAACATTTTGAGCAAATTGATGAAATGGTCTTATTAAATGAACAAGGCCGCAAAAAGTTTTTACAAGCGTGGGAAGAAAAATTAGGACAGACAGTAATGCATCGTCGATTGAAACGAAAAGCATCATATAAATATTTCATACGTTTAGAGTGCTATAAGCTTATTAAACATATGATCGGTGACGAATCGTATAAACCTTTAAAAGCGTGGTGGTAAAGAAATGTTTGTAATTATTACTTATGATGTTGGAGAAAAAAGAGTAGGAAAAGTATGTAAGAAATTAAAACAATATTTAACATGGACACAGAATTCTGTATTTGAAGGAGAAGTATCTAAAACACAACTTCTTAAATGTCTAGCAGAATTAGACAATATTATAATATCAACGGAGGATTCTGTTTATTTATATGAAGTGAGTAACCCACGTAACATAAAGAAAAAAGTATTTGGTCTTGAAAAAAGCTATGAAGAGCTATTTCTTTAAAAATAATTTTGTAATATATTAGATAATAGGAAAGATTTTTTTATTAGTAATGATTTTGCAGCGAATCGTTTTATGAGAAGTAAATTGTAAACTCCTTGTTTTTCAAGGGCTCAACATCATTTTTGAAAATGCTTTTGAAACAAGACTATCGATTCGCTGCAAAACTTAAAATCTATAATACAGTAGAATCCTTGATTTAAAAGGGATTTTTAGTCCTTTTTATATAGGATTTTATCTGAACGTAGTGGGATATAAAGCTGTTGGAACTATTGAAGAAGAATTTGAGTTCGAAATTTTATCTGAACGTAGTGGGATATAAAGTATTCAATAAAGACATCTAATGTTTCATTCAAATCTATTTTATCTGAACGTAGTGGGATATAAAGTTATTGATTCCATTGCGAAGAACAGTGTCGCGGGCAATTTTATCTGAACGTAGTGGGATATAAAGTCGCCATACCCTTGCTATGACTGTCCGGTTTCCCTTATTTTATCTGAACGTAGTGGGATATAAAGGTGTATGCCGATGGGTCTTTTCAACTTGTTGGAAGCATTTTATCTGAACGTAGTGGGATATAAAGGGCTTTCGGTGATGCCCAACAAGCCCTTGCTACTGCATTTTATCTGAACGTAGTGGGATATAAAGATCGCAAAAGCTTTCTTTTGATTTACACGTATTCTTTATTTTATCTGAACGTAGTGGGATATAAAGTGATGGATCACGCGAGACTCCTGCAAACGGAGCGATATTTTATCTGAACGTAGTGGGATATAAAGAGACTATTAAACTCAAACGTGCATCGGGGAATGGATATTTTATCTGAACGTAGTGGGATATAAAGTGAGTCACAATATACACGACGATTAACCAAGTTAGGATTTTATCTGAACGTAGTGGGATATAAAGTCCACCCTGCCGCGCGACATGTGTCGATAAAAGCTTGATTTTATCTGAACGTAGTGGGATATAAAGGTGACTCAAACAATGACATTGCGGAAGTGCTTGATGATTTTATCTGAACGTAGTGGGATATAAAGGCATTTAGCATTCTATTGCTTTGTTCGTCTAATTGCATTTTATCTGAACGTAGTGGGATATAAAGTCGTAATACAGCCATAGTTTGTTACTTCCATCCATGCATTTTATCTGAACGTAGTGGGATATAAAGCAGTAATGCAAGCGCAAGCGTTAAAAAGGTTAACCCATTTTATCTGAACGTAGTGGGATATAAAGTCGAAATTATCACAACAAGCAGCAAAGCAAGCAGGGATTTTATTTGAACGAAGTGGGATATAAAGTTTCCTTTAAGCTTTTCATCAGCACAAAAAGACTCGATTTTATCTGAACAAAGTGGGATAAAGATTGATCGTGTATATAGAAAAGAGAAGAGCATAATAACGTAAAAACATATTGTTATGTTTAGCTTGGTATTTAATATAGTAAACTTTTGGTAGGAAAGATTGAGGATATATCAATTTTGTGTGATGAAAAACATCAAGAAAATCCCGTTAATAATCACAATCTTGCTGTATTCCTGATAATTATATTTATGTTAAGATTATTCTGGATATTAAGTTGTATAATGGGAGGGAATCGACTTGCTTACACCAGAACAAATCTCAAACTTATTCAGAAATTTTTCCGTAAAAGAATGTAAAGGATCAAGCGATTTATACGAGCATTTATCATTAAAAATTTCAGAAGATGATGAACTAATTGCATTAGCTTCACACACACAGCCTGGTCAGCCAGTTCCTAATTTGTTACTAGGTGCGGTTCATTATTTATTATTACAAGGGAACGATCATGTTTTAAAAAAATATTATGGAAGTCTTGTTGCAAACCCCGAAAAGAATTTGGAGAAAGCTTTCCAGCAGTTTAAAGACTTTTGCCAGCTTCATAGAGAAGAAATTATCTCTATCTTAAAAACCAAATTAGTACAAACAAATGAAGTAAGACGATGTACGTATTTATATCCGAGTTTTTGTTATATCTTTAATAAAGTTCAGAAACCTTTAGCTTTAATTGAGATTGGGACAAGTGCTGGTCTACAATTGTTCTGGGATCAATATAGCTATTCGTATGGAACAGGAGAGGTATATGGAAATATACATTCAAACGTTCATTTGAAATCAGAAATAAAAGGAGATAATCAGCCATTTTTCTTACAACAGAGTCCGCCTGTCGTAGAAAGGATTGGACTGGATTTACATATCAATGATTTAAATAATGAGGAAGACTATGTATGGTTACGTTCGCTCATTTGGCCTGAGCATAAAGAAAGACTTGAAATGTTTGACAATGCAGCAGCGTGTTTAAAAGAACAATTTGTGAAGTTAATAGAAGGGGATGGGGTGTCTCTTCTTTCAGAAATTGCAGAGCAACTTCCAGAGGATGCGGTAATTTGTGTTTTCCATACACATGTAGCGAATCAAATACCAGAGAATATAAAGCATAAACTAGTGGATCAGATTAAAGAAATTGGTGCAAGACAAGATATATTTCATCTGTACAACAATATGTGGGATAGGGATCTTCATCTTGATTATTTTATTCATGGGAAAGAATATTGTGAAACTGTTGGTGAAACAGATGGACACGCACGGTGGTTTAGCTGGAGATTGGAAGATAAATCGCTTTGTTAGAGTTCACTTGTATATGATGATAATAAAATTTCTGCAGTACTAAAAAAGAATGTACTATATAGAAAAATAAATAAAAATCATTTTTATTTATAATTACATATGTTGAATTAGCACACAGAAGACTTGTCTTCGTGTGCCTTTTTATTGTAAAGATAAAATGCGTTCATGGAGCATCTAAAAAATTATTATATTCGTCTTTTGACCAGTTATTGTGTGAAAACGACCGATTATCGAAATTTTATTTACAGTAACTTAAATAGCTTTTATATTTAGAGCGAGTGAAAGGGATGTGGTGAAGTGAAATTTGAAGTGTCGATTGATCCATCTTATAAAGAACCGAAAATTATTATTCTAACGGATAAAATGACAGATGAGATATCAGATATTATGAAGCGACTTTCGGAAACACATATGGATTCATTAGCTGTATTTTCAGAAAGAGGTGTTGAAATTGTTGAATGTAAAGATATCGTCAGGATTTATACAGAGAAACAGAAGGTATTTCTCCAAACTGCTGCTGGTATCTATACCGTTCGCTCCAGGTTATATGAACTGGAAGAGAAACTAAATAGTCAATTTTTCGTTCGTATTTCCAATTCAGAGATTGTTAACATCAAAATGATTACGAATATGGATATTAGTATGACAGGAACAATTGGCGTGTCATTAACAGGGAATATCAAAACATATGCTTCTCGACGCTATGTTTCAAAAATTAAGAAACTGTTTGGAATATGAGGTGAAAGCAACGTGAAAAATTTATTTAGTCGAGTTGTTGGTGGTTTTGTCATCGGCGTGATTATTGGACAAATTGTACAAATCCTTATTTCGCTTAAATTAGGCCAAGGAGAATATATGCCAGTTGTAGATCATTTTCGCTCTTTCTTTGTTAGTGAGATGACTGCTGTCATCGTACAAATAATGTTAACAGGGATTATTGGCGTTACATTTGCTACAAGTGCCCTTATTTTTGACATAGTGAAGTGGAGTCTAATGAAACAGTACATCGTTCATTTTTGCGTAACAGCACTAGTATGGGGACCAATTGTGATGATACTTTGGATGCCAAAAACGTTCGTAAGCACATTGATTTTTTTTATTAGTTTCTTAGGTACGTATGTTGTCACATGGGCTATTCAATACATGATTTCAAAGAATGATATTAAACAAATTAATGCTGCGATTCAATCAAAAAAATTAGAAGGAAGAGGTGATGAATAAATGAACATTGCTATAAAAAGTCTAACGAAAAAATTTAAAGAGCACACAGTTGTCGACAATCTTTCAATGACAATTGAAAGAGGCGAATTTTTTGCACTTCTAGGGCAAAATGCTGCCGGGAAAACAACAACGATCAAAATGCTTAGTTGTTTGCTTACACCTACAAGTGGCGATGCAATAATGTTAGGAGATAGTATTGTCAAAAAAACTACGGCAGTAAAACAAAAAATAAACATTTCACCACAAGAAACTGCGGTAGCCCCGAATCTTTCTGTACAAGAAAATTTAGAACTCATTGCGAGTATCTATGGCAGCAATAAACAAGAGGCTAAACAAAAAGCAACGGAAATGATGACAAGGTTTGGACTTTCGGAGAGAGCAAAAAATAAAGCAAAAACATTATCAGGCGGGTTGCAGCGTCGACTAAGTATTGCAATGGCACTCATTTCAAATCCAAAAATCATTTTTTTAGATGAGCCAACACTAGGACTTGATGTTCGTGCTAGACGTGATCTATGGAAGGTTTTACTTGAATTAAAGGGTAAAATCACGATTATTTTAACGACGCATTATCTAGAAGAAGTAGAAGCACTTGCTGATCGCGTCGGCATTATGCACGGGGGTAAATTGCATGCACTTGGAACAATTGATGAGTTAAAAGAAAAGACGGGACAATCTTCTTTAGAAGATATTTTCCTTATACTAACTGAAGAGGAGGTCTGACTATGAGATATTTAGCATTTGCTTCACGTAATCGTAAGGAGATTTTACGTGATCCTCTGACGCTTCTTTTTGGGGTTGTGCTTCCGATTATTATCATGTGTCTTTTTTCAATCATGCAGAAAAATATGCCTTTTGACCTTTATAGTATAGAAAGCTTAACGCCAGGCGTGATCGTTTTCAGTTTTTCTTTCATTACGTTATTTTCAGGAATGCTGATTGGTAAGGATAAAAGCAGCTCGTTTTTAATGCGGATTTTTGCTTCACCTATGTCTGCGTCTGATTATATGATTGGATATGCTCTGCCACTATTACCGGTTGCAATTCTTCAAATTGTCATTTGCTTTATTTCAGCATTTTTCTTAGGTTTATCTCTTAATGCGAATGTACTAGGTGCCGTAATCCTGCTCATTATTATTGCGATGCTTTATATTGGATTTGGTCTACTGCTTGGCACGTACTTTACAGACAAGCAAGTTGGTGGACTTTTTGCAATGTTTGTCAATCTCACAACATGGTTAAGTGGTACTTGGTTTAAGTTAGATATGATTGGTGGTGCGTTTAAAACAATCGCTTATGCATTGCCATTTGCTCATGCGGTTGATGCTACACGATTTGCTTTATCTGGTGAATACGGAGATCTTGTTGTACCTGTATTATGGGTAGTGGGCTATACGATCATTATCTTCGTAATTGCTGTTTCGGGCTTTAAGAGGAAAATGAAAAGCTAACTAAATTGTATTCTTGTTTGTTACTTTCCAACCTGACCACTGTAACTATGGACAAATGACCAATATATAATATGTCAGGAGGGATTTTAAATGAATTATGAATTAAACGGTTATCATCGTCAACATTCTGGTGTTCATCCAATTTTAGATCAAGTTTTGGAGAGGTGGACTGGGGAACCAAAAAATACTGTTTACTTGTTAGTCAAGAAATATGGTTTACCTAATGAAGCGAGTTCTAGAAGAATCATTTGGTATAACAATGGTCCTTGGAAGCGTACGATTGTTCATCTTGATACGGTACCTCATAATTTTCCGACTCCCCATCTTGATTATTTGGCACAAACCGTTGATTATAAAGTGCCTGTTCCATTTTTTGATGAATTGGCACAGTTTGATGGCAGTTTATATATAGATCGAACTGCTGGTGAAGCTACGGCTAAATGTGATCAAGAAGCAGCGAATTTTATGGCTTTAAACTTGATGCATGACATTGTTACCAGCAGGCGAAATGTAGAAGATGCAAGACATTTTGCAATTGAAATTGAAAAACGTCTTCGATTACAAGGTCAATCATCACCGTATTTCGAAAGATTCCTATTCCAAAAACAAAGCGGTACTGCTGATCCTGATGTCAGCTATTTTTAAGTCAAACCTAAACGGCAGTGTTAGTTCCGTTATTACATATGTACTATCTTTCTATAAATATTTTACTTTAACTAACCTGCCTTATTAGTACAAAAAGAAAAAGCTGTCAATTGATAGCTTTGTTTTATAACTATGCACTAATTGTTTATTTTGTTTGAGTTTTAATGCTGCAAAATGCACCAGTAACTGGATGATGTAGCCCCCTCTTTTCCATATCTCGTATTTTCTGACCCCTTCGTCTATTTGATAACTATCGTCCCCAAAATCATCTTATATTTTCTATTTTACCAAATATAGTGAACCAAATAGAATTAAAGAACAGCTAAACCTTGCGATCCAAAATAAGGAAAGTTAGTCCAAGCAGCAACCTGCAATCTAATAAGACTACCATCATCTTGGATATGAAATACTGAGACTGTACCCTGATTCCCGTTCAGTGTGTAAAAATAGCGGCCATCTTTACTCACACCAGCATCTATCGGCAGACCTGTAGATGTACCTGCTGGTGTACTGGTAATATGCCCGACAACCGATAGTGCTCCACTTGAATCTATACGATATGTGGTGATTGTGCCACTTAAGGTGTTGGTGGTATAAGCAAATCTTTCATTCCTCGTTGTTACAACCCAGCAAGTGGTCTTCTGGCCGTTCAGTATAGAGCCACTGATAACATTAAGAGTCCCGTTGTCGCTCATTGAATATGATGACAGCGCACTAGAAAAGGATTCCGTAACTAAAAGTAGTCCTGAGGATAGAAAACAAGAGCCGAACGGTCCCTTACCACTTGAATCGTTAATAATTGGACCCGTAACTGTACCATCTTTATTCACATGGAATACACTGATATGGTTTGAAGTAAGCTCGGATACAACGATTTTACTGCCATCTGGAGTGAAGAGAACCTGCGCCGGCTGAGCATTGAAAGTACTGAGAGAATGGGTTGATCCGGGAATAGGAGTAAGGCGTCCGTTATCATCTATACGAAACCCAGTGATATTGGATGCAAAATTGTTAGCGGCATTACCTACATTAGAAACGTAGAGAAAATTACCAAACACATCTACGCTATTGGGCTGAGCACCTCCTGATGGCTTCATATCCACGAGAACAGGTACCCCGCTGTCGATTATCATGAAACTACTGATACTATTGCTGCCTGCGTTAACTGCAAGTAGGAAACGGCCATCACGGGACAAAGTTAAGGAACCTTGTGACGCAAGGGGATCGATGCCATCGTTTGCAGTTGCAGTTGAGACTTCCCTTGTACCAGTACCTCTGCCATAAGTTGGGTAGGAACCTACAAAGGTGAGCATTCCATTCATGTCCCTGTAAAAGGCAATGATTTGATTCGTTACTTCATTATTGGTCATCATATAAACCGTACTCGCACGAGAATATTCGTTCATTGTTTGCATTTTATGACTCTCCTCCTTTCATAATTTTATATGGTTCTTTTTCCATTTCAATTCCAAAAAATGATGCGCATTGGTTTAAAAGATAGATGGATTTTCATCCACTTATCCCACGAACCTGCTCCGTTAGTTCAATAACATAGGCTCTTGTTTTTCTTCTAATTTATATACTTTATCTCACTCTATTCCACAAACTGTAGCGTGTAATATTAGCACACAGAAGGCTTGTCTTCGTATGCCTTTTTATTGTAAAGATAAATAATGCGCTCATGGAGCATCTAAAAAAATTAATATATTCGTCTTTTGACCAGTTATTGTGTGAAAACGACCAATTAGTTGAGACGATACAAAAAATGATTTTGTATTATTGTAATAAATAAATTTTAGTGTAAAATGAACCTTTTGTGAGAAACGAGCGAATATAGTGTGAAAGATTGTTTAGAACATGAGAGGGGAACGTAAATTGGATGAAATAGAATTAAAGGAATGGCTCCAGAGAATGGCCTCTGGGGATCAACAAGCCTTTCAAATTATTTATGAATTTACATGTAAAGATGTTTATAGGACGATTGTTTTTTTAGTAGGAGATAAGCATGATGTAGAGGATATTGTGAATGAGGTATATATCCAAATGTGGAAATCGGTAGCCAACTATGATGTGAATCGGTCTTTTCGTTTTTGGCTACATGGTTTAATTGTTAGACAAGTACAAGATTGGCGACGTAAATCATGGCGACGTTTTCGCATTTTTGAAAAAAAGAAAATGTACGAACAAGATCAGTCTTACATAGTGGATGAAGATATTTTACATAAAGAAACACGTAGTGAATTAGTAGAAGTTGTACAAAAGTTATCGTATAAGCATCGTGAAGTCGTTATTATGCGCTATTTCCATGAATACAGCTTGGATGAAATCGCAGCACTTCTTCATATACCTATTGGTACAGTAAAGTCTCGATTACATACAGCATTGAAGCGTTTACGGTCAGAAATGGAGAATGTTCCAGCTATACAAGGGGGCGAAGCGAATGGATTTTGAAAAGCGGTTAAAAGATGAATTGCAAATGAAAGCGGAAGCGATGGAACCATCTAGTAATCTTCAAAAAATGGTGAAAACCTCTTTTAATACATACCACCAAGAAAAGAAAAAGCGGGGACGATCGATGAAGAAAAAGCTGTTAGTCGGATTAATAGCCGCTGCAATTCTTATACCGACAGGGACTTTTGCAGGACCTACTTTAGTTAGTAAAGTTATTGGCACTCCAGAAGAGGCAAAAGAACAATTTGGTGCAGTTGAAGAAGAATACAAAGAATTCAACGAAATATTTGAAATAGCAAATCAACTGTTCGCAAAAGAAGAGTTCGAAAAATTTTCTAAGCTGTGGAAAGAATCACAAGCATTAAATAAAAAGGCAATTGTAGTTGATGGAGAAAGAAAAAGTCGAAGTACAGCTCGGCTTAGTAAAGAAGAATTGAAAAGATATGATGAAGTAAATGAAGAGCTACGACCTTACGAAGAAAAAATATATGGAAAATTCAAATATACGATAAAAGAAGCACAGGAGCTAGTTAATTTTCCTATAAAATATCCAGACTACTTACCTAAAAATTATAGATTATATGAAGAAGAGGCAAGAGCGGAAATTACGACTGGGAAACCACAGCCACTCATTACGCTGACTTATGTGAAAGGCGAATTGAGTTCAAAAAGTGGTAGTTTTGAAGATGTATTGCAAATCAAACAGTCTGAAATCTTTGAAATGAAAAAGGTACCGTATGAACAGAATTTAGATGATTTTGACGAACGACCTTTTAATCGATTATCAAACTATACGATCGATGGGTGTAGGGTAACATTAGGAGAAAATAAACTTGGAGATATAATTGGTATGAGAATAGTTGTGCCAGCAAAAGATGGTAGAAATGAGTATCAAATCTTTGTCACTGATAGCAAGTTACCAAAAAAAGAGTTAGAAAAAGTATTATTTTCAATGGTGAAATAAATAGCGTAAAGTAGCTATTCAAAAGTTCAATATTTATTATACAATATAGCAGGATATATCATAGAAAAATGAAAGTAATTAGTTACTTTCATTTTTGTTTATGATAATATGTTAGTAATCACTTACTTACATATTGGATGGGGGAATTAGAATGGGAAAGCCAACAGCGAGAGAAAAAGTTATGGAAGCAGCGACTTTATTATTTGGTGAAAAGGGGTATACGGCAACGACAATTCGTGAAGTTGCAGAAAAAGCGGGGGTAAGCGAGTTAACTATTTTCCGCAATTTTAAAAATAAGGAAAATTTATTTCGAGAAAGTATTATTTTGCGAACGACACCAGTTGCGTTGTTAGAGGAAATAGAAGAGCAGTTTACAGGCGATTTAAATAAGGACCTTACAAAGATTGCAGAAACATATATCCAGGTAAACTTACCGAAGTTAAATTATATTTGGGCAGCATTATTAGAATCTAGACAAAATAGTGAAATGAAACGATTACTTCATGAATTAAATTCACATTTAGTTGACCATTTAGAAACATATTTGCAGCAACTTGGGGAGAAGGGGCACATTATTCCATGTAACTATCGCTTAATAGCGAATATGTTTTATGGACAATTATTCTTATATATTATGAATGTCAGTATAACGGAAGAGGATATTCAATTAGAAGAGTATATAGAAGCGTGCGTAAATCTATTTATGAATGGGATTTCATTTAACAAAAATTAATAGAGAGGAAATGGAAAATATGGGGAAACTATTTGCGTTAATTGCACTAGTTACAGGGTTTTTCATGGCAATTTTAGACTCGAATATTGTAAATATTGCATTACCAGAAATGACAAAGACATTTCATACTTCAATTGATACGATTTCTTGGATTGCAAATGGATATAATGTTGCTTTTGTGACCTGTTTATTAATAGCAGCTCGTCTTGCGGATCAATTTGGCCGCAAGAGGCTGTATGTTATTGGTTTATTAGGATTTTCTATTAGCTCATTCATGTGCGGAATAGCATCATCTTTTTATATGTTAGTAACCTTTCGTGTGTTACAAGGAATTTCAGCAGCCATAATTGTACCTGTTGCGATGCCGCTTGGACTTGAACTTGTACCGAAAGAAAAACAAGGTATGATAGGTGGAGTTATGGGGGCTTTTGGCGGGTTAGCTGCAGCGATTGGTCCATCACTTGGAGGGGTTTTAACAGATAAATTAACTTGGAACTGGGTATTTTTCATCAATGTTCCAGTCGGTATTCTTTCCTTAATCTTCGTTTTTCTTTTTATTAAAGAATCTTATGATCATACCGCAAGTTCTAAAATAGATTGGGCAGGTATGGTTACTTCATCATGTGCATTATTTTTACTTGTATACGCTTTGATACAAGTAAATAAAGCGACTTTAAGTCCGCTAAGCATAAGTCTTCTCTTTAGTGTTTCTATTATAAGTTTTATATTGTTTATCTTTATCGAAAAGAAAAGTGAAAATCCGATGTTACCTCTATATTTATTTTCATATAAGGAGTTTTCGTTTTCAAACCTTGCGTTATTTTTTGTAGGCATGGGGTTGATGAACTTTTTATTTATTTTTGCATTTTATTTAGTTCAAGTAGAAGGAATGAGTGAACTTAAGGCGGGAATGATTATTAGTACACTAGCGATTGTATCAATGATAGTTACGGCAATTATGACACCAATCGCTGCAAAACGTGGAAGTAGTGTCATTGGCAGTGTAGGTATTATTGCATTTTTAATTGCTTCGTATTTATTCGGCCATATGGAGTTAAACTTTTCGACTTGGGATTATATTTGGAGGCTTATGATTGTAGGCCTCGGTGCAGGATGTACGCTTGCTCCTTTTACAACAACTGCAGTATTAAGTGTGCCAATTGAAAAATCAGGTATTGCATCAAGCATATCCAATATTTCAAGAACAGTAGGCAGCATTGTAGGCGTAGCGATATTGGTCGTTATTTTAAATCATCAATTATCGGATGAAAAAGAAAAAGTAAATCAACAAGTCATAACAATGGTTCAAAAAAGTAATCAGACAGATTTAGAAAAAGAGAAACTATTGCAAGCAATCCAAACAATTGATAAGCACGAACGGGTAATAATAGAATCAAAAGAGGGAAATGCATTTTATGAACAAATGAAGTGGAAATATAAACATGCGGTTATCCGTAGTTTCAATCAAACATTTTTAATAGGGTCATTTATTTTTCTTTTGGCACTTATTTGTAATGTAGTAGAAATATATATGAATAGAAAGAGGGAGAATAAAGTAAGATCCTTATGTTAAGTAGTTGTTGTTTTAGAATAAAGTTTGTTCAAATTAATGCAAATGACCTTGATAAAAGAACAAAAAGAAAGAGCGTGTTTTGAAAAGGATTGATTAAAACTTGCTCTTAAAATATTCTAACGAATTATTTTTTTATAAATAAGTTTAATCATGTATTGTATTGCTTGTTCAACTACAATACATGTAATTATTAGGGATTAATTGATTAACCTCTAGATAAACCAAGTAGTGACTTTATTTTATATTCACAATTGGTAATATTACACAACTAATCCTGTATCATTCAAACCTAAACATCTTCTTTAATAGTAGGAAAACCTTATGGTCTTATATCATATTCCCATTTATGAGTGCATTCTGTTAATATGTATCCTACTTTTTCTATTAAAAAGCCTAATTTCTCAATTTATTGTGGAGAAATTAGGCTTTTTTCATCACTCCATTAAAGCGCCCTATAGTTTAATGACTTGATTTACTGATTATATCTTCAATCATTCACTTTGAACTATATAGATATAGTTTTTGTTACAACTGTTTGTTGAAATGCCTTATCATGCTCAACAATAATCATTGTTGGATTAAATTGTTGAATAAGCTCTTCAATCTGCATACGCGAATAAATATCAATAAAATTTAATGGTTCATCCCATATATATAAATGAGCTTTTTCACATAAACTTTTAGCGATAAGCAGCTTTTTCTTTTGTCCACCAGAATAATGAGATATATCTTTCTCAAATTGAATTCGGTCAAAATCCATCTTACGTAGGATGGATTTAAATAACGTCTCATCAATTTCGTGCTCTTCAATAAAGTCCGATAACGATCCCTTCAAATGAGAAGTATCTTGTTGGACATAGGAAATGATGAGTCCTGAACCTAAATTAACTGAGCCTGTATGCTGTATTGGATGTCCTAGGATTAGTTTTAGGATACTACTTTTCCCGCTTCCATTCTTTCCATCAAGTACAATTCGGTCCCCTTGTTCAACTATGAAACTAATTGGTTCATTTACTATTTGGTCATCATACTTAACAGACACATCAGCCAAAACAACCAATTCATTTGACTGAAATTTCAATTGTTCTAATTTTAACGACTCAGTTTTCTCCACATTTTTTAGTAATTTTGACTTTTCTTCAATAGCTTTTTGTTGCCTTGATTCAAGGTTCTTCGCTTTCTTCATCATCTTGGCCGCTTTATGTCCTACAAAACCCTTATCTAACTTAGATCCTGAATTCCTTGTTCCATTTTTGGAAGCTTCCACTTGATGAGACCAACTTGCTGAACGCTTTGAAGACTGTTTTAATCTCCCTATGTCTTTTTGTAGACGTTCATTTGTAGCCTCTTCGTGTTCCTGCTGTCTATCAAAATTTAACTTCCAAGAAGAATAGTTACCACTTTGAACTTCAATATTTGCTCTATTTATAGATAATATATGGTCAACGCATCCATCTAAAAAGATTCTGTCATGTGAAATCAAAATAAACCCTTTTTTCTTTCTTAGATAATCAGAGACCATCTTTCGTGCATCAGTGTCTAGATGATTTGTTGGCTCATCAATTAATAGAAATTGACCCTCATTCAAAAACAGTGCAGCAAGCAACACCTTTGTTTGTTCTCCATTTGATAATGTTTTAAATGGCCGATACATGGCCTCGGCATCAACATTTAAATAGGATATTTCACGCAGAAATTCCCAATCTTCTGCTTCGGGACAAATTTCTTCAAGGATTTCATGAGTGAACTTGTTCTTATCCGAAACTGGGTAAGGGAAATAATTAAATTCCACCGAAGAAGTGATTTTCCCACTATACTCATAATTACCTAATAATAAATTAAAGAATGTCGTTTTACCTCGTCCGTTTCTACCAATAAATCCTAGTTTCCAATCCGTATCTATTTGAAAGTTTACACCTTCAAAAATATTATCAAAGCTACCTGGGTATGAAAAAGATAAGTCTTGAACTTTTATCATTGACATAATAATTCCTCCTTTATATAATCAACACTTTTCATATAAAGTCGGAATATCCATCAATTTTTTAATTTCTCCATATAAGTTTGATGGATATTAACGACTTATATAGAGCATTACATGTGTAACAATAGTGTCTGAATTACTCATTTTTCTCTCTCCTTTATTTGTTAAGTTACAGTTACGGATTAATAAATATCAACTTACCTATAAGAGAATAAAAAAATCCTCCCAATTTATAATCGGAAGGATTAGTATTTCACTTATACTTAATAAGTTCTTATTAATCATTGGAATCATGACAAATAAAGTATGAACTGATTTGTAAAAATGGATAGACTAACCCTATATTTTGTAGTTTGAAGTTATTAATTTCAAATTAAAATATATATTAGTTAATCATTATTCATCCATCAGTCCTTTCATAATTCTATTTTTAGAGTAACATTCTTTTTTATGGAATGCAATATCACAATCATCTTCACCTCAAATTACTGCTAACTACTTCTTTAGAATCAACAATGTATATTTCTTTCAAAAAGAACATTAATCAAAATGGATTCTTTTCTTTTTGAATGGACAATTCATGTAATAAAAAATTCAATCCCAATTCATTTAAAAATCTTCGATTAAAGAGATAAAGCAGCGCATCATTTTTATAAACATCGCAACTTTGTTCAAAGATTCGCGTCTTTCTTACAACATCGTGACTTTATTTCAAAACCACAGTAGTGAATAGGAAACAATCAATAAATTTTGTTTACATAATATTATTATGAGTGTAATTCTTAAGGCGGCTATCATTACATGTTTGAACCTACATAAATAGGGGATTATAGAAGTAGAATTGTTGCATTCAAAATGAAAGTGTGCAATAATCAGCGTATTTTCAGTTGGTTCCGCCATTGGGAGCGAATGGATGCTTGTAGCTGGAGCGATTGTATGAACGTATGATTAACAAAGATACAGCTAATATTTAAGGAAACCGAGCTATTAAGTTTAACTCCTGGAGGGATGGAGCAGCTGAGAGGTATCGTCTGATTTATACGGGTTTATCCATTGTATCAAGGCATTAAATCTTTCGAACCTTCCGCAGTGTCACCTTTGTTAAAATTATGAACGGAAAGAAAGTAGAACAGCAAAAGCAGTAATGAACTGATAATAAAAGGAGGAAATGTGATGAACGCACTTAACATTGATTTTCGTAAGACGGCTTTAGTTCTTATTGATTTACAAAAAGGGATTGTGAACATGGCAAATGGGCAAGTTGTTGTAGATAAGGCTGCTCAGTTAGTTAAATATTTTCGTCAAAAGGAAGGATTTATTGCTTTTGTTAATGTAGATTTTCTTGATGGAAAAGACCAATTAAAGCCATCAATAGATCAAGTAACTAATGTTTCGGCTAAACCGCCTGTTGATTGGGCTGAATTCGTACCTGAGCTTGAAGTAGGTTCTCGTGATTATGTTGTTACAAAGCGTCAGTGGGGAGCTTTTTTCGGTACCGATTTAGATCTTCAGCTTAGACGTAGAGGGATTGATACGATTGTGCTAGGTGGTATTTCTACTAACATAGGAGTAGAAAGTACGGCAAGGGAAGCTTTTCAACTTGGCTACCATCAAATATTTATTACGGATGCGATGAAGGCGTTGACTAAAGAGGAGCATGATGCCTCCTGTAATTACATTTTCCCTCGAATAGGGAAGTTAAGAACTACTGAACAGTTTTTAGCGGATTGATTATTCATACTTGTATCATCAATCATCCATTTTTAAAGGTATAATGTATGTTCTCTAAATTGTATTTGCGATCTAATCAGAGGAGTTAACTCAATGAATCTAGAATATTATAATGCGATGAGGGAGGCAGAATATGTTATTTCAAAAAGGGGAATTATCTATTAGATATGTACTAGAAGATGATGCAAATATCATTTCAAAATGGTTAACCAATTCAGAGGTTTTACAGTATTACGAAGGGCGAGATAAACCACAATCTCCAGAAAAAGTTCGTACTCATTTTACTTATAACTCAAAGAGTGACGAGAAAAGATGTTTAGTAGAATACGCTGGAGAACCGATTGGTTATATTCAAATGTACCCGATAGATTCAGAATGGAAAGAGTTATATGGGTATAGGGAAAACCAAAATGTATGGGGGATGGACCAGTTTATTGGAGAACCAATATATTGGAATGGGGGAATTGGAACAGAACTTGTACAAGCTATGGTTACATATATCATCGATGAATTAGGTGCTGAAGCAATAGCGATGGACCCAAGAGTAGCTAATGAACGTGCCATTCGCTGTTATGAAAAGTGCGGATTTAAAAAGGTGAAAAAATTAAAGGAACATGAGCTGCATGAAGGGAAATTAGAAGATTGCTGGATGATGGAATATAACATATAAAGGACAGGTGAAACGAATGAAAGCGTTGCTTGTGTTAGATATGCAAAAGGGAGCCATGTGTGATGAAAAAGGACGTCATTATAGATACAATGACGTCTTTTTTCTTATTTTTTCTTATCCTTATCTAATATGTTCTGCTCTTCAGCGAATTCAGTTCCATATGCGAATCGGCCATTCATATTAATTCTTTCGTTTTTATATCGCTCATGCGGATGAGAAAAACGATGAACAAATACTTCAGATACTGTAAAGACAATAGCGGAAAGAATACTTCCCCACGCAATTTGGATGTAATTGTCCAATAAAATATTGCCAAAAATCCACACGCTTAAATAGGTTAACAAGAAATCACTCATAATGGCAGCTGAGTTGCCAATGCGCTCTAAAATAATTTTATCAACAAACATGTAAGATACAATCGTTACAAATAGACTAAAGGAAATGATTTGAAGAAGTGTGGCAGGAAAAAATAAAGCAAGTCCAAAAGCAAAAGCAATGATACACGATATAAATTTGATAAGCACTACAGCCATATTACTCAACGTGTACACCTCCCGTCTCTACATAGTTTTCCTATAAAATGAGAAGTTCATACACTTCATATTGTTTTGTTGGCTTAAAAAGTTTTTCATGTTGGATCATTTGCTGGAATATTAAAAATATAAACAAAAAATGTTATAGTAAAATGAGAGTATATGACATTTTTAGGTAAGGAGGGAATCCAGATGTGGATTACTTCAGAAGTAGAAATTCCAGAAGAACTATTTGATAATCTTGAGCAAGGAAAACTTGTATTATTTGTTGGAGCAGGAGTTTCTATGAAAGGGAAATCAAACTTACCAAACTTCGATGATTTAGTTGATGAAATTGCTGAGGCTTTATATGTCGAAAAGCGTGAAATAACAGAACCGCATGATTATTATCTTGGGAAAATTGCAAGGACGAAAGATGTACATCAAGCTGCAAAAGATCTTGTAAATGTGAAAGAATCGAAGCCCAATCCATTACATTATGCAATTTTGCGACTTTTTTCAGAGGATACTGATGTTCGTATTGTAACAACAAATTTTGATCAGCATTTTACAACTGTAATTCAAGAAATGAAACGGAGTTTTAATATTTATTATGCACCTGCTTTGCCGACAGGAAGATCGTTTAAAGGTTTAGCGTATATACATGGAAATATTGAACAGGAAAAAGAGAATTTAATATTAACTGATGGTGACTTTGGAAGAGCTTACTTGACAGAGGGGTGGGCAAGAAGATTTTTAGTTGATTTATTTTCAAATTATACAGTTTTGTTCATTGGATACAGCCATAATGATCCAGTAATGAAGTATTTGGCAACAGGTTTGCCGCCGAGTACAAGGCGCTATGCTTTTGTCGCACAAGGTGACAATACCTATCATTGGGAACATTTAGGGGTAAGTCCGATTGTTTACCCGAATAAAGCAAATAATCATCAGGCGCTTGTTAAAGCGGTGAAACGCTGGGCTGAATTAATGGGGGATAATTATATTACAAAAAGAATGCGGATTCGTGATATTGTGACAGTCCCGCCATCGCTTGAACAAGAACAACTATCGTATATAAAGCAATCGACCAAAAAGATTGAAACGCTTAGGTATTTTTTAGAATTTGCTCGAGATTATGAGTGGGTTGAATGGCTTGAGGCAGAGGGGAAACTTCAAAATTTATTTTTGATCAGCTCTCGTTATGATGAAGCAGATGAATTGCTTGCTGAGTGGCTTGTTGAGCATTTTCTTTTCAGTCATCAAAAAGAACTATTCCAGCTTATTTTTAAAAATCATTCCAAAATATCTCCGTTGTTATGGCAAACGATATGTACATATTTAAAAGAAATGAATAGGCCAATGGAACCTTTATTATTTACAAAATGGACGTTGCTTTTATTAGAAACAGCTGAAAATAATAGTCATTCCATAGAGAAAATTTCCTATTTGTTATATAAATGTTCTTTTCCAGAGCATAAAGAAATCAGCATATTATTATTGACATTTATTTTGGACGGGAAAATTAAACTTAAACGTGTGAGAAGATGGGAAAATGACATGCAAGATTCAATTGAATTAGAAGAATCAAGTCGTTTGTCGGTTCCTGTATTTTCACATGTGCAGCGAATTTGGGATGAAAAAATGAAACCACATATTTCGTATTTTGCAGGCCCTATTATGGTCATGGGATTAGAAAAAATTCAGATGCTATCGTTAAAACAAGCGGCATTACAAAAAAGAGACGGTGTTCTTTATAATACGATGGCATTTTCAGAGCATGATTTACAGCCAAAGGACTTCACATTGTTAATTCGGATTGTAAAAGAGTGTCTTACCTATTTATGTGAAAATAACAAGGAAAAGGCTTCGTATTATATCGCTCAAATGATCGGGGCAGATAGTATAGTACAAAAGCGAATTGCGATTGAAGCAATGAGTAAGAATAGATTTGTAACTGCTGATGAAAAATTAAAATGGTTACTAAATCAACGATTACTTTTAGACTTTACATATAAACATGAAGCGTTTCAATTTTTAAAGAAACATTATCCAGTTGCTCTAGAAGAAACAAAGCAAGAAGTACTCCAAAAGGTGATGAAGCAGCTTATAAAAGAAAGAGCATTCGATGCTTGTCTTGTATTAGACTTACTGTATACATGTGATTCAAATAGTAATTGTACAGTAGAAGCGTATAACATCATGAAACAAAAGCATCCTCATTTTTCTTTAGATCGATACAGTGAGAAAAAAGAAGAAGTGTTTGCGCAAAGTATTATATGTAACGTAACAGCGGATGGGTTATTACGGTTGAAAGAGCATGAGATAAAGAAGCAAGTTATGTTATTTTCAAATGACGGTATTTTTGAACAGCGTCATTTTTTAGAAATGTTATCAAAAGCGTGTAAATCGAATACGGATTGGAGTATTTCGCTTGCATATCAACTAGTAGGAGAGCCACAGGTAAGTAATGAGGTTTGGTTCGTTTGTATTCGGGAATGGAGAAATAGTCGGAAGCTGACAAATCAGCAAATACAAAAAATAATTCCACTGTTGCAACAGTTTGTTCGCAACACAGCTTTTCAGTGGTTAATTAGTAGTTTTCTATATGAAATTAGTAATCGGTTAGAAGAATTTGAGGAGAATAGTATACGAGCTGTGAAACGTTTTGCTTTTTCTTTATTTCCTCAAGTCATGAAGAGGGCTGCCAATTTCAAGGTAGGAGAACAGGATTTTTATAATGCGTCTATTCAGCACCCAGTAGGGAAAATGACGTCGGTATTATTAAAGTTGCTCGCGTATGATCACTTATATGACCGAAATATATATGAGTACTTATTTTTATTTGAAGAGCAGGTGCAAAGAGCATCTGAGTGTACCAATTTTATGTTTGCGCGATTAACTGCTGATGTAACATTTTTGTATCATATTGAGAAACAGTGGTGTAGAAAATACCTTTTACCTTATCTCGATTTGAAAAAAGAAAATGAAGCCATAAAGTATGCGTGGGCAGGACTATGTTATACACAAATTAATTTGCCGTTATTTACAGAGATAAAGAGATACATTACATATGCAGTTGCGCATTTAAATTTACTACATCCGCATACAAAACAAGTATTTTTAAAGTGGTTAAGTTTTGTATTTATTAAATGTGTATTATATTGGGGACAGAGAACAGATTGGGTATACCCAATCTTTATACAAGAAAAAGAAAATGACAAAATCAAGTTTATAGAGCATTTATGTTATTATGTAAAAACATTAAGTGTACGAGAACAACAAAAATTTTGGGACTCTTGGTTATCTAGGTTTTTAAGGGAACGTCCAAAGATGAGCATAATAACGGGTAGAGAATATGTCATGTTTTTACGCTTTGTTTTATGTATGAATGAAGTCGCGGAAAAAGGATTACATATCATTTTTAACAGTTTTCCACTCCCGTTAGAACACTACAAACAAGAGGAAACAAAGGAGTTATTTACGATTATTCTTGAAAAGAAAGAAAGCGTGGAATATCATGTACAAACGTATGCAAAATTGTTTTTTGTATTACTACAAACCCTTCAAGAAGCGTATTCTTTTGAAAGTGAAATCATTCAGATAAAAGAAATATTAGTAGCTTCTCAGGTGGAGCATGACTTATTCATATCTATTCAAAATGAAATGATTCGTATTGGCATTGTAATGGCAAATTTACAAGAAGAATGATAGGGGAAGAGCGGAATTTTAAAAAATCAATAAAAAGCTGTTGACAATATTTAAAAGGGCGTTCTATAATACGAATCATACTTATTCAATTTCAAAAACATTTGAATAAACAAAATGTAATGAAGGGATCACAGTAGTGCTTATCTTACTGTAACAGAGAGCTGATGGTTGGTGTGAATCAGTACAGGGATAAACGTGAATTACAGTCCTGGAGCATCTTTTTCGGATTAAAGATGATTTGTATATTCTTTAAAACGGAAAGGCGGTCAATTGATCGTTAACAGTGAAGAGAGGTAGACGAAATAAGTCTACAACTAGGGTGGTACCGCGATAACTATCGTCCCTACTGATTGAATCAGTAGGGACTTTTTGCACTTTTGTGGTCCAACTTGAAAATGAAATATGAAATGCAGTGAAAGGAAAAGGAGTAGTAGTTGTTTCCCTGTAACAGAGAGCTGGTGGTTGGTGTGAACCAGTACAAAGACAAGTGCGAATTACAGTCCTGGAGCATCTTTTTCGTAGTAAAGATAAGAGTCTTTATGAAGGGAAAGACGGTCTAATAGATCGTTAACAGTGAAGAGAGGTAGACGAAATGAGTCTACAACTAGGGTGGTACCGCGATAACTATCGTCCCTACTGAATAGATCAGTAGGGATTTTTTGTACACATAAAAGGCGGTATCGATCTCATAATAAATTTGTATAGCTTATCGATTCAGAAAATAGAGAATTTTTATTCTCTTATTATACTTTTAAAATAATAGAGGAGGATTATAAAATGGCAAATCATGAGTTAGAACAATTACGTAAACAGGTGGATGAAATCAATTTACAATTATTACAGCTTTTAAATAAACGAGGTAAAATTGTTCAAAAAATTGGAGAACAAAAGCAAGTACAAGGTACGAAGCGTTTTGATCCAGTACGTGAGCGTGAAGTACTGGATATGATTGCAGAACATAATGAAGGACCATTCGAAACTTCGACAATTCAGCACATTTTCAAAACAATTTTCAAAGCGAGCTTAGAGTTGCAAGAAGATGACAATCGTAAAGCATTGCTTGTTTCACGTAAAAAGAAAAAAGAAAATACAATTGTTAATGTCAAAGGTGAATTACTAGGAAATGGAACACAAACATTCATCATGGGACCTTGTGCTGTAGAAAGCTTAGATCAAGTTCGCCAAGTAGGGAAAGCGATGAAAGAACAAGGGCTAAAATTAATGCGCGGCGGTGCTTTCAAACCAAGAACGTCACCTTACGATTTCCAAGGGCTTGGGGTTGAAGGATTACAAATTTTACGCCAAGTGGCTGATGAATTCGATTTAGCGATTATTAGTGAAATTTTAAATCCAAACGATGTAGAAATGGCTCTTAATTACGTCGATGTAATTCAAGTTGGAGCGCGAAACATGCAAAACTTCGATCTATTAAGAGCTGTAGGTAAAGTCAATAAACCTGTATTATTAAAACGCGGTTTAGCAGCAACAATCGATGAGTTCATCAATGCAGCGGAATACATCATTGCACAAGGAAATGATCAAATTATATTATGTGAACGTGGTATTCGCACATACGAAAGAGCAACGCGTAATACGTTAGATATCTCAGCAGTGCCGATTTTAAAGAAAGAAACACATTTACCAGTCGTTGTGGATGTAACACATTCAACAGGACGCAGAGATTTATTATTACCTACTGCAAAAGCGGCGTTAGCAATTGGAGCAGATGCAGTCATGGCAGAAGTGCATCCAGACCCAGCAGTTGCGTTATCTGATTCAGCGCAGCAAATGGATATTCCAGAGTTCCATAAATTCATGGAAGAGTTAAAAGGATTCAAAAATAAATTATCGTAATTCCATATTGAATATGCGAAGAAAGGGAAACAGTAGTGCTTATCTCCCTGTTTATAGAGAGCTGATGGATGCTGAGAATCAGTACAAAGATAAGCATGAATTACAGCCCTAGAGCATCTTTTTCGTAGTAAAGATAAGAGTCTTTATGAAGGGAAAGACGGTCTAATAGATCGTTAACAATGATAAGAGGTAGACAAATGTAGTCTACAATTAGGGTGGTACCGCGATAATAATCGTCCCTACTGAGAGCTCAGTAGGGACTTTTTTGTACAAAAAATAATAAAGGGGTAAGAGAAATGAGATATATTACAGCCGGAGAATCACATGGTCCGCAGTTAACTGTTATTTTAGAAGGTGTACCTGCAGGATTATCGTTACAAGCAGAACATATTAATAAGGAATTATTAAGAAGACAAAAAGGGCATGGTCGCGGGAGACGCATGCAAATTGAAATAGATACAGTGGAGATCGTCAGCGGTGTGCGTCACGGAATCACGCTTGGTTCACCGATTACATTAATTGTAAAAAATGATGATTTCAAACATTGGACGAAAGTAATGGGAGCTGAACCGATTTCAGAGCAAGAAAGTAAAGAAATGAAACGCACAATCACAAAACCACGTCCAGGACATGCGGATTTAAACGGTGCAATTAAATATGGTCACCGTGATATACGAAATGTTTTAGAGCGTTCTTCTGCAAGGGAGACAACAGTGAGGGTGGCTGCTGGTGCGGTGGCAAAACAACTTTTAAAAGAATTAGGTGTACAAATTGCAGGGCATGTCCTTGAAATTGGTGGGGTCAAAGCAAGCAATGTAGGCCAATTATCAATAGAGGAAATCCAAACAATTACAGAAAATTCATCTGTTCGTTGCCTTGATAAAGAAGTAGAGCAAACAATGATGGATGCGATTGATAGTGCGAAAGCAAACGGCGATTCAATTGGCGGAGTTGTAGAAGTCATTGCAGAAGGAATGCCAATTGGCGTTGGAAGTTACGTACATTATGATCGTAAACTAGATGCAAAGTTAGCAGGAGCCATTATGAGTATTAATGCTTTTAAAGGCGCTGAAATTGGAATTGGGTTTGAAGCAGCAAGGCAGCCGGGAAGCTCGGTGCATGATGAAATTATTTGGGATGAAGAAAAAGGATACACAAGAAAAACAAATAACGCCGGTGGATTAGAAGGTGGTATGACAACAGGAATGCCGATTGTTGTACGAGGTGTTATGAAGCCGATTCCTACATTATATAAACCACTTGCAAGTGTAGATATTGATACGAAAGAAGCGTTCCAAGCTAGCATTGAACGATCTGATAGCTGTGCAGTTCCAGCTGCAAGTGTTGTCGCAGAAGCTGTTGTTGCATGGGAACTTGCAGACGCATTAGTTGAACAATTCGGAAAAGATCGCATGGAATTAATTACGAAAAATATGATGCAGCATAACAAATATGCAAAAGAATTTTAAAAAGGAGGGATGACGTATGAAGGTAAAAGAGCAATTATCATCATTACAACCATACAAACCAGGTAAATCACCAGAGCAGATGAAAGCAGTGTATGGAGATCATTCTTTTGTAAAATTAGCATCAAATGAAAATCCATTTGGCTGTTCACCGCGTGTTATGGAAGAATTACAAAAATCGTGGCATGAACATGCTTTATATCCTGATGGAGGAGCGCTGGAACTTCGCCAAACGATTGCAGCAAAACTACAAGTTCAAAAGGAAGAAATTATATGTGGAAGTGGACTCGATGAAGTCATTCAAATTATAAGCCGAACGGTGCTCCGCGCGGGCGACAATATTGTAACAGCAGGAGAAACTTTCCCCCAATATTACCATCATGCAGTGATTGAAGGATGCGAAGTAAAAGAAGTTCCTTTAAAAGATGGGATATATGACGTAGAGGAAATGGCCCTAGCTGCCGATGAAGAGACAAAGATGATTTGGATTTGTAATCCGAATAATCCGACGGGCACATACGTTAATGACAGAAAATTAAATGAATTTATAAATAGAGTACATGACGATACGCTAATTGTAATTGATGAAGCGTACTATGAATACGTCGCAGCGAAAGACTTTCCAGAAACAATACCGCTATTGAAAAAACATAAGAACCTTCTTATATTACGAACATTTTCTAAAGCATATGGTTTAGCATCATTTCGCATTGGGTATGCCATTGGACAGGAAGAATTGATTGAGAAATTAAATGTTGTTCGCCTGCCTTTCAATGTTTCTTCCCTGGCGCAAAAGGCAGCAACAATTTCTTGTACTGATGCAGAATTCATTCAGGAAGTTGTTCGTATAAATCGTGAAGGAATAGAGCAATATGAACGTTTTTGTAACGAGAATGAGATTCCATTTTATTCATCTCAAACAAACTTTATCTTTTTGCCAGTAGATGATGCTGGGGAAATATATGAACGATGTGCACATGCAGGTTTTATTATTCGCCCGTTTCCAAACGGTGTTCGTATTACAATTGGGACGAGGGAACAGAATGAGGGAGTGATTTCAGTGTTAAAAGAGCACTTTATCAATAGAAAAAACAAGTTTCGAGATGAGGCAAATGTGTAAAAAAGTTTTATTAATTGGTACAGGATTAATTGGTGGTTCGCTCGCATTAGCGATTAAAAGAGAACATGAAGTAATGATTACGGGCTATGACATTCATAGTGAACAAGTGGAGCGAGCAAAAGAACTTTATGTAATTGATGAAATAGCAAAAGATTTACAAACTGCTTGTGAGGAGGCGGAATTAATTGTTTTTGCCTCCCCAGTTGAAGAAACAACAAAGTTATTACGTCAGCTCGCATTATATGATTTACGTGAAGATGTAATTGTTACAGATGTAGGAAGTACAAAAGGAAAAATCATGAATGAAGCGTCAGCTTTATTACCAGAAGGCATTTCTTTTATTGGGGGACATCCGATGGCGGGGTCTCACAAAACAGGAGTTGAAAGTGCAAAGGCACATTTGTTTGAAAATGCATTTTATATTTTAACACCAATGAGTCATGTAGAAAATCATCGAGTAGAAGAACTGAAAGGATGGTTAAAAGGAACAGGGGCTCATTTTCTCGTATTGAATACGGAAGAACATGATTATGTAACGGGCATTGTAAGTCATTTTCCTCATTTAATTGCGGCGGGCTTAGTGAAACAAGTTGAAAAGCATGCCGGAGATAATCCGCTCATTCATCAACTTGCTGCTGGTGGATTTAAAGATATTACACGTATTGCATCAAGTAGTCCGAAAATGTGGAGTGATATTGTCAGACAAAATCAGGGGCATTTACTGCAGCTACTAGAAGAATGGATTTCAGAAATGGAAGAGTTATATAGAACAGTTTCTAAAGGCGATGCAAATGAATTACAAAACTACTTTGCGAATGCTAAAGAATACCGTGACTCTTTACCAGTTCGAAAAAGTGGTGCAATTCCAGCTTATCATGATTTATATGTAGATGTTTTAGATAAAGTTGGGGCATTAGCCCATATTACAAGTATTCTTGCACAGAAAGAAATTAGTATTACGAGCTTGCAAATATTAGAAGCCCGAGAAGGATTACTTGGTGTGCTTCGCATTAGTTTCCAAAGAGAAGAAGATCGCCTAAAGGCGACGATCGCATTACAAAAAGAAGAATACCAAACATACGAAACAATGTAATAAGGAGAGAATGGCCTATGAAGGAACAAACCGTGCAAAATGTGAAAAACGGATTAAAGGGAACCATTACAATTCCTGGAGATAAGTCTATCTCACACCGTGCTGTCATGTTTGGAGCGATTGCACAAGGAAAAACAATAATTAAAGGTTTTTTACCTGGTGCAGATTGTTTAAGTACTATTGCTTGTTTTAAAGAAATGGGAGTAGAAATCTCAAAAAATGGTGATGAAGTAGTTGTAATTGGAAAAGGATTAGAAGGGTTACAAGAACCTAACAGTGTGTTAGATGTAGGTAATTCTGGTACAACGATACGGTTAATATCTGGGATCCTTGCAAATACGTCTTTTCATTCCTGTATACAAGGTGATTCATCAATTGGGAAAAGACCAATGAAACGTGTAACGAATCCACTTAGACTTATGGGAGCAAAAATTGATGGTAGAGAAGAAGGGACGTTTACTCCGCTTACAATACGGGGCGGTGGTTTAAAAGCAATTGAATATGTTTCGCCTGTAGCAAGCGCGCAAGTGAAGTCGGCCATTCTACTCGCAGGACTGACTGCTGAAGGTGTAACAAGTGTTACAGAGCCGCACATTTCACGAGACCATACGGAAAGAATGCTTGAAGCATTTGGTGTGACAGTAACTCGTGAGGGCAAAACTGTAAAAATTGCTGGTGGACAACAATTAATCGGGACAGATATCCAAGTTCCTGGTGATGTATCATCAGCGGCATTTTTCTTAGTTGCAGGAGCGGTGATTCCAAATAGTAAACTGGTTTTACAAAACGTTGGTATGAATCCGACTCGTACGGGAATTATAGATGTTCTTAAGAGAATGGGTGCTCAGTTAGAAATTCATTCCATTCATAAGGATGCATCAGAACCCGCTGCAAATATTACAATTGAAACGTCATCACTTCAAGGAATTGAAATTAGTGGAGAGATCATTCCAAGGCTTATTGATGAAATTCCAATCATTGCGCTTGCGGCAACACAAGCAGAAGGGATTACAGTTATCAAAGATGCACATGAATTGAAAGTAAAAGAAACAAATCGTATCGATACGGTTGTGGCTGAATTAACAAAATTAGGAGCACGAATTGAAGCGACGGATGATGGGATGATTATTTACGGTAAGTCCGCGCTAAAGGGCGGTACAGTAAGTAGTCATGGGGATCATCGAATTGGAATGATGCTGGCGATTGCAGGTTGTATAGCAGATCATAAAACAGTACTTGAAGATGCGGAGGCCGTTGGAGTTTCGTATCCTACGTTCTTTAAGGAATTGAGTAAACTACAAACTGAATTAGAAAAGGCATAAAATAAAACGTCTATAACAACTATTTTTACTATTGTTATAGACGTTTTCATTTAAATTGACGGGGAAGGGAATCTAGCTCCTTCAAAACGTGTAATACTATCAAGTAAATTGATTGTACCAGCTACGCTAGATATAAAAAATACTTCAACGATGTCCTCACGTTTTAATTGAGTAATGGTAGAAACGGATATGATATTTTTAATCTTGATATTTGCTCCAAAGAAATCATTATCAGCAGCTACCTCATGACCATTTGCTTGAATACTTATTCTTCCTCTGTAGCCCTCATTGAAATTATTCGGTGAGAAAAGAACACTTGCAGTCAATGAGTATACACCTCTTGTTTCAGGAATGAACGTGGATGCAGCTGAGTTGAATTCATTTGCTAAATCAAATTGTATATGAGGATATAAAACTTTAACAGTAGTATTGGCGGGTATTTGTTGAAGGGTAGCCATGTTGATAGCTCTGAATGCAGAGAGTCTTGTGAATTCAGAAGTTTCTTCCCCTGGATCCCTATTCCTTCTTGAGGGAAGTGGATCCCGAGTTGCATTTAATTTATCTATTTTATTAAAGTAAGAATTCATAATGGTTTATTCTTCCCTTCTTTGCTTTCGAGTATATAAATGGAAATAAAAGTGATTTACTTGGCCAAATTATATACCTGAGATTAAAAATTCATTGATAAGTAACTTGTAAGAAAATAAGAAGTTAGGAATTTTCAGTAAGTGTATCGAGGTCTATAATTCATATAATATACAGTGGACAGGATAAAAGTGATGGGTGCGTTTATGATAAATCTGCAATTAGAAAATAAATGAACAAGGGAAGATGGATAAAGCATTTTCTCTTTTTTCATAATAGAAATGTTCGTTCGCTGAAATAGAAAGCCGATTAGATATACCTTTAGATAGCTAAATATGTTATAGTAAATGAAGTATATATATAAAAGTAGCAAAAATTGGAGGAACCACATGATTACAGTAAGTAACGTTAGTTTGCGTTTCGCAGATCGCAAATTGTTTGAGGATGTTAACATAAAATTCACACCAGGTAACTGTTATGGTTTAATTGGAGCAAACGGTGCTGGTAAATCAACATTTCTAAAGATTTTATCTGGGGAAATCGAGCCATCTACAGGTGACATTCATATTACACCAGGTGAGCGTTTAGCGGTATTAAAACAGAACCACTTCGAATATGAAGAGTTCCCTGTACTAGAAACAGTAATTATGGGTCACACACGTCTTTACAAAGTAATGCAAGAGAAAAATGCGATTTACATGAAAGAAGACTTTAGTGATGAAGATGGCATGCGTGCTGCAGAGCTTGAAGGTGAGTTCGCTGAGCTAAACGGTTGGGAAGCTGAGTCTGAAGCTGCCATTCTTTTAAAAGGATTAGGCATTGGAGAAGACATTCATGATAAAAAAATGTCTGAATTAACAGGGGCAGAAAAAGTAAAAGTATTACTTGCTCAAGCACTATTTGGTCAACCTGACATTTTATTACTAGATGAGCCTACCAACCACTTAGACTTAAAAGCAATTCAATGGTTAGAGAACTTCTTAATGAACTTTGAAAATACAGTTATCGTTGTATCCCATGACCGTCACTTCTTAAATAAAGTATGTACGCACATGGCGGATCTTGATTTCGGTAAAATTCAATTATATGTTGGTAACTATGACTTCTGGTATGAATCAAGCCAATTAGCATTAAAACTAACACAAGATGCAAATAAGAAAAAAGAAGAGAAAGTAAAAGAGTTACAAAACTTTATCGCGCGCTTTAGTTCAAACGCATCTAAGGCGAAACAAGCAACTTCTCGTAAAAAATTATTAGATAAAATTACATTAGATGATATTAAACCATCATCACGCCGTTATCCGTTCGTTGGTTTCACACCAGAGCGTGAAGTAGGAAATGACTTATTAACTGTAGAAGGTATTTCAAAAACAATTGATGGAGAAAAAGTATTAGATAATGTGTATTTCACTTTAAATAAGGGTGATAAAGTTGCATTTATCGGACGTAATGATATCGCAATGACAACATTATTTAAAATTCTTATGGGGGAAATGGAAGCAGATAGTGGTTCATTCAAGTGGGGTGTAACAACATCTCAAGCTCACTTCCCAAGAGATAACTCTCAGTACTTCGAGAATAGCGAATATAACTTAGTTGAATGGTTACGTCAGTTCTCTCCACAAGATGAGTCAGAAAGTTTCTTACGTGGATTCTTAGGCCGCATGCTCTTCTCTGGTGAAGAAGTAAAGAAAAATGTTTCTGTATTATCTGGAGGAGAAAAAGTTCGTTGTATGCTGTCTAAAATGATGTTAAGCGGTGCAAACGTATTAACGCTTGATGATCCAACGAACCATTTAGACCTTGAATCTATTACGGCATTAAACAACGGTTTAATCGCATTTAAAGGAACATTACTGTTCACATCTCATGACCATCAGTTCGTACAAACGATTGCAAACCGTATTATCGAAGTAACACCAAACGGCGTAATCGATAAGGAAGCGACATACGATGAGTTCTTAGAGAATGAAGAACTTCAAAAACAAGTGGATGCAATGTATCAAGGAAAATAATCTAAAAAACAAACCCCTCGCACTTAGAATAGAGCGAGGGGTTTGTTTTTTTTATATGTACATCAATTAAAAAACCGACATTTAGGTGTAAGAGAGCATCTGGCCATGCATAGAAGCAATCAGGGCTTTTTCCTGCCACATGCGAAGTAAACGAGAGTAAGTTACTTTTTATTCTTTATAGCAGGGGTTTAGATGTCGAAAAATGAAAATGAATTTATATAAATGAATAGTTGTTTAATGGATAAGGGGCATTATTCAGTAATAGGTGATAAAAAATAGACCATCTTGTCAGCGCAAGATGGTCAGGGAAGGGGACAATTTATGTCAATTTTAATTAGGGATGGAAAGCTGTTCGAGACACTGGGGAATGTCTTATTATTAGGGAGGAACAGCTTCGATAGATATAATATAAAAGATAGATGTGACTTCAATGTGAACTTGAAGTGAAAGGGAAGGGAAATTTAATAGGATTGTTTCATACTTTTTGACTAATAGAAGAAAAAAAGGACGCAGTAAGAAGAAATTTTCTCAGAATGAATAAATTAGCAACAACCAATTCAATTGGTAATTCTGGAAATAAGAATGTTTGCGAAGTGAAGAATAAAAGTTTATAGTGGGGAGTGTCCTAGTAACCGGACGGATTTTTAGAAAGTTAGATAGAAATAAAAAATGTTACAAATGCATTTTATTAAATATATATCAAGGTCAAAAATGTTTGGTAAGAAATAGTTGAATAAATAAAGACTTCAACTTATAATTACTAATATTCTTCATATGGTTAAAAAAAAGAACGAGCTGTATGAAGAAATAAACATAGAGATGGACTTATCAAAAAATAAGCCTTGGATGATTAAAAGAGGTGGAGAGATGAAACAATTATTATTAAAGAGTAAGCGTGTGTTAAGTAATCATTTTGGGTTCTTTATTTTTGCAGTTGTTTTATTCTGGTTAAAAACATATGCAGCATATGTTACAGAATTCGACTTAGGAATATCGAACACAATCCAAAAATTCTTGCTATTTTTTAACCCGCTAAGCTCAGCTGTCCTATTTTTAGGACTTGCATTATTTGCAAAAGGGAAACGATCTTATATTTGGTTAATTATTATTAATTTGTTACTGTCAATTCTTTTATACTCAAACGTGGTATATTACCGCTTTTTCAGCGATTTTATTACGTTCCCGACATTAACGCAAACAAATAACTTTGGAGATTTAGGTGGTAGTATTTTAGCGTTATTACACTTATATGATCCATTGTATTTCTTAGATACAATTATCCTATTTGTGTTAGTAAAAACAAAGTTTGCAGATCCAAAACCAATTCGTGTTGCAAAACATAAATTGTCACTTGTATTTATTACAGGAATTTTGATTTTTAGCATCAACTTAGGTTTAGCAGAAATGGATCGTCCTGAATTACTAACAAGAACGTTTGACCGCAACTACATTGTGAAATACTTAGGTGCGTACAACTATACAATTTATGATGGTATCCAAAGTATGAAAGCATCGACAGAACGTGCTTTAGCAGATGGAGATAGCATGACAGGTGTAAGAAACTATATTACATCGAACTATGCAAGCCCTAACCCAGAGTATTTTGGTAAGGGAAAAGGTATGAACGTTATCTATATTCATTTAGAGTCGTTCCAAAACTTTTTAATTAATTACAAGTTGAACGGACAAGAAGTTACACCATTCTTAAATTCATTTACACATGATGCAAATACACTGTATTTTGATAACTTCTTCCATCAAACAGGACAAGGTAAAACGTCTGATGCGGAGTTTATGTTAGAGAACTCACTATTCGGTTTACCACAAGGGTCTGTATTTACAAACAAAGCTCATAATACGTATCAAGCAGCACCAGCTATTTTAGGACAGCAGGGCTATACATCTGCAGTGTTCCATGGTAACTATAAAACATTCTGGAACCGTGATGATATTTATAAATCATTTGGATTTAATAAATTCTTTGATGCATCATATTATGATATGAATGAAAAAGATGTTGTAAACTATGGTCTGAAAGATAAACCATTCTTTAATGAGTCTATTCCAATGTTACAAACATTAAAACAACCGTTCTATGCGAAGTTTATTACGTTATCAAATCACTTCCCTTATCCGATTAATAAGGATGAAGCGACAATTGAACCAGCAAAAACGGGTGATTCATCTGTAGATACGTATTTCCAAACAGCACGTTATTTAGATGAAGCTGTAAAAAGCTTTATGGATTACTTGAAGCAATCTGGTTTATATGACAATTCGATCATTGTGATGTATGGAGACCATTATGGTATTTCAGATAATCATAATGCAGCGATGTCACAAATCATGGGTAAAGAAATTAATTCATTTGAAAATGCACAATTACAACGTGTACCTTTAATCATTCATGTTCCAGGAATGAAGGGAGGAGTTCAACACCAATATGGTGGGGAAATTGATGTTCTTCCAACGCTGTTACATTTACTAGGTACCGATACAAAGAATTATATCCAATTTGGTACAGATTTATTATCACCAGGGCATCAACAAGTTGTTCCTTTCCGTAATGGTAGCTATGTAAGTCCAACAGTTACTGCGCTTAATGGGAAATATTATGACACAACCACTGGAAAACCAGTAGGGGCAACGGATGAAATCAAACAAAATGAAAAAATGGTTCAACAGAAACTTAAATTTTCTGATGAAGTTGTAAATGGAGATTTATTACGATTCTACACACCAGAAGGATTTACACCAGTAGATAGCTCTAAGTACAACTATAACCATCCTGATAAAAATAAGAAGAAAGTAAAAACTACGCAAGAAGGTTAAAGTAAATAACATATTGTGATAAAATCCTGCTCGTATGGAATACTATCCATACGAGCAGGATTTTTTGTTTTACTAGTTAAAGAGAATTTCTAAAGAATACAAGCAAAACTGTCTTCAATTAAGTATGTATGTTGTAATTTCATATACCGTATTGATACTATATAATGGGCGTATAAAAAAGGTACAATCATTGCACAATGCATAAACGATAATTTGGACTTAATTTTATATGAAATACGAGATACTATATTAGTAGAAAGTGATTTCAATAATCTAATTTTGCAAAGTTAGTATCTATACTTGCAAGACTACTAAAAAACAAGTATAGAAAGGATGTACATCATATATGATATTAGATCATCGCAGTACTGCAATTTTACAGCAAATTATTCAAGCAGATGGTTATACTTCTGTAGATCAACTCATGGAACTACTACAAGTTTCGAAAAGAACAATTTATTACGATATGAAAAAGATAGATGATTGGTTAGTTGCAGAGCATTTAGAACCAATCAAATATATTCGATCATTAGGATACTGTTTAGATGATGAAACAAAACAAACAGTGATTCAAAAATTACATGGATTTACGATGGCTCAATACGATTATTCTCCACACGAGCGAAAAGCTTGGATAGCTCTGTATTTATTAGCGAAAGAAAAAAGAATCTTACTGGAAGATTTAATAGACCTTGTACAAGTAAGTCGTAATACTACACTTGCTGATTTAAAAAAATTGAAAGTAGGGCTAGTGAAGTTTAAGCTTTCCTTACAATTTGATCGTAAACGAGGTTATTATATCGAAGGAACTGAGCAAGGAAAGCGAAGTTTGTTAACCTTTTATCTTTCACAGTTGATTGCAAAGCATGGATGGGAATATTTAATATCACACGTAAAATACATTGTAAACCGTGGAGAAAATGAAAAGGATAGAAAAGAACAAGAGGAACTTCTCCTTATAAAAAACATTCTATCGAATTGCGAAGGATTTTTAGGCGTTCAATATACGGATGAAGTACTTGAAAATTTAAGCGTTTACATGTATTTGTTTCGTAATCGAATTGTTCAAGGGCAATGTGTTGAAATGGAAGATGCTGAAAAAGATGTTCTTCGAGAAACAAAACACTTTGAAGCAGCTAAGTATATCGGAAAGCAGTTTGAGAACGTTTTACATGTGGAATTTCCAAAAGATGAAATTTATTATATTACCACTCATCTGTTGGGAGCGAAAGTAAATGCTCAGCAAAAAGAGTATGAAAAAAATGATGTTCAAGGCATCCGTTATATTGTAGATCGTATGATAAAGGATTTTCAGCATTATGCTTGTGTTATATTTCAAGATTTTACAGGACTGGCTTCAGACTTATATTTACATATAAAACCAGCGTTCTATCGTGTGAAATATGGGATTGAAATAGAAAATCCCTTACTGCATACGATTCAAAAAAATTATGAAGAAGTATATATTCTTACAAGAAAAGTTGTTCACCATTTTGAAGAATACGTTGGAAAACAAATTTCAGAAGATGAAATGGCGTATATTACGATGCATTTTGGTGCTTGGATGAGAAAAGAAGGAATCGTTCCCAATCCAAGAAAAACAGCATTACTCGTTTGTCCAAATGGTATTGGTACATCGCGTATGCTGCAATATCAATTGGAACAATTATTTTCGAGTATCGATATTTTAAAGGCAATCTCAAAGCGAGAATATGAATCGAATGCATTTGAAGTGGATTGTATTATTACGACAACTGAATTGGAGAAGGGGACAGTACCTATTTTTATGGTAAATCCTATTTTGACAGATTCTGAAAAAGCATCATTACTCCGAAAAGTAAATGCAGCCTTATTTGGTGAAGATCAAAATGATTCAGTTGATATTATGATGCAGATCATTCAAAAATATGCGGATGTTATAGATGAACAGTCTTTAAAAAAAGAGCTGAGAGAATTTATAAGTGGTCCAGTGCATTTGAATAGGGAGGAGAAATACAAACCTAATTAGTTGGATTGTTTGCAATGTGTGGGTTACTCTTTCAGAAGAAAAACTTTGCAGATACAGTTTCTGGAACATTAAAAACGATTATGGGCTTCGTCGTATTAGGAGGCGGGGCCACAATATTAATTGGAGCTTTAGATGTTTTTGGTAAAATGTTTGATAAGGCATTCCATATTAAAGGAATCATTCTGAACAATGAAGCAGTCGTTGCGATTGCACAGCAAACATTGGGGAAAGAAACAGCATTTATTATGGTATTTGGGATGCTTGTTAATTTACTTATCGCCCGATTTACAAAATTTAAATATGTATTTTTAACGGGGCATCATACGCTCTTTATGGCATGTTTAATTTCAGCTGTATTTTCTACAACAGGGATGAAAGGATTTTCTCTTGTTATTATAGGATCCATAGTCTTAGGATCACTCATGGTAATTTTCCCGGCATTACTACAGCCATATGTAAGAAAAATTACGGGAATGGATGACATTGCGATTGGATATTTTGGTTCTGTTGGATATTTAGCAGCTGTGTTTGGGAATGCAACAGGGGGAAGACGAGGAGCTATATTAGGATCATTTGTAAATGGATTATTGATTTCGTTCCTTCCAGCGCTATTATTACCGGTATTGGGCGGATTAGGATTCGAAAATACAACATTTGGTGATTCTGATTTTGCAGTCGTTGGGATTTTGATTAGTGAAATTGCAAAATTATTAGGTTCAATTTTCTAAACAATAAAGAAAAAAGACTTGAGTTTCTCTTTGAGAAAATCAAGTCTTTTTCAATTACATACGATTATCGTGCCAGAAGTTTAATGGGAAGTGGTCATCTTCATGATAGCTTTCTAACTCATAACCTTTTTCTTTTAGCCCTTTAATAATAGCTGGTACTGCTTTTACTGATTGTGGGTGAATATCGTGCATAAGAATAACTTCTGTTGGTTTTGTTGCACCAGCAAGAACATTTTGAACAATTTGTGCAGATGCTGCATCGATTGGCATCTTATTATATTTCCAGTCTAAAGAGTCAATCGTCCAGTCCCAAACTTTCAAGCCGCCTTCTACAACTTTGTTACGTAAAGCCTCATTTAATCCTGGCATTGAGCCGTAAGGCGGACGAGTTAATACAGGTGATTTTCCAATAATCCCAGCAATTAAGCTTTGGTCTTCTTTCATCTCATCTACATAATGTCCTTCTGTATAAAGCTTTTTGTAGTTATGTGTCATACTGTGCATACCAACGTAATGCCCTTCAGCTAATTCACGTTTTACAAGATCCGGAAATGATTTAACGTTTGCTCCAATTAGGAAAAATGTAGCTTTCGCATCTTCTTTTTTCAACATTTCTAAAAGTTCAGCAGTATATTTCCCTGGACCATCGTCAAATGTTAAGTAAGCAACTTTTCTAACTTGCCCGTTATATTGCTTAGGTGCTTCCTTTGGAGTAAGAGCTGTTTGAACCTCACTTACAAGTTGAACAGATTTTGTGTCATCTTCCGTACTTGCTCGAGCAATACTTGTTGATCCGTAAATTGCTTCATATAAAAATAATACCCCGACGCAAATCAACAGAGCCCTTTTTACTAGAGTTGTCATTCGAATTCCATTGCGCATAATTTTCCTTCTCTCTATAAAAGTTCTACTCTATTATATTAGCAACTTTAGGTAGGGAAATGCAAAAAAAGATTGTTACAAATGCAAAAAAGTTTGTAAAAAGTATGCAAGATTTTGTCGGTCTTATGGTTATTATTCTTTTTATATAGCAGGTTTTTAAAACGCGAATAAAGAAGTTGATAAAAAACAGCAATTCATTGATTGTACGAATCTAAACTTCATGGTTTTACATCTTATCAATTGAATTAAAAAAGGTGTGATGAAAATGAAAAAATTAGCTTGTTTACATGCTCATCATTCAAATATTGCATACATTGAGAAAGCATTTGCATCATTTGAAGTAGAGCTGCTCCATTTTGTGGATCCAATATTGCCAATGAGAATGCAGGAGGGTGAGCTGGAGACAAATTATATTCAAAGTAAAATGAGAAATCAATTGCAATGGATAGCAGAAAGTAAAGTTGATGCGATTCTTATAACATGTACATACTTTATAACATTTTTACAAGATATGCATGTTCCAATAGAAATACCAATATTAAAAATCGATGAACCATTCTTTAAAGTAATTTGTAATGTACAAGAACCACAAACGATATTATTTACAAATCCTGGTACTGTCCCAGGAACAGTAGAGCGTTTGAAACAATATGCGCAGCAAAGACAGAAATCGATTGATATTCAAATCATAATTGTAGAAGATACTTTTGCGCTCATCATGCAAGGACGGAAGGAAGAGTATGATGATAGAGTGAGTCAATGTATATATCGAATGCTGAAAGATGGGAATCAGGTTATTTCAGTTGCACAATTATCAATGGTAGATGCCGCTAGGAAAGTAGAGAATAGAGTAAATAGAGTAATTGTGAATCCACTGGATGCTTTGGTTGAATACAGTGTAGATCAATTAAATTTAAGGAAAAGAAATGAAGGAAGCAATGAATAAGCAAAATGACAGTTATTTTAAAAAGTAAATGAGATTAACTCTTATTATTCTTTTTAATTGATTATAAGAAAATAAAACCTCGTCCTGAATATACATGAATTCAAGACCTGAAAGCAATGGAGTAGCCTCCTTTCCTTAATGTCTATATAACACTGTGTAACAGGGAAGCGCAATTTCTTTTTTGTTAGGCAAGGTGTTTCGTTGAATCATTTCATAAAAAATGATTCTTGCTTTTTAAGTATATATAATTTCACATACCGTAATGAAAATAAAAATAGGAAAACAGGAAATAGTGTCGAATATATCGTAAGGGTATGTGTAAAGTAAAGGGAAATATGAAAAAAAGAGGTGACTACATGTTGTTAGAAGAGGTCATGCATCAACTTGAAGGATGTGGAACGGAACAAAACCGTAAAATATATATAAACCATGGAGCAAAAGAGCCATTATTCGGTGTTAGTTTTGCAAATTTAAAACTATTAAAGAAGAAAATTAAAAAGAATCATGCGTTAGCCATTTCATTATGGGAAACAAAAAATATGGACGCAATGACATTAGCTACAATGATAGTTGATCCGAAAAAATTCACGTCAGGGCAGTTGGATGAGTGGGTGCAAGAGGTTGATTATTATTGCTTAATGGATGTACTTATGTCAGCTGTGTGTTCGTCTCCAATTGCAATAGACAAAATGGAGGAGTGGACAAAAGCTCAAGATGAATGGATTGGTCGAGCTGGTTGGTCATTACTAGCTAATATTGCTATAAAGGATAAATCGTTAGAAAATGCATTTTTTCTACCATTTTTAAAAGAAATTCAGACTCATATACATACTGAGAAAAATCGAAAAAAAGAGGCAATGAATAGTGCTCTTATTGCGATTGGAATTCGAAATGATGAGCTTGAGCAAAAAGCAACCGCAGTTGCACGCGAGATTGGAAAAGTTGAGGTTGATCATGGTATCACTTCATGTAAGACACCTGAAGCAGAGACATATATTAAAAAGGGGCGAGATAGAGAAAGAAATAAAACAAGAAAATGAAAGAAGGAGAACAGCATGAAGGCAATTGACGCTGTGCAAAAAATTATCGAATCTCAATTTCCAGATTGTGATGTTGCTTTACTAGGCGGCAGTGTTGCAAGGGGAGAAGAAACAAAAACATCGGATCTTGATATCGTTATATTAGATCAAAACCTTTTATCTTGCTATCGAGAATCATTTTTCAGTAATGGCTGGCCAGTGGAAGTGTTTGTACATAACTTTGAAACATATAAAACTTTTTTTGAAAGTGATTGTAAGCGAGGAAGACCTTCTTTACCACAACTAGTTTCGGAGGGAATTATCTTAAAAGGAACTATGCAAATTGTAACAAGTTTAAAGCAGGAGGCAGAGCAATTATTAAATAAAGGTCCCGAAAAATGGACAGAAGAACTTATGAGACAAAAACGTTACTTTATTACAGATGCACTAGATGATTTTATTGGTGCGACAAAGAGAGAAGAAGAATTATTTATTGCGAATCATTTGGCTGATTTAGTGCATGAATATGTCCTTAGAGTAAACGGACAATGGGTTGGTAACTCTAAATGGTTTATTAGGGTACTAAGGAAGTATGATTCATTATTTGCTGAACAATTTGTTGAAGCTTTTGATCATTTTTATAGAACTGGGGAAAAGGTAGGACTTATTGATTTTGTCGAGAAAACATTAGAAAACTATGGAGGCAGGTTGTTTGAAGGTTTTTCTGTAGGAAAATAAGAAAGGAGTGAAAATATGAATGTACCAATTGTCCAATTAAGAGAACTTTCATTAGAAGATGTAGAAGATCGATATCAATGGTCATTAGATAAAGAAGTAACAAAGCATTTAATTGTACCTAATCAATATCCACCCTTTACACGTGATGAGACAAAAAGATGGATTGAGATGTGTATGACCCAGGAAAATGGATATGAGCAACGAGCTATCCTTAATGAAAATGGTTTACATATTGGCTGGGTAGATTTAAAGAATTTTGATAAAATGAATAAAAATGCTGAGTTAGGCATTGCAATTGGTAACAAAGAATATTGGGGACGCGGATATGGTGTTGCGGCATTATACAACATGTTACAAATTGGATTTTATGAATTTGGTCTAGAAAAAGTGTGGCTACGTGTTGATACGGATAACGTAAAAGCGATAAGAAGTTATGAAAAAGCTGGGTTTGTTTGTGAAGGAATTATGAGAAATGATAGATTACGAGAAATGATAGATTACGAGAAGGAACATTTATTAATCGATATCGCTATAGTATGTTGAAAGAAGAATATGAAATTATTAATAAAAAGGAAACAATTACATAATATTATTATGTAAACAAAAATGCAACATGGTATGAATTAACGAATTTATAAAAATTTAATGATGAGAGGATGCATAGAAATGATTCGAGTTTTGTCAAGCTTAGATGCAGTACAATATTGGGATTTACGTTTACAAGCATTACGAGTAAATCCAGACGCATTTGTGACAACTTATGAAGAATCGATGCAAAAAGAAAATCCTGTGGAGGAAGTTGCTCAAAATTTAAATTCAAAAACTAGTTACACATTTGGGGCTTTCAATGACGAAAATCGACTGTTGGGTGTAGTAACGTTACTTACAGAGCAAAAAGCAGCCTATAAACATAAAGGACATCTTGTTGCTATGTATGTGGATGCTCAAAGTAGAGGGGAAGGGATTGCAAAAGCTTTAATAGGAGCATTGGTTGAAAAATCAAGAGAACTAAAAATAGAGCAAATTAATTTAGGAGTTGTTTCAGATAATGAAGCAGCAAAAAAATTATATCGATCAATGAATTTTACAACGTATGGGATAGAAAAAAGGGCGTTAAAAATGAACCATATATATCGCGATGACGAACATATGGTTTTATTTCTCTAAGAGAATGTTTAGAAGGAATATATTTATGCAGCAGAGGTATTAAGAGTTCAATTATTTTCGAGGGAGCAGGAACGACACCTTACCTCTTAACTGAAAAAATGAAGAATCCAGAAATGGACAACTTCACAGCATGGTTAGATGAAAAAGGTTGGTATTACGAGTATATGTAATGTGAAAAACCGACCTTTGCAAGTCGGTTTTTCACTATTTTTTTGATGCTCTATATCCTGCAGCTTTTGCTTCAGCTTCTGAGCAAAACATTTCTTCGGCATTCGTTTTATCATAGAATTGTTGACCAGGCAGATGATAAATTTTTTCACCTTTGCTATTTTTATTACCTTTAATATTACAAGTACCACTTTGCTCAGATGATTGATTTGTTTTCGAATGAGAAGTTGAGGCTGTATCTTTTTTGTTAGTTTGAGATTGTTGTTCTTGTTGTTTCTTCAATTCTTCTTGTTCTTGTTCTTGTTGTTTTTGTTGTTCTTCTTGTTGCTTCTTCAATTCTTCTTGTTTTCGTTCGTCTTCTTGTTTAGTTGTAACTGTTTCTTTTGCTTTTGCGTCCTCTTTTTTTGTAGTGCCCTTGTCACCATTAAAACATGAAGCAAGTAGAATGATTAATAGAATAATAATACCTAAACACCCTAGACATCCACACCCACGGCGTTTTTGCTCTTCTTTCTTATTTGCTACTTTTGACATTTCTCTCCCCCTATGTATTATAATTTCAATATTAAGTATAACAAATATTAAGTAATAATTTTACAAAAAATATGTCACCAAAAAATATGGATTTTCTATTAAGTTATAGCCTATAATAACTTAATAGAAAGAATTATCAGTAAAATAAAAACTGTATAAGGAGTTTTAGGATGAAAGCAATTGCAGCGGGGATATTAGCATCTTTTTTCTTTGCCTTTACATTTATTTTAAACCGGGCTATGGATTTACAAGGGGGAAGCTGGATTTGGAGTGCTTCGTTACGATACTATTTTATGGTTCCGTTACTTTTAATCATTGTTATTTATAGGGGAAATTTAAAGCACCTCTTTCAATATATGAAAAGTAATCCGAAAGAGTGGTTGTTATGGAGTACTGTTGGTTTCGGTCTTTTTTACGCACCGCTTAGCTTTGCGGGTGCATTTGGACCGGGGTGGCTTGTTGCTTCTACATGGCAAATTACGATTATAGCAGGAATTTTATTAACACCATTATTTGCGACAAACTCATTACATAAAAAAATTCCAATGAAAGAATTGATGATGTCTGCTGTTATATTATTAGGTGTTCTTCTTATGCAAGTAGAGCATGCTTCCTCTTTAGGGATTCGTGAAACCATTTTATGTGTGGCTCCGGTAATAGTTGCAGCATTTGCTTACCCACTTGGAAATCGAAAAATGATGCAAGTATGTAAAGGTGAGTTAGATGTTTTTCAACGAGTGCTTGGAATGACACTAGCAAGCTTGCCATTTTGGTTTTTATTGTCAGGATATGAAGTTTCAACAAACGGATTACCATCAAGTGATCAAGTCTTTCAATGTTTTATCGTAGCAATTAGTTCCGGTTTAATTGCTACAGTATTATTCTTCTTTGCAACAGATCTTGTAAAGGATGATCCACAGAAATTGGCTACTGTAGAAGCAACGCAATCTGGTGAGGTTTTATTCGCATTACTAGGGGAACTAATATGGCTAGCGGCCCCAATCCCATCATCTTTATCTTGGATTGGAATGAGCTTAGTGGTTGTTGGAATGATTTTACATAGTTACGTTGCGGTAGTTATGAAGAAAGAAGAAAAAATAACAGTGTGAGTAAATATTAGCTCTTTGAAAATAAAGAACTAATATTTTGATAAGTAGAAAATTTGATTAAGAAAAAGACTTAGGATAGATAACAACAAAATATATCTGAGTTGTCTCTCTTTTTGTATGAAGTGACAAGGTGGCGTACATAATGTTAGAACGTATGCAAAACATAGAGGAAGATTCTGTTGTAAATGTATTAACATATGCAGTTGGGCCTCAGGAATCAAGTTTGCAAAAAGCTATAAGTTTTTACGCGAAAAATAAAAATGCATCATTATACAAATATCAAGAACATGGTTGTGTAGGTATTGAACTTATTGGTAAAAATAAAGCAAGAGTGTGTCATATAGCCGTCTCACCAGATAGTCGTAATAAAGGAGTAGCTTCCGACATGATAAAGAAAATGATTCATGTGCACGGGTTAACGTATATAGAAGCAGAAACAGACTGTGAAGCAGTAGAATTTTATAGAAAGTTCGGATTTATGATTACAAGTTTAGGAGAAAAGTATCAAGGTGTAGAAAGGTTTCATTGCTATTGGGGACAAGAATAGGTATTACTATGTGGGAGTAAGATCTTTTATGGCACGCTATATGCTTGATTTCATTTATATATCAACAATAATTGATATTTTCAAAAAAATGATAAAAGAGATGCATTCCAAATGCACCTCTTTTATCATCTTTACTTTTTGTCTTGTTGTGATGTTATTTCTTCATTTTTTAGCTCAAAAATCTTTTTCCCGTCTTCATTTACAATATCTACAGAGTCTCTTAGTTTATTTACTCCAATATACATAACAGGATTTTTATCTGTACCTTTATTTTTTTCTACGCGTAATACAACAACTGACTTATCGTTTTCATCTTTCACTTCTTTTACTGTAATTTTATCATTTTGATATTTTACTCCAAATGCTAAAAATATCATCATTTTTCCTTCACTGATTCGTTCTATTGAGTGATGAACCAAGTTCGGATCTTCTTGTGCTTTTTCGTATAGATTTGTTGGACCAAAGTTTCCTTCACCATACCTAGATTTTTCTAAAACCCAATAATTTTCGTAATCGCTTGTAAACAATGCACAGCCACCCAATCCGATAATACTCAATAACCAAAAGCTTAATATGAGTTTTTTCATGTAATCCACCTTTTATTATTATTTTTAAAATTTCAACATAGTTATTACTTTTAATATATGAGTTTTTTATATGAGACGATTACAAGAGAGCATTCATTTTCGATTAGTTTTGGTGAGCACTCACCATTAAAGAAAATATATGATTTAGATGGGTATGTATTATTGGTAGGTGTCGGTTACGATTCTAATACATCCATCCATTTATCTGAAATACGTACAGGCGCACGTGAATTGGTAAAAGCAGGGGCGCCTATTATTGAAAACGGCATGAGAGTATGGAAAGAGTTTGATGAAATGGACTATGATTCCGACTCGTTTGTTGAGATTGGAAAAGAGTTTGAACATGCAGGTGCTGTGACAATTGGTAAAGCTGGAAATGCAATGTGTAATTTAATGAAACAACGAGAAATTGTTGGATTTGGTGTACAATGGTTTTGTTCGAATTATTTTCTCTATCGTAATTCGCGCTTGCCTCCATCGGCTTTTAATTTATATGTAAAGAATTACCTATATCCCAGGCTCATAAAAGAATAGTTTACAATGTTACATATTTACAGCATTCGTTTCAGCATTCCCTAGCTTTTTACGATACCACAGTTCACAAGGATACAATAATAGGTGAAAAAGCATGTCAACAACCCGCCACTTAACACCCTTACGGGTCGTTTGAAGTGGGGGCTTGCGTCTGTCAGAGTTCGACAGTGCTTCTATCCTCATAGAGAGCAACTACGCTTATTCCTACCCAGTAGTGCGAACAAGCAACGCTCTCCTACCTTAGTGTGGTGGAACATAAGGACGGTTGACTTCGCCCTTACTACAAGAGCTATACTCCTGTAGTAACTACACCAATACGGTCATCGTTTGACTTGTATTGGCAGTTTTTACAACAGAATGTGTGTAATTTCTTATTACGATTTGCTTTCTCGATATGCCCACATTTAGGGCAGGTTTGAGAAGTATATTTTGGGTCTACGACAATTACCTTCTGTCCGTTCATTTCTGCTTTATATTCCAGCATCTGACGGAATTGGTAGAAAGTCCAAGAGACAGAAACATAGCGGTCTTTCACTCGTACTTTTTCAGTTGCGGAACGAACACCTGTTAAGTCCTCTAAAACAAACATAGTACCTCTAGGGTATTTATCAACGAGTGCCTTTGTAATTTGATGGTTTACATCAGTTACATAACGGTTTTCTCTTGAACCAATTTGTTTTAGTTTTTTACGTGCAGACGGTGTTTGTCTCATTTGCAACTGTTTACGAGTAGCTTTAAACTTACCACGCTTATGCTTAACAACATTTCCGTTGTAGAAAGTAGTTTTACCCTGGCTGTCATAAGTGGTAGCAAGAAAGTTGATTCCTAAATCAATACCGACAATATTTTTTACATCTACATAATCTAATTCAGTAAATTCTTTTGTCATTGGAATGTGTAAGAACCATTTTTTATGTTTGTGCACAAGTTTAGCAGTACCAAACTTCCAAGTATTGTTAAAGTATTTTTTCATAGCTTTGCGTTCATAACTCAACCTAAGACGACCATCAAGTGTATTTACACTAAATCGGCTTTGAGTTAGTGAGTAGTCACGATTCCAAACAAGGTCATATTCTGGAAGTTTAAATTCAATTAAAGACCATTCATGTCCATTTGATTTAGCTGACTTGTATCGAGCAATCACTGTTTTCATAACAGATTGAGCCATTTGACTTTTTAGTCCAAACTGATTTCGCAAATTAGAATAATACAAGTTATTCAATTTTACTTGATTTAGATTTTTTGTTTCAAAGATATGTTTTGATAACCAATTACAAGCCTTACGATAAGCGTTAGTTGTTATCTTTAGGCTTTCAGCTTGATTGCCAGAAACGTAGATTTGTATTTTCGCAGTAATTGTAGACATTACCCTCACTACCTTTCACTAAATATATTATAACAAAATTTTAGTGAAAATAAATAATCTGAATAGGAGGAGGAGAGGTGGAAGTTTCAGATACTTAATATGGTACAAAATCTTACTATTTTTAACGTACCATATTAAGTATCTGACGGCAATTCCTTGGGCTACGCCCTGCACACGATTGAAGTAGGGGTATCCTTGCCGATTTTAGATGAACAATGATAGCGGAAATTAAACCATTCGACCAGAATTGCCAGCCACAAAAAATACCTACCCACAAATTTCCTAATACAGCATAAGAATATAGCCATCTTGATTTTTTCATTCCTTTTACACCTAGAAAGTGAGTGATTGCAAATAGAATACTAGATAGGATAATCCCAAGAATTACAATAATCTGAGTGACATCATGAAAAAGGCTCATCAACGTGATGAAAAGTGGCATAAGACCCCATCGGAAGATGATTTCTTCAACAACTCCACCATATAGGACTCTAGCTCCTAATCCTACACCATGGCGCTGATGTTCAATTTGTAGAAACGTTTCTTTATCAATAACTTTTCTAAAGAATCCATAATACATAATAACATGTCCGAGAGAGCAAATGACTCCAATTAAAACTGCTTCACCAATGTTGCTCGGTAAAATAATATTTTCATCTTGGATCTTTGATAAGAAAAATGCACCCATTCCGGAAAAAAGTAAAACGAGTAAAGTATGGATAAAAAGACTTAGGTAGATAGATGGTGTTTCTGGAGTATTTTCTAACTTTTTGTTTATTTTTTGCTCCGCTAAGCTCATTGTAACAATTCCTGGTATAGCAATGCTGAATACAAAGATCCAGTTGAACATATGCTTTCATCTCCCTTGAAAATAGACTAAGAAAGACCTTTTATGTATGTTGACGCTATGCAAGGTTGTGATAGTCCTTCATAATTTTTCTTTTTTATAGACCGACTAGTCGGTTTCATTGTATAATAGTTACCATAATAATACAAGTGTATATGGAGCAGTGCTATGGAGCAGTTGTCTAGGACGCATAAGCCAGTATGAACGGAATTTTTTAGGAGGTCTCTTTGGCGTTTGGATTAAAAATTAAGAAAAGTATGATAATATATTGATGAGATTTAAAATTCAATTTGATAGTTTATAAGCGTAGAGAAAACCTTATGGGGGGGAGTAATCGTGAAAATAAATGATATAGTAGCGGAAACACAATTACCGAATACAATCGAAACGATAACAAATGATTTACAAACGTTAGGGTTAAAGAAAGGAATGACAGTGATTGTTCATTCTTCTTTGAGTTCAATTGGCTGGGTATCTGGTGGAGCAGTTGCGGTTGTTGAAGCTTTGATGAATGTAATTACCGAAGAAGGTACCATTATTATGCCAACACAAACTTCGGATTTATCAGATCCGAAAAATTGGGAAAGACCACCTGTTCCAGAAAATTGGTGGCCAATTATTCGAGATCATGTTCCAGCATTTAATCCAGATATAACCCCTACACGAGCAATGGGGAAAGTTGTAGAATGTTTCCGTACCTATCCAAATGTAAAACGTAGTAATCATCCATTAAATAGTTTTGCCGCATGGGGGAAACATGCAGAGACGATTACAAGAGAGCATTCGCTTTTGATTAGTTTTGGTGAGCGCTCACCATTAAAGAAAATATATGATTTAGATGGGTATGTATTATTGGTAGGTGTCGGTTATGATTCTAATACATCCATCCATTTATCTGAAATACGTACAGGCGCACGTGAATTGGTGAAAGCAGGAGCGCCTATTATTGAAAACGGCATGAGAGTATGGAAAGAGTTTGATGAAATGGACTATGATTCCGACTCGTTTGTTGAGATTGGAAAAGAGTTTGAACATGCAGGCGCTGTGACAATTGGTAAAGTTGGAAATGCAATGTGTAAATTAATGAAACAACAAGAAATTGTTGATTTTGGTGTACAATGGTTTCGTTCGAAAACTAAATAAGGGATGGTTATGATGAAGGGGAAAAAGATTTTAATTACGAGTGGTGGATGTTTAGAAAAATGGGATCAAGTACGTGGCCATACAAATTTAGCAAAAGGTACGATTGGAAGAATTCTTGCTGAAGAAGCGATGGCAAAAGGTGCATATGTTATATATTTGCATGGCTATTTTGCCGAAAAGCCCAACGGTACAAATGCTCAATTAGAATTACATCCATTTGAGGGGATTATTGATTTACAAAATAAAATGAAAAGCATCATTACACATGAGAAAATCGATGCAGTTATTATGGCGGCTGCTGGATCGGATTGGATTGTGGAAAAAATCTGTGATCAAGATGGAAATACACTGGATATGAACGGGAAAATTTCAAGTGATATAGCACCAATCATCCACTTTCAAAAAGCACCTAAAGTATTAAAGCAAATTAAGCAATGGGATCCAGAAACAGTTCTAGTTGGTTTCAAACTTGAAAGCGGTATCAATGACGTCGAGCTAATTCAACGAGCAAGTGAAAGAATGGAGCAGGCAAAAGCCAATCTTATGATAGCAAACTCGCCACATTCGTTATATTCACGTGCAGCCATTCATCATGTAATTGGAGAAGATGGTCATGTTCAATTATGCAAAGGAAAAGATGAAACTGCGAAAGAGATTATAAATAGGTTAGAACATTTATGTAATCGTGTAGAAGAGGGGAACTTGAGTAGTTAATGCGGAGGAGGAGTCATGTCCTTTGAAAATATAAAGGTAATTTGCACAGTATTACATAATGAAAAGAATATATCAGGGAGAAATATAAATGCAATTATGAATTGCTATAGATAAGGCATACATATCATTTTTACTACAGCAAGAGCTCCTCGTTCGGTGAAACAGTTTCTTTCAAAGTATTACAGAGAATTGAAATGATGGTGCAGCGTATATTTTAGAATAGATAAGGGGGAAGTTTATGGAGCAGTTACTAAAGCAAGCCATTCAGTTACGTAGTGAAAAGAAATATGAGGAGTCAAAGGATATTTTAGTGCACTTGGCAAATTTCACCGATAATCCGGAAGTATTGTATCAGTGCGCTTGTATACATGATGTAATGGGACTTGAAACAGAGGCTGCCCCATATTATGAAAAAGCAATTGCGAATGGACTTACTGGAGAGTCACTCTGCGGGGCATATATTGGACTTGGGAGTACATATCGCTGCATTGGTGAATACGAAAAAGCGATTTCTACATTAGAAGCTGGTTTACAGCGGTTTCCAGAAAATAATGTTATGAAAGTGTTTTTATCAATAGCGAAATATAATATAAAGGCATATGAAGAAGCGATGAAATTATTAATAGAGACTGTTTTGAAATTAGAAGATGTGAAAGAATACGAGAGAGCAATTTTATTTTATAAAGATCACTTGAACAAGATTTTTAAATAAGGGGGTAGGACTACATGAATACATCCATTTCGCGAAAGAAAAGGAACATTTGGATTGGACTTACAGCATTAATTGTATTATCGAATTATTTAGCGTACGCACTTCCTATTGTGCCTGTTATACCGAAAGAAATGGTACTCGGTTCATTATTAGATTTTCTCATTATAATTCCTGTTATCACGTATTTTTTTATTATACGTAAACGCTACTCATTAACTTATATATTCCCCGTTGTAATCGCAGGTTATATTGCTGCAAGGTTTGTCATTCCAAATGATTATTTACAGGCCTTTTCATTTGTGTCTTATATTTTAGTTGCGGGTGAACTCGCGTTTTTAGCTGTAGAGTTATTTATTCTATATAAGATTGCTAGAACGTTGCCGAAAATTATAAAGTTTTATAAACAATATAAGAAAGAATATCCATCATTCTCTTTGGCAATTGATAAGGCATTCGATGCGGCATTAAAAAGAAATAGTGCAGTAAATGTTATCGCTTCAGAATGTAAACTATTGTACTATGCTTTATTGTCTTGGCGTACAAAGGCTCCAGAAAGTCAGTATGTTTTTTCATATCATAAAAAAACTGGGGCGATTCCATTTAATATTGCACTTATTCATGCAATATTAATTGAATCAATTGGGTTTCATTATTTACTTCATCAGTGGAATGAAGTAGTTGCTTGGATATTGCTCGTTGTAAATATATATGGGATTTTATATTTTTTAGCTGAGATACAAGCAATTCGTATAAACCCATATATTATGACGGAAAAAGAAATTGTAATCCAAGTCGGATTTGGAAAGAAAATCGTTGTACCATTTTCTCAAATAGAAGGCATTACCTTTTATAAAGGTGAAGCACTAACTAAGGAAGAAGAAAAAGAAGTATTTGAAGCAACTATAATGGAATTTATAAAGGAACCAGCTACTTTTGAAATAAAATTAAAAGAGCCGTTAACAGCAGAGCTATTGTATGGATTTTCTAAAACAGTAAACCGTGTGCATGTCAATGTAGATGAGGATCGGAAGTTTTATGAAGCAATTGTTGCGAAATTAGAGCAAGGTAGACAGTACGAGTAGAGTTACAAAGTATCATCGTGCTTTTGGTACGTATGGAGTCTGTAAGATCATTATATGTAGTAGAAAAATAGTGAGAAACAAAATAAACCAGCAAGCTAGAGGCTTGCTGGTTTTCATCGTAAACAATTAAAAAATATGGTAAAATTAAGAGGTAACTTATGGTGCGGTTGGTTGTTCAATTATCACTTCTCCGAATAGAAGGGAGGTGATAATCGTGAGTGAAATTGCGTTGTTACTGCAAGGTGGATTATTTCTCGTTGCATTGCTAACGTTTATTGTCGTTTTAATCGACAAGCTCAAAAAATAACAACCCACCTATGCCAATAGAATGTGGGTTGTTTTGTTCGTAAGAAACAAATAGGATAGATGAACAATCCAATCTGTAAAGTTACGTGAACTAGTGTGTAGCCGCACACTAGTCTTTTTTATTTATATACAATATATCATTGTTTTATGTGATTGTATTGTTCTTTTCATGCTTATTATAACATAGTGTCTTTTCATCAAGAAAGGAGACCGTATGTTCTTATTTTGAAATATCTGTATTTAAATGCGAACTTTTGTACTTCTTTCTTTAAATAAATTATCCATATACTGTTTTAAACTCTCAATATAGAATTCTTGATTTTTAACATGGTTCACGCCAACGATTGGAGACGGAAGTTCGTATGTTTTTTGAGATAAATGGACAACAACATCAAAAATATCAAATAGACGGATGAAGCAGAATAAACCATCTTTATCACTCAGTAATATAAAATAGTGATTATCACTCTTTGTATTTAGTGTATTCCATAATGAACTTTTACTTAAATCACGAACAATGTTTTTTTCCTTTAATTCAATAAAATCGGAATTAGTTATAATAGAAGAAATATCAATTGCATCTGGATCATTAAAATAACCATCAATTGTATGAACAGCGAACGTATAAGCCATTTTTAATATGCTCATTTTATATTTTCGATTGTCTAAAAGTAACTCACGTTGAATAGAACTAGCTACCTTTGTTACACGTTCTTCTTTCCAAATTTCATTATGTAGCGAAATATCATGCTTTTTACATAGTTTCATAATCAATGAGTTAGAATAATGCATTTCGGCGTTTGTTTCCACGACGTCTGTTTCAGTTGCTGCTAATTCTTGACCGTGTTCATTTGTATATAGTGGGGAATCAATTTGCTGCTTCATTTGTTCGATTTTATATTGAATGAGTTTATGTCTAATTAATGGGCGATCGACATTTGTTGTAAGATGTTCATGGCAAGAATCGCAAATTGAGTTTGTGAAATAATATCCACATAAAATCTCTGGGATGACGTATTGTTCACTAAGTTCTTTTGTTTCTTTTCTGCAAATGATGCATTGCGTCATATTTATCACCTTTACCTGCAAATTTGTATGTAATCCCATTGTAGTGTATTTAATGATATTTTGGAATATTGTAGATTAAAATATCATGTAAAATTTATGATTATTTTGGTACAATGAAGAGAAGTGCTAGTTTAAAGGAGGACGTTTTTTTGAAATCGAAAGTGCACTTTTGGACATTGGAAGTGCTAATGGTTGTAGGAATCGTATTTATTTGCACAAAAATATCATTTTTATTTCAACCAATTGGCATATTCGTTTCAACATTATTTTTCCCAATTTTAATCGCATTGTTTCTATACTTCATATTTAATCCTGTGTTGGTATTTTTAGAAAAGCAAAAAGTTCCTAGAAATTTAGCGATTTTATTGTTGTATGTTTTTATCATTACATTAACTGCAGTCGCTATTGGTGTAGTTGTTCCAACAATTTCACAGCAGCTAACGGATTTGGTGAAAAACATGCCAACTTATATTAAAGAGGGAAGAGTATACATACAAGAACTATCTCATCATAGGCTATTTGAATGGGTGACTACACAAAATTATGTGTCGATTGAAACGATTGAAAAAAATGCAATTCAATATTTGAAAGAGATACCAAACACGATTACGTCGAGTGCAACGGCTTTATTTGGTATAATCACAAATGTTGCATTAGTGGTGTTTACCGTGCCATTTATCCTGTTTTACATGTTTAAAGATGGACATGCATTTCCAGGAAAGGCTGTCAGTATATTACCAGAATCATACCAGCAAGAAGGACTTCGAATCATAAAAGAAACGAATGAAACCTTATCTGCGTATATTCAAGGGCAAGCGCTTGTTTGTTTATTTATTGGTGCATTTACATTTGTCGGATACTTAATCATTGGTTTACCATATGCCTTCATTTTAGGTATCATAGCGGCATTTACAAATATCATCCCGAACTTAGGACCTTTTATTGGGGCGGCGCCAGCTGTTATTGTCGGATTATTTGTATCTCCAATGCAAGCGGTTTGGGTAATCGTTATTGTTACGATTGTCCAACAATTTGAAAGTAATATTATTTCACCACGTATTATGAGCTCAAAGTTAAATATCCACCCTTTGACAATTATCATATTAATTTTAGGGGTAGGGAACTTTGCTGGAATTATTGGGATGATTTTAGCGGTACCTGCTTATGCGGTAACAAAAACGATTGTCTCAAACTTGGTGAGATTATTTAAGACAAAAAGAAACAATCGAAAATAGAGGATACTCATATGAATCAAGAAAGATGCATCGCTTTTTAAGCGGTGTATTTTTTATTCTAGGAATAATGGGTTTTTATGGTAGCATTTATATTGAGGATACAATATTGCTTCTTCAATTAACGGAGCAGTTTAACGGAATAATTTATGCTGTAACAAATGGAGGTTGAAGTTATGAAACGGTTAGTCATTATTACAGTTGGTAAAACCCATAGTGGAAAAACTACATTTGCAAGGGCTCTAGAAAAAGAGTTAAATAACTCTTTTGTTATGGACCAAGATAACCATGCTGAATTTATAAACACGTATTATAAAAACTTACAACCAAAACGAGGACCTAATACTCTTAAGCATGCTCTCTCAAAGCTAATTGTCGATTATGCCAAAGAACATACTGATTTAAATTTTATTATTTGCAACTCAAATCGAAGTCGAAATGGACGATTGTATTTGCTTGAAGAGTTGTTTAATAAAGATGAATTTATCCGTATCTTGGTTCATTTTGATATTCCAGATGATGTTCTTCATGAACGAGTTACTCAAAGTGGGCGAAGTACCAATATATTTAGGGGTCCTTATTCTAATTTTGAGGAAGTGCTTGTCCGGCAACATGCTGAATCCCTAACAGAAGATGTAACAGACCCAGTAGAAGGTGAAGCAGATCATCTATTTGTAATTAAAGACAACGAGGAAGTTGATTCTGTTATTAAAGAAATTGTTCATATTGCTGAATGTTTATGATTATACCCAAGAACTGGTAGCAATCTTCGGTAGGTCTACTCGAAAGTAATGCATCATGTGAGGGGGAATAAAATTGTTGTCATATGAGGTAATTTGCTGTTGTTGTAGAAAAAAATTTAGAGTTTATGAAGGAACTAGGCAATATAAACAGTTCAAGGAAAATAAGAATAGTGTATTTTGTTGTGAAGATTGTAATCATAATATACGCCTGGATGCCATTAAACACTTTTTTAGATATAGCGGATGAATGGCTAATTGTGTGATATCTAGAAGTAATATGAATGTTCCTTCAACAATTGGCACGATTGTTGAACAAGAAGTAAAAGGGTGATAACTATATCACCCTTTTCTATGGATTTTTACGAATTAAGTGTTTTTATTGTGTAATTTCTATATAATTTTTTGAAGTAAACAGCATTTTAAAAGATCATAGAGACTAGGTGGAATCCCTCTCAATAATCCAAATCATTTCTTTGCAGCGCGTTATTAACATCTCAATCCTCTCCTCTCGTTATATTTAAATTTTGTAATTATAGATGAGTATAGTAGGTGCTTCTACGATCTCGGATATCATCCATAATCTGTTTATATTGCTGTTCTTGCAAAATTTCAGCTTCAGATAAATGTTTTTTCTGAATCGTAATCGTTAAAAAGAAAATATGAAACTTCATAAATAAATTCCTCCTTTCGTAAAGGAATTATAGGTGACTACAATAAGGGATTTGACGTTCTTTTACTTCATCCATAGCCTTTTGAATTTGTTGTTCATGTAATACTTCTTGTTTGGAAAATTTGCTTTTTTGGATTGTAATGGTTAAAAAGAATACTCGGAATTTCATAAGAAGATTGCTCCTTTTACATATAATTTTTAGTACATATGGTTGTAATAAGAAACTTGATGCTCTTTCACTTCATCCATGATTTTCTGGATTTGTTGTTCTTGTAAAATTTCAGCTTCAGTAAGTTTACTCTTTTGAATTGTAATCGTTAAAAAGAATACTCGAAACTTCATAAGAAGATTCCTCCTTTTGTTAATTGTTTTTTAACACATTTGATTGTAATAAGAACTTCTGTGATTTGCTATTTCATCCATAGCTTGTTTTAATTGTTGTTCATGAAAAATTTCAGCCTCAGATAAAGTCTTTTTCTGAAGAGTAATCGTAAAAAAGAAAATGTGAAAAGTCATAAATGAATTCCTCCTTTCGTAAAGGAATTATAGGTGACTACAATAAGGGATTTGACGCTCCTTTACTTCATCCATAGCCTTTTGGATTTGTTGCTGGTGCTGAATCTCACTTTCAGAAAATAGATTTCTTTGAATGGTAATACTTAAAAACAATACGCGAAAAGTCACTGAATGTTGCTCCTTTCTTTAATAAATAATGTAAGAGACTAAAAAATCGCACAAAAAAGCCACAGGAAGATATAGTTTTCCTGTGACAGGGCATGAAAAAGCCACAGGAAAGTATACGACCTCCTGTGGCGAATTTGTTAGTTAAAGAAAATACTAAGCGATTTTCAATTCTCCATTAGGTTGGTCGAACTTATATTCAATTGTAAAACAGATGCAGCGTTTAATTGTAATTTCATCATTTCATTCGACCTCCTTTTAGAATATTTTTCTTATGTTAGTAAGTATATACAATTAATGGATAATTGTAAACATAAAAAGTGAAAATTTTTAATTTTGATGAAAATGTGTATGTTTTGAATGTGAGTTTAACGTATGATACTTCTCTTTTTGAAAGAATTTATGGGAAAATATTGAATGGAAATAGATTCTTGTGGTATGGTTAATTACATAAGTAATGAACCTATGAACCTAAGGTGGTGAAAGGATGAAATCGACACTTGAACAAAATAAGTTAATATACATACAAATTGCAGAAACCATCGAGGCGGATATTTTAAAGGGGATACTGCTTGAAGAAGAACAGGTTCCATCAACAAATCAATTTGCAAAGATGCTGCAAATCAATCCGGCGACAGCAGCGAAAGGGGTAAATCTACTGGTCGATGAAGGTATTTTATATAAAAAGCGAGGGATCGGAATGTTTGTTGCAAAGGGAGCAAAGGAAGTTGTATTAAAGAAGCGGCAAAGTGCTTTTATGACTGAATTCCTACCTAAAGTTTGGGAGGAGGCAAAGGTACTTGAAATTTCTAAAGAAGAGCTAATGAACATGATTCAAATGATTACTAAGGAGGGGAAAGAATGAGAATTGCGGTTGAAACAGAGGGGGTAACGAAAAAATATAAGAAAAAGATGGCTGTAAATGGATTAACCTTTTCATTGGAAGAGCATAAAATATATGGTCTGCTTGGTAGAAATGGGGCAGGAAAAACCACACTACTTCACCTCCTTGCTGGACAAATCGTTTCAAGCAAAGGGAGCGTATCTATACTTGGTGAAAATGTACATGAAAATAGTCACGCATTACAAAATATTTGTTTTGTGAAAGTAAAAGATAAAGTTCATTCGAATTATAAAGTGAAAGAAATTTTTAAGTTATGTAACACGTTTTATAAAAATTGGGATCAAGAATTTGCGGAGAACCTTGCAGCAAAGTTTCAAATTGATGTGAAACAAAAGTACGATAAACTATCACATGGTATGCAAACTGTTGTCGGAATCATTAAGGGATTAGCAAGTAGGGCGCCTATTACTATTTTTGATGAGCCGACTACCGGTTTAGATGCAGCACACCGAGAATTATTTTACAGTATGTTATTAGAGGATTATGGGAATCATCCAAGGACAATTATTTTATCAACTCATTTAGTAGAAGAGGTAGCTCATGTTGTGGAAGATGTACTGATTTTGAAGGAAGGGGAAGTAATTGTTCAATCGACAGTTGAAGATTTATTACAACAAAGCCATTACATATCAGGGCGAAAAGATAAAGTGGATGAATTTATTATAAATAAAAATGTTGTACATCAAGAAGTGTTTGGAAATAAAGAAATTGTCGTTATTTGGGGAGAACTTTCTGAAGAAGATTATCACTTCGTTGTAAGTGAAGGGTTAGAACTTGATGGGGCTTCGCTTCAGAAATTATTTATTTATATAACGGGGGATGGAGTAAGGTGACAATGTTAATGAAGCAACTAAGGTTACATATTAACCATCATTATAAGGCTATTTTAATATTTTGGATTATAGCGTTGGTGGTAAAGGGTACAACAAGTTTAAAAGATTTAGAAGGTATACAAGCAGTGTTTTTACGAGATATGTTTGATAATACCTCCATTGCCATTACAATTTTTATTGTAATCAGTACTTTTTTCATGCAGTTTGACGTATTTCGTATAGCTATTTCTTTTGGTACGACAAGATTACAATTTTTTATAGGGGCAGTTTGCTATATTATTTTGCAATCGGCATTTTTCGCGTTGCTTCAAATACTTTTTTTGCAAGATGTATTCTATGTTATGAAAAATAATGGTTTGTTTCCGAGCATGATTGAACAATTTTGTGTTCAATTCTTACTTTATGTGACGATATCTAGTCTTTTCCAAGTAATAATTATTTTTCAGCAAAGATTTAGTTGGATTGGATTTGGAATTGGTGCAACGCTTTTTTTAAACTTAATAAGCGGATTTTATGGAAGAGGAATAAAGGAATTAATATTTACAAAAAGTGGAGTTTTGATGAATATGTCGTCTTTTATAACAATTTCAATTGGGCTAACAGTGTTTTATTTTATAGTTAGCGGTATATTCATTCGGAAAATTTCTCTGGAACAAACAGTATAAAAAACGATATAGATAGTGATAGATAAATATTTTAGGAAAGAAGGAAAAACGTATGGGAGATACATCTTCGTTAATAACTATGTTTTTATGTATTGCATTATTAATTTTATGGAGGCGCTATCGATCTATGCATAAACCGATAAGAGGAAACGGAAAACGAATTCTATTACCGCTCCTTTTCTTATCACCAGGAATTTTAATGTTTTTTGGTCCTACACATCCGGAGATGCTATACATTAGTTTTGCCATATTATTTGGATTTCTTTTTGCGATTCCGCTTATCATACTTACAAACTATGAGAGAAGAGAAGATGGGAATATTTATACGAAGAAAAGTGTTGCTTTTCTCATTACTTTTATTGGAATTGTAATTCTAAGGTATGGTTCCAGACAATACATTATCGATTTAGATCAACAAACAATAGGGTTATTGTTTTATGTTGTTGCAATTTCTTATATTGTACCGTGGAGAATTGCTTGTTACGTGAAGTTTAGAAAAGTAGTTCGTACAGCTTCATAGAATTAATGTTTTTGGTTTCGTGGAAGGGAGAATAGAGAATGCGTACTATTATAAAAAAGGAGATACAAATTTGTATCTCCTTTTTATTGATTTTTCATATATATGTGTTAAAATAAAAAAACGCTCATTGTTTATTTTTCTAAAAAACTAAATAATTATCCAATTTAATTATAACAAATGAATTGCTTGTTTGTCAAACTTTTAGTTGAATTTTTTTATCACATCAAATAGTGAGCGCCAGAATGATTAGTTGATAAGGAGTGGCGGTATGGAGAAAATAGGGCAAGAGTGGAAGCAGGAACAACATCGTGTGAAAGAAGTTGTCGGCAAGATTGAAAAACATATGGATACGTTAGAGCAATATGCAAGTGTAGCAATGAAAGATGTTGTCCAGATTCGAAAACATTTTTGGGACGATGTAACAGTAAATGTTGATAATGCGAAAGAGGCTGTAGAAACGGCAGCGAGTATCAAGCAACAGGCAGAGTTATTATCTGAACGAGAACAAAGTCATCGCCATGCATATAATCAACTAAAAGGATTAAAAAGATTACAGCAGTCGCCATACTTTGGAAGAATAGATTTTATAGAAGATGGTGAAAGCAGCGGGGAATCTATATATCTTGGAATTCATTCATTTTATGATGAAAGTACAGAGCAATTTCTCGTATATGACTGGCGAGCGCCAATATCAAGCTTGTATTATGACTATTCTCTAGGAAGAGCAAAGTACGTAGCACCTAATGAGACGATTTCAGGAGAAATGACTTTAAAGCGCCAATATGTGATTCGGAATGGCCAAATTATTAGTATGTTTGATACAGGCGTAACAATTGGTGATAAATTGCTACAAGAAGTATTAGGAAATAATGCGAATACACAAATGAAAAGTATTGTATCAACTATACAAAAGGAACAAAATCAAATCATTCGGAATGAAACAAGTCGTTTGCTTGTCGTACAAGGGGCAGCGGGAAGTGGGAAAACATCAGCGGCGCTTCAGCGCGTTGCATATTTATTATATCGTTACCGGGATACATTACATGCCGAGCAAATCGTGCTCTTTTCTCCAAACTCGATGTTCAATAGCTATGTTTCCACTGTACTACCAGAACTTGGAGAAGACAATATGAAGCAAACGACATTCCAAGAATACTTAGAGAATCATATTGAGAAAAATTTTGAATTAGAAGACCCGTTTACACAAATGGAATATGTATTGACAGGAACGAAAGAAAGAAATTATGAAACGCGATTAGATGGAATTAAATATAAAGCAAGTTCTGATTTTATTGAGGTAGTAGATCGCTATGTAGCCTATTTAAAACAAGAAGGTATGTTATTTAAAGATATAAAATTTAGAGGAGAAATCGTAATCTCTAAAGAACAAATAAAAGAACGTTTTTATGAATTTGATGCATCAATAAGAATTCCAAACCGAATAAAATTAATTTCTGAATGGTTATTAAAAGAGTTAAAGCAACAAGAAAAAATAGAGAGAAAAGCATTGTGGGTGGAAGAAGAAATACAGCTGTTAGATAAAGAAACATATGCAAAAGTTTATCGTAAGTTACAGCAAAAACAAGAATATTCCAATGGTACATTTGATGACTTTGAGCGGGAACAAAATATGCTGGCGGCTATTGTTGTAAAAGAACATTTCAAGCCACTCCGAAGACGTGTGAAAAAGTTACAATTTATTCATACACCGGCATTGTATATCCAGTTATTTAAAGATCCGCAGTTTGCTAAGCAACTTGTAGAAGAAAATAAATTACCGCAGAACTGGAATGAAATTTGTAAAGAAACAATAGAAAAAATACAACGTTTTTATATGTCATATGAAGATGCCACGCCTTATTTATATATGAAAGATCAACTGGAAGAATTGCAAAGGAATACATCTGTGCAACATATATTTATTGATGAAGCGCAGGATTATTCTGCATTTCAATATGCGTTTTTAAAGCGAATATTTCCTCATACAAAAATGACAATACTAGGTGATTTTAATCAGACGATTTATGAGCATGCGTCAGAAAATGAATTTTCACAATTAAGTGCGCTGTACGGGGAAGAACTGAGTGAAAAAATTATCCTTACACGGAGCTACCGATCTACAAAGCAAATTATTGAATTTACAAAGCAATTAATTACAGATGGTGAAGAAATTGAACCGTTTCAACGTGAAGGTAAACAGCCAACTATACAGGAAGTGGAAGAAGAAGCGCATCATAAAAAGATTGTGGAGCAAATCGAAAAGTTGCAGCAAAATGGGCATAAAACAATCGCGGTGATTTGTAAAACAGCAGAAGAAAGCGAAGTGGCTTATCATGTTCTACAGAAATCATTACAAGTTCGTCTTATTAAAAAAGAAACAAGTTCGTTTGATACAGGTATTCTGATTATCCCGTCGTATTTATCGAAAGGGGTAGAGTTTGATGCGGTTATTATTTATGATGCATCAAAGAAAAAGTACAGCCGAGAAAGTGAACGTAAATTATTTTATACCGCGTGTACACGTGCGATGCATGAGTTATATATTTATTCTGTAGGGGAGATGAATGCATTCTTACAGTCAGTTTCCACAGATACGTATATGTTAGAGAATGAAAAGATTCAATAAAAAAACTGGCTACTCTATAAAATGAAATTAGTTATTGCAGAGTAATCTCCTACAGGGAATAGGAAAACATATAATGCTCTATGTATTATATTCCTACTGACACATCACTCGACAATGAGGGGTGTGTTTTTTTATGCTTAGACCTCTGTATGACCACATATTTCGTATGAAGTTTCTAGACCCTAGCACAAAAAACTCGCCAAAACGGACGAGTTTTTTGTGTTGGAGCAATACAGACATTTTCTATAATAACTTTTAACACCAAACTATGATTCTATAGGGTGTGGTTTGGGCAGGGATACTTTTTGTGGCAGCTCCATAGATAACAATTAGATTTCGGTTCGTAGGATTTCCTGAGTAGGGTTGCCCATTTGTTAATACTATTTGGGTATATGGAGATATATTTAATTGTAATCGTCCATCACTACTTTTCAGTTGACTATCAAAATAATCTACTTTTACATTCTGATAAGGGCTATCTTTTACCATTATAAGTGCTCGGTATTGTGGCGGATATATAAGAGGAACAGGTGCATTCCTATCATAGTATCCAGTCACTTTATCTCCTACTGCCACCACTGCATGGTCTACAAAGTAAGTTGTGGGTGAAACGACAAAATTTACTATAGTCCCCAATTCGTTTTCTACAGACATTAATTTATAGCAGCCTTCTCCTTCAGCATTTTGCCCTACAATAAAATCACTAATCATGGTAACGGTCCCATGGAAAGAATTAAAACTTATCATTTTCATACCTCCATTGATTTAAGGCAGGCGGCGTCAATATTCCCTAAAAAACAGTAAGTAATTACTTTGTGTACAATATGTAGGTCAAAACCTATATGACTGTGTGGATGCCCATAAAGGTTAGGAAAATGTGATATATAGTGAGAGTAAGGGCTCCATTGTTCTATAAAACCAGGTAAGAGCTAACAATTTTGTAAGCTCTACAGGGGGATTACTAAGAAATAACTATTTTATAAGAAAAGAGAAAGGAAGCTTAGCTCCCCTTCTCTTTTAATAATAAATTTACTTTGTTGTACGCAATAAAGCTCCAATAGCCCCGCTAAAACCGTGATCTTGCAAGAAGATAGGTTTTTTCTTTTGGTGCACGGTATAACTCCCTATAATTTCTTGCAGATGTGAATTGTTTGATAGGGTAGATCCAATATAAACGATATGATCAATACCTTTTGCTTCTGCAAATTGAAGGCTTAACGCAGTGACTACTTCGCCAACAAGACCTTGAAGAGTGGCGAGTAAATCGGATTTGTTATAATGAGATTCACCAATAGCAGCTTTTCCAAAATTACTAGCTGTTAAGTTGCTATCAATAGGGGATAGAATACCGTTATAAATATCTCCAACTGTTATATCGAGATTCTGCCTAGAACCTAGTTTCGTATGTTGCATTACCTCTTCAAAACAGTCTATATTCGTTAATAATTTCGATAATCCCATTATTGTGCCTCCGCCAATACCTGTGCCACCAGCACGAATGTAATTTTGGTTATGGACATAATGAATGGAAGTCCCTGTACCGATATTTGTTAAAACAAAGTCATTTATGGAATGCTTTTCTTTTTCAATGAGATAATGAACGCCTACAAGTGTAGCCTCGAATTCGGCAAGGGATTCTGTTTTATATTTTTCATAAAGTAATGTTTGTAACTGCTCGGCTTTACCGCCAGTTATACACAATCTGTTTATAAAATTATTTTGACTTAACCACTCTTTGATTTTGTTTTGTTCATAGGAGTAAAATTTTTCGAAATGTAATTCATTACTTTCGTTAAAGTAAGCAATTTTTGTTAGTGTTCCTCCCGCATCAATACCGACAGCACTCTCCATCTTTGTACTCCTTATCATTGTATAGTTATCACAATGAACCGCTATCGTTCAATCTTTATTTCGTAATATAAACTAATAGCTTTTCAACTGTAACAATTGCTTTACCGTTTACAGAAGCAATTCCTTTGCCGAGAATAAATCCTCGTTTATTCCGTAGAACTTCATAATGTAAATCCAGCTTATCACCCGGTGCAGCAGTTCCATTAAATTCTACACCGTCTAATGAAGAGAGAAATCCTAATCCATTAGACTCGTTTGTCCCGACGAATGCTCCAAGCTGTGCAAGTGCTTCTACAATTAGTATGTGAGGCATACTGCTTTGATTCTCAGTTATAAACCATTCATTACTTGTTATTAATTTGTATCCTTTCACAGATTTTCCATCCTCAATTTCTGTAATGTTATCAATCATTAAAAAAGGATAGCGATGTGGCAGTGTATCGTTAATATTCATATAAACCTCCAGTTGTAATCTCTAAATGAAAAAATAATAACCCCCTGCTACAAGTAAGCAGGGGATTGATAATTAATTTTTGACTAAATCATTAGCGTTTTCAAGAGAGAAAATGCCGCTATGTTTAATGTTTTCAACAGCTTGTTGTAACATCTTCTTATCTTGGACAAGTGCGATACGGACAAATCCTTCGCCATGTGGTCCGAATGCATGACCAGGAGTTACAACAACATTTGCACGATCCATTAGTGCATAGGCAAATTCTAATGAAGTCCACTCTTTTGGTATTTCAGCCCAGATGAACATACTACCAGCAGGTTTTTCAACATGCCAACCGAAAGAGGCAAAGCCGTCAACTAAAGTATCCCTGCGTTCTTGATAGATGCTGCGGTTTTTCTCGCAATATTCAGCACCTTGGCGCAAGGCAACTGATGCTGCTTTTTGAATTGGCAAGAACACACCGTAATCTGTGTTCGATTTAAATTGTGCAAGTGCACCTACAATTTCTTCGTTTCCAATCAGATAACCAATGCGGCTGCCAGCTAAGCTATAACTCTTGGATAGGGAGTTAATCTCCACGCCAACTTCTTTCGCACCAGGTACAGATAAAAAGCTAATTGGTTTTTTGCCATCATAATAAAATTCAGCATATGCGAAATCATGTACAACAATGATATGATGTTGTTTTGCAAAAGCGATAACTTCTTTGAAGAAATCTTCATGTGCCATTGCTGGAACTGGATTTCCAGGGAAGTTTAATATCATCATTTTTGCTTGTTTCGCAACCTCTTCAGGAATGTCTTGTAAATTAGGTAGAAAGTTATTTTCTTTCTTTAAAGGCATGAGGTAAGATTTTGCACCGGCCATTTGAATACCTGTTTCGTAGGCTGTATATCCAGGGTCAGGAACTAAAATAAGATCTCCTGGATTTGCAAAAACCATAGGTAAATGAACAAGTCCGTCTTGCGAACCCATTAATAGTAATATTTCACGGTTTGGATCTAGTATCACATTGTGACTATTATAATAATATTCAGTTACTGCTTCGTGAAAATCTTGAATACCTGTTAGTGTATAACCGTAATTTTCTTTTCCACTTGCTGTATGTACCATAGTTTCTCTTACAAAATCAGCAGGAGGCATATCTGGATTACCGATACTTAAATCAATCATTTGGTGACCTGCTGCAATTTTTTCTTTTTTATAGGCTGCTAATTCACTAAATATAGAAGATTGAAATGCTTTCATTCTAGTTGCTAACGTGTAAGTCATTAAAACCCCTCCTAAAAGCTGTGTTTTCATCTTTATAGTTTTTATTCTTTTATTATTCTGAAAACACATAAATACATTTTATCACTTTTTTAGGAAAATTGAAATGATTGACATATATTAAACGTTTTAGGGGCAAAGTCTATATTTCGTGTTTAATAATAAAAATTCAATCTTTTGGATTTAGGTAAAACCTTATGTTTATAAGGCTGAAAAATAATGTTTACAGATTAGAAAATAAATTGAAATAAATTTACAATGTGCATGGGAGGTGTTGGCTTATGATACAACAGTTTTTTAAAAAAATATTTGAGCAGTTTTTACAAGAGAAGGAAGAGGAAATAATAGAAAAACTTTGTTTTTGGGTCGTGTATTATTACATAGCAGTTCCTAAATTTATCGTGAATTCTAGTGGTTTTTTGGTACATATCAATCAGGCACACAAGGATTATACGTATAATACAATTGAAGATTTTTTACGGGAGTATAGTGGAGAGAGAAGGGGAGGATTCTATTTAGAAGTGAGAGTTCACTATATTAAATTTGAAGAAATGATTAGGGAGAAGTGCTGTGAAATGATTTATGCGCATTACTTCCCGCGATTTGTTTCTTGCCGGTCATTACTATGTAAAGAGTTATTAAGAGAAATGGGAATAAGTAAAATAGAAATGGAATTAGGAAGTTATGAAACATTAATTTTTAATCATTGTGCAGAAACAAAGAATTGGATCCATGTTTATAAAGAAAACGTGTTAAAGAAATTATTTGTATTGTCACTTCCGTTAATTGTACAAGCTTATTGTGAAAATGTATGTGAATATATGAAGCAGGAAGAAGATCAGAAGTATATTCAGTTTTTAGGATATTGAATAAAGAACTCATAACATAAAAAAGAAACTTATTGAAACTTTTATCATTGTTTCCATTATAACGAGGAATGAGTATAAAAATACACAAAAACCCCGAATCATGGACTTTTTTAAGTGTCCACAATTCGGTGTACAGTTCAATTTGCGACTGAACTTTTTTATAAAAATCTTTATTTGTCTTCAAGAGGTTTCAGAACGCTAGATGAAGGCTGATTAGTTGGAGCTAATACAGATTCTTCACTTGCCGGTTGAAGCGATTGTAGTTTTAGAATCACACCTGCCTCTGTAGCAATTTCGTCCTCTTTTGTTCGACGGCTTGATTTAGATACATTTTCATTCGCTTTCTCCATTTTACATTCCTCCTTATTACATGTAGGTATACAAGCAAAATAATTATTAAAATTTACGGAAGCGTTTTTAGTATTGCACTGATTATGCATAAAATGTATTGAAAAATCTTTTAGTAATAAATGCTGTTGTAACAATAGTATGGGGGAGCTTTGAAATATTATGCGGGATAGAAAATGAAATGAAAATTAAACAAAATAAAAACGCGCTATTTTAGTAACAAACAAATTAAATAGGACCTGCTATTTGGGGACAGGTCCTTTTAAAAAGACGACAGAGAACTATACAAGAAGTTACGTATTTTGGAAGGTTAAGTAGAACAAAAATTTTATTTTATTCTACTTTTTAGTTCACGAAAAAAGGTCCTGCTGTCTCCAGCAGAACTTTTCCTAAAATGGCAAAGAATAAGTCTTACTTTATTCTTCTATAATAGAATACACAAGAGTTATGAGGGATGTCTAGGTCAAATATTTACAATATCATTATTCGAATATAGTATTTTCTGGAGGGGAACTACTTGCCCCAAAGGAGTTGGAGAAGGTTGAGAGTATTCTTGACCTTGAAAGAGATTCTTTACTATTTGTTTTCTCTTTTTCCCCAATCCCCTCTAGAGCTGTCACCTTTCAGTGATGGGTTTTATTTTGAAGGATTTTCCTTTTTTCTGTCGAATCGATAATGTGAAGGGTGGGGATTGTATGGGAGAATCAAAAGCATTTACTGCGGAAGATAAAGAGGTAATTTTTAATAACAATTTTGAAGATGCAATGTCAAAATTGGAAACATTAAGGGAGATAGCTGTAGAGAATGTTAAGTATCAAGAATCCGCTGAAGAACTTTATAAAGAAATTCATCGTCATCTACGATCACTTAAAATGTATAAATAACACATCAAAAGTGTACTGCACCCCAAAAAGTTAGACAGGTTATTTCATTAGGCAAAACTAAAGGGCATGGGCCCGGTATTGTACCGGACTTATGCCCTTTAGTTTTGCCTTAATTCTTTTATGATTATGGTATTCTATATATTTTGCTAGTTCTTGTTTAAAATGTTTTATGCTTTCAAGTTCTTTTCGATACAGAAATTCTGATTTCATGATGCCAAAGAAATTTTCAATTACTGCGTTACGTAACAGTTGCCTTTACGGGACATACTTTGTGTAATGCCACGTTTATTGGGGGAATGACGGTATTGTGTCATTTGATAGTGCCAACCTTGATCAGAATGAATCAGGAGTGTATCTTCGTCAGTTAAACGTTCAAAGGCTTGGGTGAATAAGTTGGTCTTGAGCCAAGTGTATACGTGATAATTTCACCATTAAATAAATCCAAAATTCAATGATAGGTTTCAAATTATAAAGTAACGAATTCGCTGCTTTTTTATTTTGTACGAGAAAAGGAACCCCTAAAGGATTCCTTTTCTCGTACCTTGATATTAAGAATTATAATAACTTAGTTACATCACTTCATTTAATCTAGTTTCATTTACAGGTTCAAATGTATTAGAAGTGTTGCTTGTAGCATTAGCAGTATTAGCTTCTTTGTCTTTTTCTGCACGGAATTTCTTTAGAATCTCTAAAATAATCCATAATGGTACACCTTTGTCTTTTAACATCTTCCATAAATCTACTTCAGTAAACTTATGGCTAGGTTGTTTTGTTTCTTTTTCAGATGATTGAATATCAAATTTAATAGAATCATCTGGTTTGTTGTCTTTAACTTTAGTGGTAGAGAAATTATTTTTATCATTTCCAACAACGTTTGAAGGATTTAATTTTTCAGGTTGATACATTGTATTTACAGACAATCCAATTCTCATTTTTACACCTCCTTTTTAATGATTATTATATATATAAATAAAATGATTTTTTAGTCCTTTGAATAAATTGTAAATAAAAATTAAAAATACCATTTGTATTAGCAATTACAGTAGCTTAACAGCTGCTTTTTATTTTGTATAGAAAAAGGAACCTGTTAAGGATTCCTTTTACACCATGCTGTTCTATAATCTTTGTTTTTAAGTTTCTTTCTAATATCCATAAATGCCAGGATCATTATTATTGTGCATATTAACTTGGGCCAGTGAAACTCTTGGTGGAGCATTAGCCCAGAGAGGAATTCATAAGTGTATAAAAAACAATGATTGGGAACAAGCAAAGCATGAATTTTAAATCTTTTAAATGAAATTTATAATTGCTAATGCTCCTATTGTGTTGAAGTTCTATAGTTTTTCTTGATGATATCTCGCATGTCTCTGATAAAGAATAGCAGGAATAACACACCTATAATACCGCTAATCCAAAAATATGCATTTCCTGTTGTGAATTTGTCATAGAAGGTATAAGCATTCCAAATTATCAGGATTACTGAACATACAGTAGAGGTCACTAATGAACCTAAGCTTCTCATAATCGTCACCTCAATTCGAAATATTAGGATTTTTAATATAATTATACATTTAAGAAACGTAATTTTCAAATGTTGATAAAAGAGAAGGGATTATTGTAATTAAAAATTATAACGGAATTACCGTGAGGTGGTTAATATGGCTAGACAAAGAAGCTCAAATCGTGACAAAGCATTTGAAATTTACAAAGTAAGCAAAGGTGAGAAGCCACTTGTTGAGATTGCGGAAGGGTTAAATCTTAAACCTTCGCAAATTAGAAAGTGAAAATCACAAGATAAATGGGATGAACAAATGAATGGTATCGTTACTAATGTTAAAAATCCTAAAACGAAAGCAAAACTGAAAGAGACGTTAGATGATGAAGAGCTGACCGAAAAGGAAATTATATTCAATATTGCTGACATAATGTAAAATTAAGTAATAAAAGAGTCGGAATGTGGAGGTAAAGTTGATGGAATTATATATTTTTAATAAAGAAGATAGTAATGAAATTGGAAATTATAATTCAATTTCTGCTTTTTATTCAAAAATATTAAAAACAGAAGAAGCAACTAATATAGGCTTTATTCATATTGATCCTGATGGCATTGTTGGTTATCATGAAGCACCTGTTCCACAATTATTCATAGTAGTACAAGGGGAAGGATGGGTAGCAGGAGAAGACGAAAAGAGAATTAATCTCAAAAGTGGAGAAGGAGTACTGTGGAATAAGGGTGAAGGACATTCATCAGGAAGCAAGATGGGAATGACAGCCTTAGTTATTCAATCAAAAAACTTACCAATCCCATCCAAATAATAGGGTGACCGTTCATTAAATTTTTCGTTTTAAGATTGTGGAAAAATGTACGTCAACTACCCCCACTTAAACGCTAACATGTTTTGAAGTGGGGGCTTGTAAAAAGTCCGGGTTGTCTAGCCTCAGTTTTTTGTGGACTCCGTTCGTAGGTTGCATACCCAAGAATGAGTCCCTAGTTCTTGGCTCTATGGTGGCTCTGTAACAGTTCTGATTGGGAAGGAACGGTCAACCACAAGCCTTCTTGCATGAGAAGTTGCCAACATCTACAAACATTGGCGAAGGGAAACAAACTCTTAGGAGGGACAAAACATGCGTGTATTTGTCAAGAATGTAAGAGGAGAACCGCTCATGCCTTGCAGGAATCGCAAGGCACGGCTTCTTCTCAAACAAGGAAAAGCAAAAATTGTGAAGTACACACCAATTACGATTCAACTTCTATATGCCACTGGTGAAACGGTGCAACCCGCTACAATTGGCATTGATAGCGGAGCAAAGCATATCGGTATTGCGATTACCACTGCAGATAAAGTGCTAGCAAAAGGAACCACCCAGCTGCGTCCTTTTTATGTTTTTTATGAGAGATGATATGAGTGAATCTAAAAAACTATGTATAATGCTTTATAGGAGGAGCATCATGAATTTATATTTTATTAATTATTTAGCGTAAGAAACTTCTGTTTGTTTAGAATCAAATTATGAAGATTTTCTTTTAATGTAAGAGTAGAATAGGGATTTATAACTAAATACATTGTTTCATTTTTATATAGGGGTGTTTATTGTGAGGAGAAAAAATAACAAAATGATGACTAAAGATTGGTTAATAGTTATCGTACCGTTTATTGGTTTATTAGTTATAGTTCAATATCCAATTATTTTTTGGCTATTAATAATAGGAGTAGGGCTTTATTTTTACTTTAAGTTTAAAGCCAAAAAAGACCTTGAAAAGAAAATTCTTGAATCTGGAATTAAAGAGATTGATGTTATGCAAGGAGAAGAATTCGAACAATATTTAGCTGTTTTATTCCGAGACATGGGTTATAAGGTAGAAACAACCCCTAGGTCTGGAGACTATGGCGCAGATCTTATACTTGAGAAAGCTAGGGAAGTAATTGCTGTACAGGTCAAAAGATATAACAGAACAGTTGGTTTGGATGCAGTTCAGCAAGTAAGTTCCGCTATTCCTTTTTACAATGCTCATAAAGGTTGGGTTATAACAAATAATAGATTTTCTGAATCGGCGTATACTCTTGCTAGGAAGAACAATATCCAATTAATTAATAGAGAACAGTTAATAGAATTAATTTCGCATAGAAATAGAATTAAAAAGATCCAATGATAAGTTGTTTACATGTTGTATCCATTTTATTCCTAAATAGGAGATGTTAGATGGGCTCCCCTATTATAAATTAACTATCTGGGAAGAAGATTGACTTAAAGGTTTTCAAAGTAACTTAACATTTAATGATTGATTATTTTAGAAACAAAGAGTAGAGGTGAGTTTTTATGGTAAATCAAGTTTGTATTACATAAATTTTAAAGACTGTTAAGTATGTAAGTTACAAAATATAAATTAAACATAAAGGGAATATAAAATCATGAAAAATACTAAACTAGCTATGGCAGGAATCATCGCATTAACTTCATTAGCACTACCTACTAGTTCATTTGCTGAACTCGAAAACCAAACTCAAGAAAAAATTGCACAAAACGAAACTAAATATACTCCTAATTTTAACGATGTTCCAGAATGGGCAAAGGAGTCTGTTAACTATCTAGTAAATAAAAATGTACTTACGGGAATGCCGGATGGAACATTTTCACCAAATTTAGAAATAGATAGAGGTTCAGCTGTAACTATGATGGCTAAAATACTAAATCTAAATATTGAGCCATCAGCAAAACCTTCTTTTACAGACTCTCAAAATCATTGGGCGACTCCATACATTGCAGCCGCAGAAAAAGCCGGAGTTATTAAGGGAGACGGGAGCGGAAAGTTTAACCCTTCTGGAAAACTAACTAGAGCATCTATGGCATCAATGCTTGTACATGCGTATAAGTTAGAAGATAAAATACATGGGAATGTACCTACTGTATTTAGTGATTTAAAAGGACACTGGGGAGAAAAACAAGTAAATATCTTGGTAGGCTTAGGTATATCAAAAGGTTATGGTGATAATAGCTGGAAACCTGACCAAACTGTAACTCGTGTAGAATCGGCAAGCTTAATTGCTCGAACAGATATGTCTAAAGACAAAGAAGTACAGTTAAAACAAATAGAAATGCCTGAAAATTTCTTTACATATAATGAACCATCATTATCATCGGGTATTGCGTATGAGTACGAACCGCAACCAGTGACAGTATTTGAAGAAAGAGAAGACGGCTGGATTAAAATCCAAACAGGATTAGGCTTTAAATGGGTTTGCTTAAATGAAAAGAAAATTGATATAGATAAAAAGTTTTTCACATATAATGCACCATCGTTATCATCAGGAATTGCGTATGAGTATGAACCACAACCTGTAACTGTGTATGAAGAAAGAGAAGGTGGTTGGATTCGAATTAGTACAGGTTTGGGACTTAAATGGGTTTGTTTAAATGAAAAGAAAATAGACATAGATAGAAGTTTTATCACATATAACGAACCATCATTATCATCGGGTATTGCGTATGAGTACGAACCGCAACCAGTGACAGTAATTGAAGAAAGAGAAGGTGGTTGGATTAGAATCCCTACAGGATTAGGATATAAATGGGTATTGTTAAACGAGAAAAGAGTAGACATAGATAGAGATTTTACAACGTATGATGATGCATCATTTTCAGCTAATGTATTAGGAGGATATTCTCCTCAAACTGTAACGGTTATAGAGGAAAGAGGGACTTGGCTACGTATTCGTACACAAGGAGGATTTCAATGGATGAATACACAAGAGCCTAGAACTATAGTTGATACTTTTAAAACTATTCAAAATAACCAACAAGTGATTCTTGTGACAACAAATGGATACGGTACTAATAATGCTCAAATTAGAACATTCGACAAAAATAATAGTAAATGGAAAGAGATTAAAAACATCAATGGTAAAATTGGTAGAGACGGTTTTGCTAATCAAATGAGCGAAACGGTAACACAATCACCACGTGGAAAATATGGTATTGGTATGGCATTTGGTCGTCAAGGAAACCCTGGAACGAAATTACCTTGGCATGATATTCAGTCTAATGACGTTTGGGTAGACGATTCAAACTCTGAACTCTATAATACATTACAGAAAAAACCAGCTTATGGTCGTTGGAATTCTGCTGAAAATATGAACGTATCTGCATATGATTATGGATTTGTAATTAACTATAATACTGATGAACGCACACCGGGGGCGGGAAGTGCAATCTTCTTCCATGTATCGAATACTTGGACTGCCGGATGCACTGGCGCATCTAAACAAGATGTTATCGACATTTTACGTTGGATTGACCCAGACAAAAACCCTGTTATTATCCAAGCACCTGAAAGCGAATTAAGTAATTATTGATTTAATATTTGTAACTACTGGGGCATAAAGGTTACACACTTCACCAAGTGAAGCATCTAGGTCTACCTCATCTCAAACTTAAAAAGGTGAGGTAGTACTTCGTAGCGATTATCTCTATTTGTCTTGTGCTTTTAACTATGGGTTGAGTAATTAAAAGTATCAATTCCAATCAAACATACACTCTATACAAATATCGTTAGCAACAACGCCTCCGCTCCACTCTGGTGATTCGAATGTAATTCGCTCTTGAGAAAACGCTGGATTACATGATTTGTAATAGTCATAGTAAAATCCCCTTAAATTTTTCGATTAACATAAAAACAGCGACTCAGTTGAGTCGCTATTTTTATTAGTTACAAAAATTCCATTAGGATATTGTTTTACTTTGCCATGATAATCGACTACGTAAATGTTCCATGTAGTATAGTTAGAAATCCATTCACACCATGCTAGGAAGAAGTTTTTAGCGTTTGCGTTCTTTGATGACGCTAATAATTCAGGTTTTATCAAGACAATATTTTGATATGAAAATCGATACAAGGATGAGACGTTCCCTTCTATATCATTTTAAATCCTAAACTAAGAAAAATAACAAATGAGTATTTATTGTTTTGTCAGTGTTTGATAAAATTTAACAAAGGATATCTACATGAAAAATATAATATGTAAATATATGTAGAAAGAAGATGATTTAGGATGAGTAACGAAGAACTTGTAAAAACACAATTTGGTAGTAATGCTGAAAAATATGTAAAAAGTAACATTCATGCAAAAGGACCAGATTTACAATATTTAGTTCAGCAAGTAGAAGCTCGCAAAAATATTCGTCTTCTTGACATCGCTACAGGTGGTGGGCATGTTGCTAATGTGTTAGCTCCATTTTTTAAAGAGATCGTCGCACTTGATTTAACAGAAAAAATGTTAGAAAATGCGAAAAAGTTTATTAAGACAAATGGACATGAAAATGTATCATTTGTCGTCGGAAATGCAGAGAATTTACCATTTCCTAACGCATCATTTGATACAATTACTTGTCGCATCGCGGCGCATCATTTTTCAAATCCTTCCCAATTTATTTTTGAGGTACACCGCACACTAGAAGAAAAAGGACTCTTTATTTTAATTGATAATGTCTCCCCAGAACATACAGAATATGATACATTTTATAATTTTATTGAGAAGAAACGAGATCCGAGCCATCAACGGGCACTAAAAAAAACAGAATGGATTTCGTTATTAGAAACGCATGGTTTACAAATGCATTCATGTCTTACATTTGAGAAGCAATTTAATTTTGACTGGTGGTGTGACATGATGGACGTACCGCCGCAAAAACGTATAAAGCTAACAGATTGTATGATGAAAACTTCAAATGAAATGAAGGAGTTTTTCAAAATTCATTTTGAAAATAATAAAGTAGAATCGTTTTATACAGAGATGGCACTCTTTGTGTGTCAAAAGAGTGCAACATTAAAAAGATAATTATCTTGCAGTCTTTCCTAAGTACGCTATACTTAATATAGAGAAAACAAGGATTGAGGAGCAGTAATAATAATGATTCGTGTACGTATTGAGGGAACTGAAAAAGAGATTGTTGAATTTTTGGAGAAGATGCCTGAAATTCCTGGCTTTGAAAAAACATATGTTAGGGAGCCGAGAAAAGGAAACAATCCGAAATATAATACAAGTAAGAATGTATTAGCATATCTTTCTTATAAAAAGATGGAAGTCGCCAACAAATAGGCGGCTTTTTTACTTTACACTGTTTCACCGTCTTGTCTTTTCAGCATACTAATAGTAGTAGAATATGCTGAAGAGGGGGAATGAAGATTATAAGAAAATAATCTTTTTTAGAGATTTTGGTATTGAGGATGCTGTTTCCTTAATTTATGCAGACAAACCATGTCGTCTTAGTAGTATTGGAATTGTTGCGAATTACGGTAACGTTTCAAGAGAAATTGCAACTGAAAATGTTACTCATCTTGAACAGATGTAAATGGTCTTGTTTCAAAAGGATATGATGGATTTTGTACACTTTCTAGTATTTGTAGATAACCGTATTCAGCTGCAAGAACGTGTCTTATCATCTCTTTACAATTTAATGCTTCAGCATCTGGTTTTCAATCTAATGTATCCTCAGGAATAGCCATCCAAACTTTGATACTCCCCCTTTTAACTTCGGATAGATTTAATAATAATAAATCTACATTATTTAATGTACATTCCCCCTTTAGAGTAGACGTATTGTTAATTTCACTGAATGTTAAGAAATGAGACAAAGCACTCGTTCTTTTTGGGTATATATTTGGAGTCTCGTTTTCTTATTATACATCCACTATCAAACCAATAAATAGTTAGGCCAGAGGATAAAAGATGTGAAGTATTAAGAGTGGTTTGTTTAAGTGTTGTTAGCATACGCGGGTTAACAGTATAACTTATCAAGAAAAGTAACATAACTAATGGTAAGTAATGATTTAGGGTTATTATTTTTGCTTTATAAAATGAAGGAGGTAATAATATGGCATTTATATGGTCTTTAATTGTTGGCGGTATTCTAGGCTGGTTTGCAAGTTTGCTTACTGGAAAAGATGTACCTGGTGGAGTTATCGGTAACATTATTGCTGGGATTATTGGTTCTTGGCTTGGGACATTATTATTGGGTACGTTTGGACCGGTTATCGGAGGGTATGCAATTATTCCAGCATTAATTGGTGCCATTGTTTTAATTTTTATTGTCAGCTTATTGTTACGTGCAATTCGAAAATGAAATTAGATGGATCGCCGACAATTGTCAGCGATCCATTTTGTATTATTTGTCCTAATCTGTTATGCTACTGTTATACAATCAGGAGGTGTCAGCATTGAAATCATTTACAGTAAACTTTCATCAAGAAGACAATGCAAAAGCAACAACAGTACATAAGTTAAGTGAAGAGGACTTTAATAAAGCAACAGAAAACGGTACTCGTCATCTATTTGATTTAGACACAAATGTTGGTTTCTTTGTATTCTTTGATGCAGAAGACGTAGAAGGAAATGAACAATACTTAATGTTGCAATATGAAGGAGATCATGAAGAACCAAGTGCTTGCTACGGATTTGATTTGAAATTATTCTATCAATTTTTAGCATTGTATTTAAATGATCTTGAATTCCAAGGTGAAACGGATGAAGAAGAGGAAGAGTATGGCCCTATTCATCATTTAGCTCACTTACTTTTCCATATCGTTGAAGATGGGAAAAATATTGAAGTATAGAAATACATATTTGAAGCTGCTCTTTCATAGAGCAGCTTTTTTAATTTTGGGTTTAGATCTATTTTTAAATGATGTTATAAGAAGGAGTCATATCGTTTGAAAGAGAAGGTGTATAGATGGAAATTTTTTCAGAAGGATGTAGGGAGAAGATATACGATGATAATAAATAATACGATTCCAAGTTTTTTAAGTTTGTGTAGGAATGGTGAAGTATCAATTGATGACTTACAAAAGTACTACGATACATATCCAGAAGCTTTCAAAGAATATTTCATGTATCATTGTCCGAAAACAACAGAACGGCTTTCTGAAGCGATTCAAAAATATCCAGATAAATTACAAGACATTTTAGTTATTTCTGAAACGTTACCGGGTATTATCCAAGATGTTATGAATGATTATATCGCTCGTTTTGATTTGGAGTTAGATTTACAATTTCATTTATTTGTCGGTGGTTTTGGCTCGAATGCATTCGTTGAAAGAGAAATCATTGGTCAAATATTTTTCGCAGCAGAAAAGCTATCTCCTAATATAGAGCATCTTCGCGTCATTGCAGCACATGAGATTGGACATATATATCATAATGCTTTATTAGATAGAAGCGGAATGAATTGGAGACGTGCTGATTGGACAGATGCGACGGTCAGTTTATATCGAGAAGGAGTGGCAACATATCTGTCTAAAAAAGTAGTAAACGGGTTACATGACGCGGTGTACTATTCATACAATAATGAAGGCGAAGCATGGCTACAGTGCTACATGAACAAAAATTCTCAAATTAAGAAGGAATTTTTAGAGGATTACAACGCGGGATGGAATTTTGAAAAAGAAAGAGAATGGTTCCGATTATCGGGAGGGCGTTATTTTGGATATAATCGACTTGGCTATTTCTTAGGCACATCATATGTTGAATACTTAGTAGCAGAGTTTGGGGAAGAACAAGCACTTATTTTTTGGTGTTCACATGACTTGAAAAGTAGTGTAATGGATTGGATGCAAGAAGGAAAATGATGAGGATTGGCTAGTATTCTAGTTTGTCCTAGTAAGTTCATTGATCTGGAAAAGAAGTTCTACATGGATTTTGAATGGAAAGGCAGAAGCGTCTATATTACATAGTAATGAAGGAGGATGCAGGAGATGAATCACCAAAAAGAATACTGGAATGAAGTAGCGAATGAAAAACAATTTACTACACCTTTTCAGTTTGATTGGTTTTCAAAGTATGTGAATAAAGAAGCCGCTATATTAGATTATGGATGTGGATATGGAAGAACGTTACTTGAGCTAAAACAAAATCAATTTATGAATTTATACGGTGTAGATTTTTCAGAGGAAATGATTAAGCGAGCGAAGTTACTTAATAAAGACATCCATTTTGAGGTTATTGAGAGTGGAAAGATTCCTTTTCCGGATCATTCTTTCGATGCGGTATTGTTATTTGCGGTATTAACTTGTGTCTATAGCAATCAAGAACAGGAAGCCATTTTACAAGAGGTGAAAAGAGTATTAAAGCCTGGGGGCATTGTTTATATTAACGATTTCTTACTGAATGATGATGAAAGAAATATAAATCGGTATAACCAATACTATGAAAAGTATCATACATACGGTGTATTTGAATTGGCTGATGGAGCTGTGTTACGTCATCATAATGAGGAACGAGTAAAAGAATGGACAAGCGATTTTCAGCAGTTAGAATATGAAAAAGTAGAATATGTGACGATGAATGGAAATCGCTCTAATGGATTAGTATATATGGGAAGTTTGAATTAATAGATTTTTTGAATCTTGTGTAGTAAAGAGATGAATCTAGTGAATACAATAAAAGTTTATCATTATGGTGCTCTTAGCGATAAACCAAATTGGTGGATACATCGAGAAAATTTGGTTTTAAAGGAACTGAAAAAAATCATAAGTTGAATAAATTATGTAAAAGAAAGTGAGAGTGAAAATTTGAATATTAGAGTTGCAAATGAATTAGATTACCCTGTTTTAAGGATGATATATTTAGAATCACGACGTAAAAGTTTCCATTGGGCGGATATGGAAGAAATGACTCTAGAAGATTTTGATAAACATACTGTAGGAGAATATATTATTTTAGCAGAAGAAAATAATCGTATCCTTGGATTTGCTTCTTTATATTTACCAGAAAACTTTATACATAATTTATTTGTCCATCCCGATTTTTCCGGTAAGGGTGTTGGTGGAGAGTTGCTTCATGCCTCCATAGAAAAAATGAATAAACCTTTAAGATTGAAGTGCGTATCTGAGAACGAAAAAGCAATGAAATTTTATGAAAACAATGGGTGGAAGAAAGTTGTTGAAGAAGGAGAAATTGGAGAAAGATATTGGGTTATGGTATATGAATGAAATATATAATGAAGAACTATTTTGAGAAATAAATTTCTATTCATATAATGTAAAAGCTAATAGGATTCTGTCGTATATATATCAACTCAAGTAATTAAATTTAAGGCTGAATAATTCATAATACAAAAAAGGATAGACGAAGTAGAATCTTCTATTTCGTCTATCCTTTTTTTCTCCTTCTTCGATAAATAACTTGCATTTTCAATCAATTCGATATTATAAGGACAACTCTTTTTTCTTGTTTCGTTCTAAAGAATGAATAAAGAATGTTTGAACGATTCCTCCTATTATTAATAAACAAGCGCAAATGTAGAATAGAGTACTACCATTCAAATGGCTCAATATAATGGCCCCTATAGCAGGTCCGCAAGTGCGAGAAATATCCCAGTGTATGCCGTAAATAGAAAAGTACAATCCACGTCTGTGGTTGGGCGCTATTTCTGAAACGAATCGCAGTAAGTGGTTTAAAGCAATACTTTCCCCGATTGTCCAGAAAAGTAATGTGAAGAATAATGACCATAATGTTGTAGAATAACCATAACCAATGGCTGCAAAGGTATAGCAAACATATGAAATGACAATGATTTTAGGCATCGAAAATTGTTCAGACCATTTAACAAGACCGACCTGTAGTATGATTTCCATTATAGCTTTACAAGTCGAGATAAATGCGAGTACGAATAGGAAATTCGGGAAGATACTCTCTGCAAATACACGATAGTTGGTTTCGGTTTGAGCATAGAAAAAGCTAATTGGAAGAGTGGATAGCATCAGGCCAAATACAGCATAATGCTTAAAAATAAACTGCTTCCGTGTAGTTGTTTTTAATGACCTTTCATTTTGAATCATCGGAGCTGTTTCTGGTAGCTGTGTCCATACGAGAATGGCATACAAGATGAGGGCTACACCCTGAATTATAAATAAGTATTCAGGGTGACTAGTATAAAAAAAGGCACCGATTAATGGACCAATTACAGAACCAATAGCTCCTACTGTTTGAAGAACAGCGAATATTTCGGCTTGTTTTTCTTGTTTTGTTAAATCAGCAATTTGGGCACGCTGAGCAGGAATATATAAAGAACGACCAATACCGTTCAGAACATATAGCAAAGCAAAGAATATGACTGATTCAGCAAAAACAAATCCGCTTATTGCAATTACTTGAAAGAACAATCCGAGTAACATAATTTTCTTTCTGCCGTAGCGATCTGTTACCCCTCCAGCAAATAACGTAAATACAATATCAGAAAGTGGCTGTAATCCAAAAAGAAGCATGGTAAGAAACACATTACCTTTTAGAACGTGATTAACATGTACAATAAAAATAATTGCTAACATGGCTTCAGTTGTCCGAATTAATAATTCTCCTAATAATCGAATCCAGATTGGTTTACTATAACGTTTTATAAGATGATTCATTCTTCATTTCCTCCTTTCTATATGGAAATCATAAGATGGAAGCAAGAAATGAAAAAGGGTAGAATGAAAGAGCGGGATTTTTCATCTTTTAGGGGGATTCGTATGATTATTTTGGAGCAATACATACAGCTGTGGCTCCAGTATGGAAAAGGGAGAACAGAGGGAGAGAAATTAGAAATATCATTACAACATATATCAGAAACATTGTTTTGCACGGATCGTAATAGTAAATTTATTATAAAAAAATTAGAAGAACTGAATTGGATTTGTTGGTTCCCTGGCCGCGGGAGAGGGAATCGATCAAAGTTATCGTTTCGAAAACATCCTATTTCTTTAATTTTAGAAAAGGGGAAAGAAATAACGAAACAAGGGGATGTAAAAGGCGGAAAAGCATTTGTTGAGCAGTATAGCCCCTATTTCTCTTCATTGAAACAGCAATTTCAAAATTGGATCGATTCCATATTTGGTTATCAAATTGAAATGACTTCTCAAGGCAGAAAAGATGTACTTCGTTTACAAGTTGAAATGAAGCTCAGTATTTCTTTGGATCCTGTATACGCTACTATGCGTTCGGAGTGTCATATGGTGAAACATGTTTATGACACACTTATATATGTTAACGAAGACACAAATACAGTAGAACCGAGACTCGCATTTCACTGGGAATATAATGGTAATCAAAAAGTATGGACTTTCTATTTACGTAAAGGTGTTCCATTTCATAACGGGAGACGATTTACTGCTCATGATGTTGTTCATACATTTAATAGGTTTATACATAAGGAGAATAATCCGCATTTGTGGATGTTACAACATATTGAAAGAATGCATATTGTAGATGAATATATTGTGGAAATTCACTTGCATACAGAAAATAAGTTATTTTTATATGGTTTAAGTGCAGAACAGTGTTCTATTGTAATGGAAGATGAAGAATGCAACTTAATTGGAACGGGACCGTTTAAACTGTGTGCAAATAATGATGCTATTTTTGTATTAGAAGCCCATGATCTGTATTTTCGTGAACGGCCCTTTCTGGATCGGATTGAATTATGGAATGTGCCACAAAGTATAGATACATATGATGTTTTAGTAAAAGCGCAACATAATGACATAGAAAAGCATTATAAAGAACTTTCTAAACTGGAATCTAATGTAACATACATAACGTTAAATATTGACAAACAAGGCCCTATGCAAGATGTTACATTTCGAAAAGCATTATATAAAATTATTCATAGTCATGAAATAGTTGAAGAGTTAGAGGGAGAGCGTGGTGAAGTGGCGAAGAATTTAGTATTAACGAATGGCTCTATACCAAAATTAGAAGAGGATATTCATATTCTTATTAAAAATAGTGATTATAGTAATGAAGTATTATATTTATATACATTTAAAGAACGGGATCACGTCGAAGATGCACATTGGATTCAAAAAGAATGTGCCCAATATGGGATTAACATTGGCATAAAATTTCTTGATGCACAAGAATTATTACAGGTTAAAACGATACAGCAGGCAGATATTATTCATGACAGTGCTACAATTAGCGAACAGACAGAAGGTAGTTTGCTGTATATGTTTCTTTCCAAAAACAGCTTTATTCATCAACATAGTTTTCTTGATTTCAATGAACAATTACGGCCGTATTTTATGGAATCTAGTTTGGAGAAACGAATCACACTGTTACGCGATATCGAGGACACATTGTTACGTAACATTCATATTATTCCTTTATATCGCAATAAACAACACATAAGTACACATGAAAAAGTGCAAAATATAATGATTAATTCACAGGGCTGGATTGATTTTTATAATATATGGTTTAAACCTTAATAAATAAGGGTTCTTTCGATTTTTAATAAAATTTGAAAGGGCCTTTTTTGTATGGAATCAAAGTTCGATTTTGAAGAGTGTTACGCACATTTTTATAAATACCTATTTACTGCGTAACAGTGTTATGTTACATTATTATTAGGAAGGAGTGTTATACAGTTGAGTACGGATTTAATTTCAAAAAAGGATTTATTGGAACTGACTGGTATTTCATATGGACAGTTATATAGGTGGAAAAGAAAAAATTTAATACCGGAAGATTGGTTTGTAAGGAAATCGACTTTTACGGGCCAAGAAACATTTTTTCCGAAAGAAAAGATATTAGATCGTATTGATAAAATTCAAACGATGAAAGAGGATTTGTCTCTTGATGAATTAGCAAATATGTTTTCGCCAAGCGTCACAGAAATTTACTTAACAAAAGAAGATGTAATACGTAAAGGGATTGCTTCAGAACCGGTTATACAATTCTATATAGAACAAACGAATAAATCAGCAGAGTTTCAATTTGTTGATATTCTTTATGTATACATTTTAGAAGAACTGCTTCAATCCGGAGAAATTAGTTTAGAAGAGGGTAAGATGATTTTACAAGTGCTGCGTGAGCATTATGAAATCATCAAACAAAAGAATGGTGAATTAGTTGTAGTTCGTAAGTTAGGTATTTCTACATGTTTCTTAGTTTCAAATGTAGATGATTTATTTTTTGAAAAAGGAACGAAGATAGTCGTACGTACAACAATCATGAATTATACAGAAGCATTAAAAACAAAACTGATGTAGTGGAGGATAAATAATGCGTACAGAAAATTTAATTATAAATGGTTACGGTTCTTCAAATGGTGGAGAGTTCCATAAAGTGCAGTTAAACGGAAAAGGAACTGTTAATGGACATATTGACTGTGATGATTTTGAATGTAACGGGTCAGGCAATGTAAACGGCGATATAAAAAGTGAGCGTACAAGAATTAGTGGCTCTGGTAAAGTTGATGGTAAAGTAAAAACTGAAAATATGCGAATCGATGGAAAAGCAACCATAACAAAAGATGTAAGTGCTAGTACTATGAAGATTTCTGGTAAAGGGACAATTGGTGGTACTTTGACTGGAGAAGAATTGAAGATTCGCGGGCAAGCGACTATAGATGGTAATTGCGAAGTGGATGTTTTTTCATCACAAGGACAATTTACAATCGGCGGTTTACTGAGTGCGGATGAAATTGATATTGATATTCATGGTACATGTAGAGCGAAAGAGATAGGTGGACAAACGATTAAAGTAAGGCAGAGATTGTCTGCATTTAGTAGACTTTTTAAAACAATGTTTGGATCGCAGTTAGAAGCTGAATTATTAGAAGGCGACAATATAGATATTGACCACGTACAAATCAATACAGTAAGAGGAAACAATGTTACGGTGGGGCCAAATTGTGAGATTGGACTTATTGAATATACAGGGATACTTCATGTCGATAAAAATGCAAAAGTAAAAGAAATTCAGCAAGTTTAATTTTTGCGGGAGAGAGGAATGAATATGGAAAATCAGCATAGTCTCACTTTAAATGGCTCGGGCAGTTCATCAGGCGGGGCTTATAATAAAGTGAAGATTCGAGGAGAAGGAACAATTTCTAATCACGTTAGTTGTAATGAGTTTAAAGCATACGGAGCAAGTCATGTCCATGGTGATATGAAGGCAAAGGCCTATGTTGTGTATGGAGATAGCGAAGTGCAAGGAAGTTTACACGCTGAATATGTGAAAGTGTACGGTAATACAAAAGTACAGAATGATTGTCACATTGACAAAGCAAAAGTTCGAGGAATGTTTGAAGCGAATGGTAAGCTGTCTGGAAATTTTGTGGATATTAACGGTGGATTGACTGTAAAAGGAGACATTGAGGTCGAAGAATTTTTATTAACAGGTGGCCTTGAAAGTGAAGGGCTTTTAAATGCTGAAAATATTCAGATTGCACTGCGTTATGAAGGAAGTAAAGTGAGAGAAATAGGAGGGAAAAAGATTACTGTACGAAAAAAGGCTAGATTTATTCCTTTTGCAAATCGCATTGGTAACCTTCAAACATCAATTGTTGAAGGGGACGACATCTACTTAGAACATACAATAGCTGAAATAGTAAGAGGAAACAATGTTACTATTGGCCCTGGGTGTGAAATAAGTGTTGTTGAATATCATACTAGTTTTAATCAAAAAGGGAAATCGATTGTAAAAGAATATAAACGAGTATAGGTGCAAGGTCACAAATTCCGTCACAAAATAAAAACCCCTCTTTTTAGGTGAGAGAGAGCATCTGGTCATGCATAGAAGCGGTCAGGGCTTTTTTTTGCCACATGCGAAGTAAAAACAGAAAGAGCTCTTTTCAAATTTAGAAAGGAGCTTTTTCATATGTACCGATACGAATTAACCTTCGATAATTTCGTATTCTTCGTCTGCTAATAATAAAATTTGTGTTTTTTTGCCTTTATTTTGAACTTCAATTACATCGTATGTACCTAGGTCTCTTAATTTATTTTGAGAAGCGTTAACCATTACTTCGATAGAATCAATTAAGATATCTTCTTCTATGTATGATTCAGGCAAAGCCATATCCTCAGTATCTAATACACATGCATATAGATTTTGTAAATTATCAGCAGTTGGGTTTTGTTCTTCAACATCAATGATGTTTTTTACTGCTTCCATACTTTCTTCTTTTGCTTGATACACTTTAATTTTAGCCATTATTTCAATCTCCTTTATAACGTAATCGTAGAGGCTACAATTTATTATAACGTTTTTTAATGGAAAGATGAAATTGTTATGTGGATTTTTGGAGAATTTGATATATTTTTTATGTTTTTCTCTCGAAATATGTTGAATGGAAGCGTTACGAATACATAGTAACGGAATATGATGAAAAGGGAAATACAGCGACTATTAAGTTCACTGCTAAAAAACTTGAAATTCAATACATTTTTACGTGTGTATGTATTTGATGAAACAGATAGTGAGGGATATAAAGGAATCTCATTTTATAGATTGAAAGGCAGCATGTACAATTTGTGCATGCTGCCTTTGTTTGTGGAAAAGCAATTTGTATAGAATGAAGTAAGACTTTGAAAGTAATTACAATTTAAATAATAAAACATTCTTATCGTATTCCTGTAAACACCAATTGTATTTATGTAAAATATTTGGGTGAACAGTTTCATGCGCAGCATGAACTTCTTTAAAGCCATATTTTTTATAGAAAGCTTCAAGTTCTTCAAAAGGGATACAATAAACATGTGGTACCTGTAATTGCTTTGCAGTTTGGACTAAAAAAGAAACTAGTTCTCCCGCTAATTTATAACCTCTATATTTTGGAAGTATGTAAATACCACCCATTTCAATTGTTTGTTCATCAATATAAACTAAACGTCCTAATCCAGCTTGTTCGCCGTTGTATGTAATAATTGCGACTTTATCTTGTTTTAAATCGCTCGGAACAAATCCTACAGACGTATATTGATCATTAATCCACTCTAAATCTTCTAATGTAGCAAATTGAATTCCCATAACATTATCCCCCTTGTAAAACTCTGATATTCTATATTATATATAGAAGCATGTGAATTGTAATGGAACTTAAGGGTGTTTATTTGCGGGAGATTTACAAAAGTAATTATTGAGTTGAAATGAATTTCTGAACATTTCGAGCATAGAATATAGAATACTTTCTCTTTCTTCATTCTTGTTTTACGTATATAATTTAAAGGTAAATGTTCTTATTTTAGTATACTTATAACAGAATAGAGGTTTAAAAATGAGCGTTAAAATCATTACGGATAGTGCGGCTGACTTACCGAAAGAATTGCTGCAAGCTTATGATATAGATTTAATTCCACTTCGTGTATATGACGAGGCAGAAACAGAGTATTTAGATGGAGTGACATTAGAATCAGTTCAATTGTTGCAAAAAATGAGAGAAGGCGAAGTATATAAAACATCATTACCATCATTAGAAACATTCCAAGAAAAATTCATTACATATGCAAAGCAAGGTACACCTTGTATATATTTAGCTTTCTCATCTGAGCTTTCTGGTACATATCAATCTTCAGTTGTTATTAAAGAAGAAGTACAAGAAACATATGCAGATTTCGATTTAGAAATTATTAATACGAAATGTGCTTCACTTGGTCAAGGTTGGGTTGTACTAGAAGCAGCAAAAATGGCTAAAGATGGTGCATCAAAAGAAGAAATCTTGAACCGTATTGCTTTTCTAACAAAACATATGGAGCATATCTTTACTGTAGCTGACTTGCAGTATTTAGTAAGAGGCGGACGTTTAAGTAAGGTAGCTGGGTTTATTGGAGGTTTATTAAATATTAAGCCGATTTTAAATGTTGATGAAGGCCAGCTTGTACCACTCGAAAAAATAAGAGGTAGAAAGAAAGTTCTAGGCCGAATTGTCGATATAATGGAAGAGCGAGGAAAAGAACTTAAAGGTCAAACAATTGGCATTACACACGGTGATGATTTAGAAACTGCGAATGCATTAAAAGCATTAATCACTGAAAGATTTGGATGTGAAGTGTTTATTATAAATACAATTGGATCAGCAATTGGTGCACATACAGGACCGGGCGTTTTAGCATTGTTCTTCTTAAATGAAGTAGAGTAAAGGATTGATCTTTTGGATCAATCCTTTTTTAGTGCCATGTAGCTACTAGTGATGAAATCATTTTTACAAAATATCAACATAACCGTAATCCAGTTATTGATCATCCTGAATGGGTAAATGAAATTTGAAAATAAACAAGTAAAGTCATAGTTTGATAAAAACTTAAAGTAGAAAGGGGTGGTCATAAGGACCACTCCTTTCTTATGTCTATTCTACAATAATTGGTCTGTAAGGGATTGGTGAGGAGAGTATCATAGAGGTTTTTACTGTACCAAAGGGGATTACAATATCGATTAATGATTCTAATTCTTTCATTGATTGCACAGCTACTCTTAAGTAATAGCTACTTTCTCCTGTTACTCGGTGACATTCAAGTATTCTATGTTCGTTATATACTTTTTCTTCGAATTTTTTACATGGAATGTTTAAGTTCTCTATTCTTAAAAACGCTTGAATTCCTTTATCAACTGCATCTAGGGAAATACGTGCTGTATATTTTTCGATTATTCCCGCATCATGTAATCGTTTTATTCTTTCGGTAACACTCGGACGACTAAGATGTAAATGTTCAGTCATTTCTTTAATTGTCATTCTGGCATCTTCTTGTAAAAGTAAAATTATCTTTTTATCGATTGCATCCATAACGTATACTCCTTTATGAAACTGAAAATAAATAACTAAAATAACTTCATAATATAAAGTTCCGAAGAAATTTATGTTCATTTTTGAATACAAAATAGATTGATAACTTTCTATAATTTAAATATAAATGGAGGTGCTTAGAATGTCTAATGATTTTAAAGAAACGATTTCTATTGGAAAGGGTACCGCTTTATATGTGGGAGCTGTTTTAGGATCAGGAATTCTTATTTTGCCAGGTATGACAGCGAGTATAGCAGGGGGAAATGCTATTATTTCTTGGTTCTTAATGATTTTTCTCAGTATTCCGCTTGCGTTTACTTTTGCATTTTTGTCTATTGAGTATCCTAGTGCAGGTGGAATTGCAACATTTTCTGAAAAAGCTTTTGGAAAAAATGTTGGGGCTATAATAGGATGGTGTTTTTTTATTGCTGGAAGTGTTGGGCAAATTATCGTGTCTCTAACAGGCGGGGTGTATATTGCTAAGGTCTTCAATTTGCCTGTTTATTTTGCATATGTGCTAGCCATTCTTATATTAAGTATAGCTATTTGCTCAAATTTCTTCGGGTTCAGAATGGGTGGAGTCTTCCAAGTATGTATAGGTGTCTTAACTTTTCTTCTCTTACTCGTAACAATTGTTTGCTCCATACCTGCTATTGAAATGAAGAATATGAACGTGAACGTTTCAGTAAATGAATTACAACCTATTTTACATGCTTCATTATTAATATTTTGGTCTTTCTTTGGGTGGGAGGCCATTTCAAGTTTAGCACCTGAATTTAAATCTCCAAGAAAAAGAAATATTATTTTTTCTACAGGGATTGCTATTGTCATTATTGGTGTTTTATATTTTGGAATTGCCATTTCAGTAATCGGGACAGGATCATATTCTATAGAGTCTGATAATAGTACTGCCCTTGTAATCGTTATAAAAAACGCGTTAGGTGACCAATCTTCATGGTTAGTTGGATTCGTGGCTTTTATGATTTGTTTAGGTACAACGAATGCATTCGTTGCAAGTATGAGTCGGCTTGGTTATTCTCTAGGAAAAGAAGGGTTTGCACCTAATTATCTTGGTTATTTGAATAAAAAAAGTAATACACCGACGCATGCTTTAATGACAGTAGGATTCATCGCAGTAACAGGGATTTTCATAAGTTTTATTTTTCACATTGGCTTAGATAAAATAGTACTAATCCCTAATTCATTAGGAATTGTTACATATATAGTGGGTACTGCAGCGGGAATAAAGCTGATAAAGAATAGAATAGGAAAAATTTTTTCTGTAACAGCATTTACATGCTGTGTTGTGGTATACCCTTTTATTGGGGGATTAATTGCTATTCCAATAGCAGTAGGATTAACATGCTTAATCTATCTATACATTAAAAGTAAAAAGAAACACATTCATAATCTATAATGAGTGCTAGGTTTGTATAACTTCTAGCTAAGTTTTGTAGAAGTTAGAATATTTAAAGATATGAAAATTATTTCGATTCATATATAATTAGCTAATGAATGCATTATTGTAACTATCTGTAAAAACAGGAGGATATAAAATGAACCAAATCATCGATCATCCAACTCGGTGGGAATTGGAAAGACTATATCCTAAAGCAAACGATCCTATGCTTTCTACAGAAATAGAAATTATTAAGCAATTAATAGAAACATATAAAGAAGTTCGAGACTCAGAAACTCTTTCAAAAATTATACAAATTCTTGTCTGAGACTGGAAATCATTCAGTTGAAGAGTTGGTGAAACAATACTTTCACATCGAACTTGCTGATAATGAGTTTTGGAAGAACGCATTGTTTCAAATAAATAAGGATGTTGATGAGTATTTACAATTTGTGAAAGAGGAAGTTTAAGTCATTTATCCCGTAAAAGCCCGATTGGTGATGGAAGTTTCACTTTATTATAAAAGAACACATAGAGGAAGTGTATGTAAGAAATGGAGCAACAGTACATAAAGGGTATACCATTTTGCAGCTTAGAATATATCAAAGTAATAAGTCTATTAAAAGGCTGGTTAACTGAAAAGAGAAATAAACCAAAGTTTATCGTTACGGCGAATCCTGAAATTGTAATGAGCGCTAACCAGACTTCAGCTGAATCTGTACGTTTCAAGAAAATTTTACTATCCGCTGATTTAATAACGGCTGATGGAATAGGTGTTATACTTGGTTCTGAAATTTTGAACGGAAGATTGAAAGAACGTGTTACAGGTGCCGACTTAGCTCATGATTTAATAGAGTATTGTAATCAAGAGGGATACCGTGTGTTTCTTTTTGGTGCTGCACCAGAAAGTAATGAGAAAGCGTTAGAAAATTTAAAGACACGTTTCCCGCATGCTATTTTTAAAGGACAGCATGGCTTTATAAATAATGAGGAGATAGAAGAGGTTAAAGATCAAATTCAACAATTTCAACCACACTTATTATTAGTGGGATTAGGATCACCTAAACAGGAAATGTTTATTTATGAAAATCTTCAAAAGTTAAACGTACCTTTATCCATTGGCATAGGGGGAATGATTGATATTTTCTCTGGTACAGTAAAAAGAGCGCCGAAGATTATGAGGGATACTGGGACAGAATGGTTATATAGATTAATAACACAGCCTAAAAGAATAAGAAGGCAACTTGTACTTCCAAAATTTTTAATATCAGTTATGGCAGAGAGGGTTAGAAAGATAGCAAGTTAATTTTCAAATGAAAATTGATGAAATCAAGGTATAAAGGGGTATGAAATACTATGGAGGCAATCTCCTCTGAAAAGGCTGCAGTTATTTTTGAAGATTTAAAGGAAGAGTGTGAGTATTTATTTAGATTTAAAGTTCAAAAATCAACACCTATTATTCGTGGGTGGTTAAATTTAAAGTGGAAAATTGAAACTGATGATGGAGTCTATTTATTAAAACAATACAATAAAGATAGATACAAGCTATACAATCCAAATCTCTTATTACAAGCATTACAGCAGCAACAACGATTACATAAGAGCGGTGTACGATGTCCGAGACTGTTAACTTATGAGAATGATATTTTACATACTTCAAAATCTAATGAGAGATTTATAGTGATGGAATATAAGAAAGGGCAAACGCTTCAACCGGGAAAAGTAAATATAAAGCAAATGAATGATCTTGGTCAAATGATAGGTAAAATGCATAGACTACTAAACGATGGTTCTTTCATGAGTGAACAAACTACTCATTTTATTTTACCAACTCAAGAGGAACAATTACTTCACTGGAAAAGTATGATTAAAGAAGCAGAAAAGCTGGGAAAAGAAGAGACCATCCCTTTTATTAAGTTACAACAAGAAGTGACTAAAATTATAGTTATAGAAGTATTTCATACAAGCATACAAGGTTGGGTTCATCGGGACTTGTGGGTTGATAACTTACTATTTGATAATGATAATTTATCGGCCATACTTGATTTTGATCGAATGGGCTATGATTATTTAGATTTAGATGTTGCTCGTGCTGTTATATCGTGTGCGTTAGATGATAAGAAACTCAATATTGAACTTGTTTCGTCCTTTTTAAATGGATATCGCACGGAATTAAGCTTTCCAACGGGGGGGATTGTTCGAGCGATTCAAATGCTATGGTATATGGAAAGTAAGTGGTGGATTCATGCAAATATGGATAAGCATAGTGTACCGCCTACGCGTTTTGCAGAGGAAATGATATGGATAGCTGAAAATTATCAAGAACTACATAATATGCTTGCTCATATATAACAGGGAGAGGGGAATTAGTTATATGAATAGAATTGGTATTATCGGCGCTATGCAAATTGAAATAGACCTGCTTTTAGAAAAACTACATATTCATGAGGAATACACAATTGCAAAAATGCCTTTTTATAAAGGGATTTTTAAAGACAAAGAGATTATTATCACTCGCTGTGGGATTGGGAAAGTCAATGCAGCTTCGTGTGCACAAATTTTAATAGATAAATTTGAAGTGGATTGTATAATTAACACAGGCGTTGCGGGAGGTTTACATCCTGACGTTAAAGTCGGTGACCTGGTCATTTCTACGAATGTTACACATCATGATGTGGCTAAAAATCAAATGAAGAACTTGTTTCCATTCCAAGAAACATTTATTGCAAATGAGGAATTAAAAGAACTTGCACGAAAAGCATGTCATGCTAGTGACTTAGAAATAAGTGTTCATGAGGGAAGAATCGTAAGTGGAGAATGCTTTGTTGAAGATACAAAACAAAAAGAGAGGTTACTTAATGAATATGCGCCTCACTGTACTGAAATGGAAGGGTCCGCAATTGGACATGTTGCCTTTATGAATGATATACCATTTCTTGTAATTAGATGCATTTCTGATAGTGCGGATGATGAAGCTACTATTTCATATGAAAATTTCGCTAAAATTGCAGCGAATCACTCTTCAGAAGTTATCATGCAAATGATTAAGAATATGACAGGTGAAATAATAGTTTGATGTGCTTTAAAAGAAGGGCTTCTTTTATGAAAACGGGTTAGGTAAAAATATCCATTTAAAAAGAGGTGCAATTAGCACCTCTTTTGCATTTATTTTAGCAATTAAATTAGCACCTAAATTGGTGAACTTTTGATAATATCAGTTTATCACTAATTTGTCCTAACGGTTTCTTGGAGTTTTTCCATTACCCTTGATAAAGCTAAAATTGAATTTGTTGTTTCAAATTCTTCAACATCTAAGGAATGGTTTGCATTTTGGACAACATCAATCTTTAAATTTGATTTACTTAATTGGTCAATTTGATTTGAATTGTAATGAGGGTCTTTATCCCCGATAACTAAAAGCCCTTGATGATGGCTATTCAAGATTGAGTCAAAAATCGAATCAGACTTTATGAGAGGGGTCAGTAAAATCATTTTTGACTTTAAGAACTCATCTCTCTTCATTAAGTCATTCGCAATTGGAATTGTTCCGAGTGATTTTCCTAAAAAAATCGAATTGTTGTATTGCCCATTTTTTAAAACATCTAAAATCACAGGATTAATATCATCCATCATTATTTTGGTTAGTTCTTCAATAGTTTTTTTCATTGTTTGCTCATCGTAGGAGTAATGGATATGGACAATATCGATTTTGTTTTGGAGCATTACCATCGTCGAATAATAAAACAAGGGTTTATCGTAATTGTAACCTGAACCTGAAAACATAAAGCAAATCGTTTTGGAACCCTTTTCTATATGTGTATAACGAATCGCTTTGTCGTTTGTTTGTATCTCTTTTTTATTTCCTTTCATCATTTTCCCCTCCGAAACTTTTGTAATATTATAGCATAAATTACCAATTATTTTATAAATAAATTACATCCTTAATAAAAGGTTCAAATCGTATGTGATTTGAATCTAAAATTGATAATCTAATTTTGTTTTTGTACTCTTAAACCGAACTCTTGTTCTTATTCCATCTGGATTTATGGTATAATTATCTAAATCTATTATTGAAATGAGGCATTGAATTAATGGGGGAAAATAAAATTATTAATAATTTCAAAGAATATTCATCTTGGTTAATTACATTGAAAGATATGGAAGAAGAATTTTGGACTACGCCAATATCTGAAGGGAAGTGGACTGTTGGGGAGATAATATCTCATATTATGAACTGGGATGAATATCTGTTATCTAAAATACTTCCATTGGTGAGGGAGGGAAAGGGTATGGAGTTTCCTGATTTTGATACTTATAATAAAATAGCATCTGATTATGCGAAATCAGGTATATCCCCAATAAAACTTCTTGAAGAAGCAAAAGATAAAAGGGAACTACTTGTAAAAGAGCTTAGTGTGATGCCATTTGACAAATTAAATGAACATTTAACTGCCAATGGAGTATCTCATTGTCCCCATACAGGAATACCTTATTCTCTTTTATACATTATTAAAGAATTTATAGACCATGATAATCATCACAAAAGGCAGATTATACAATTTTTAAATGAAAATAATATTAAAAAATCCTGATTTACAGTTGATTAGAAAAAGATCCTATAGATGATACTCTATGGGATCTTTCTTTGTGTAATTACATAACTTTCAAATGTTTTAATAAATGTTCAGGATGACCTTGTACATAATAAAAATGTGGATTGTTTTCATCATCATAAATCATAATATAGGGTTTTTCGTTAAGGGGAAGGAGTACAAGAACTTCATCTATAGTTGTATGTATCCATTGATTTGTAATGCTCACAGGTTTAGACAAAGGGATTTTTACCATATGTCCAGTTTTAGGGACAACGTTTATATTTTTAAATGCTCCAGTAATTGATTTTGCATATTGTATCGCTTCTTTTTGAATTTCTGCATTTGGAGATTGCTTTTGGATAACTATTTCCTTTTGACAATCAAACACTTCAATTTGTTTATTTGTTTCTGCGAACACATTTGTTGACAATAAGAATGAGAGCAGAAAAACAAATCCTATTTTTTTTAACATGGGACAACACCTCGTATTTACTATACCCTCAAATCCTAATGGTATACCAAACTGGATTCCACTCACAATTGCTGATCATGAAACAAAATGTAATCGAAAAGCAGTGGGGGATAAAGGAACATTTTTTGGGCTATTTCAATTACATCGAGATGGATTAGCATATGCACAATTATGAGAAGACACTTTAAAGGATTTAAAAATGACTATAACAATAGCGATTTCAAGTATAGTACAGGTATATAAACGTGGGACTATAGAAGCCATATTAATATAAGAAAGATGAAAAAGTAGAAAAGCATTTTCAATTAGAGAAATGCTCTTCTGTATGTTATAGTATAATAGCATCTAAGGTTAATATTATTTCTGTATATTTTTAATCTTATTGTATAGTATTTTTATATTAAATAATCAATTGAAACTATTTTTTTATATAAGGAGTAATAATTAGTATATGAAAAATGTGGATTTTATACTAGAAAGTGATGAAACGTTAAAGCCATCGGAACGATTGGTACTATTATTATTAGAAAAACATAGGATGTTATATACAAATGATTTACTAGCACTATCGAATTTATCTTACAAAACATTAACGGATTCATTGACAGCACTTGTAATAAAATCATATGTATTAAAAGATACAGGAAAAGGAAGAAAACAAAATTGTTATAGATTAATGTAATAGGAAGATCAGCTATAAATGAGTGCAATTCAAATGCTTTTTACATATGTAAGGAGAAAGGTGTTTTATCTTTATGTATGTAAAAAGCATATCTAGAAGTAGTGTTTTTAGTATTAAAAAAATGAGCTATCACATTTAGGAATGATGGTTCACTAAGGTCGTATGGTATAGTTAGTAGCGTTTTAGAAAAAAATATTTTTGTTTAAATCAGAAAAATGAAAAAATAAATAATTATAAAAATGAATTCCTAAAACGATTAACTTATTAAAAGTGAACCGTTTTTGTATTAGGAAAATGAATTATCGATAGCGGATGAATGTTATTAAAATAATATTATTATGTAAACTTCTTTATTTGAAAAAGAATCGAACAAAACCAGCAGTGAAGCTTTTACAACTGCTGGTTTTGTTTTAAAGTTTTGTTATATATGTTAATTCTTTATCCGATAGGAGCGGGCGAATGGAAGCAGTTGCATTTTCTTTCGCTTGTATTTCGGTTTTTGCACCAGGAATTGCAACAGATACTGCTGGATGTGAGAGCACATAGCGAAGTGCGAGTTGCCCTAGACTGCGGTTTTCGCTAGAAAGTAATCTTAGTTTCTCTACCTTTTGCAAATCTTCCTGAAACCATATTTCTCTTGGCCATTCTTGACGTAAATCACCATCAGGGAATGTTGTTTGCTTTGTGAACTTCCCTGTTAATATTCCCATTTTTAATGGACCACGTATGACAGCTCCTAAATTTTTTTCTTGTAAATAAGGTAATATATCTTCTTCTGGCTTTCGATTTAGTATATTATAGTCGAGCTGTACAACATCAATTTCATCGTTTCTATTAAAGTTTTTTATATATTGTAAATCATGTGTAGAAACACCGACAGCTCTTACTTTCCCATCTCGTTTTAATATTTCAAATGCGCGAAGGAACGCTTCTGTTTCTTCTTTTTTGTCCCACCAAATATGACAAAAGTAAACATCAATATAATCTGTTTGCAGGCGAAGTAAGCTAGTTTCAAAGACGGCGATTACTTTTTCGGCTGTATTATAAACAGGTTCTCCGTCAGGATCATAGTGATGACCAATTAATCCGCCCTTTGTAGAAAGGATAATATCATTTCGATGCTCTTTTATTGCTTGTGCGACTAATTTTTCACTATGCCCTAAACCATATACATCAGCGGTATCAATAAAGTTTATTCCGCATTCTAATGCCTTTTTCATTGCGGTAATAGAATGTTCATCATTTACAGGTCCCCATTCGTCACCGCCAATTGCCCAGGCGCCAAATCCAATTTCAGAAACGGTTATACCTGTTTTTCCTAATGTGCGATAATGCATATATTTCCCTTCCTTATAAGCAATTTATACTAAACTATTCAATTGGAGGAGTAATGTGTGGAGAAGATTGTACTAGGCGTGATTTGACATTTGGAGGAGGGAACAGCATAAAGTATGATTTTACAGCACAAAAAATAAAATTTTAATCTGAAATATAGAGATGTCGTCGAAAGCTATCTCTAATTGGTTAATTTATGAGATTTTTTTATAGAGGAGCTTATTTTAGAAAAGGAGAATTTAAGTTAGTAAGAGCTCATAGGAGAGGCAGTGAGATAAAATGGGTTAGGGGGATTTAAAACATGGGGAAACTCAAGAAAGTAAATGTTCCTAATATACCGCAACATCAATCGCAGCCTAATGAATATCGAGTTATAAATAAGAAGAAAATAAGGCGGTTTATTTTAGCTTTTATTTTTATTTTTTCTGCAACTTTTTATGTTCACTATATCCTTACTAAACAAGAAGAAATAATTCAAACAAAGCGAGATACGATTAAAAATCAGCAAAAGCAATTGTTATCATTAAAAAAAGATTCACGGTATTTAAAGGGTGAAGTCGAAAATTTAACGGACAATGAAGAAGAAATTTTAAAGCTTGCGAGGAAAGAGTATCAATTTTCTAAGCCGAATGAAACTATATTTGTACTACCTAAATAGATATGAAATGTTGAAATGAAAGCAGTTAGCGAATAGCTAACTGCTTTTTTGGACCAAATGCTTTTTGAAAAAAGGTATACCATAACTGAACGTTTGTAGGTAGGATAATTTTTTAAAAGGAGCTATATGAAAAAAGCAGATTTTATATAAGAGATAGAAAAACGAATGAAAAGTATAAACAGGAATATAAGTGTCATGATACAAGGAGCAATTACATATCGTTACAATGAGCAATTTGTGCATCGATCAGTTAGTCTTGTTAAGTTAGCAATTCTTTTATTTTTACACATGATGCGGCAAGGTTAAAAAATCAATAATGAAATTGTGTATATAGCTGCATGAAGTTCAAGTGCAGGGTATGTAAGTCATGCGGAGTATATATTTTTAGAGATTGGTTATTTAGTGATGGAATATATATCAAAATAAATATTGTTAAAATTCTGTCAATTATATATACTTACAGTAAGCGGATACATTTTTTAATGAACGATGAGTCCTCAGCTCATACGACTGTTAAGAAAACCGTTATCCTCGTATAAGAAAGGAAGATATATGTGTACGCTTCTAATACGATTTATATCGTAGGGGATGCGAAAGCACCTCAAAATAATCCAATTACAGAAAAATTTAAAAGTTATTTTGTAGCATTTGTTATTGAGAAGGATACAGGGAAAATTATGGATGCGGATTGTTCAGCAACCATTTCATTAACAGCTCAATTCGTAAAGCATTTATTTCTACATAAAAATATAAATGATCCGCAATTAGTAACAGAAATTAAAAATCGTTATTTTGGATCATCTCAAAAAGCATTGCTTGTAGCGTTAAAAGATGCGCAAAAAAAATATAATCAAATCGCTGCTTTGTCTACACATTCATAGACAAAATCCAGCCGTAAGATTCATTCTTATGGCTGGATTTTTTTATTGGACAGAGAAAGGATGAATGAAATGAAAATTACCGATTTAATAGTGAAGCGTCGTTATATTAAACTCCATACACCGTTTAAAACGGCGTTGCGCACTGTAACTGATATTGAAAGTATTGATGTTTTTATCCATACAGATGAAGGTATTGTAGGGAAAGGAGCTGCGACTGCGACTCCAGTTATTACAGGCGACTTTGCTGGTGGGATTGAAGAAGCAATTTTGGGACCAATTCGTTCTGCATTAATTGGGAAAGACATACTGCAACTTCAGACATTGTTGTTACACATTCAAACGAGTTGTGTAGGGAATACGAGTGCCAAGGCAGCGGTAGATATGGCCTTATATGATGTGTATTGTCAGTTTTATCACATACCATTGTATGCGTTATTAGGCGGAAAGAAAGAAATTCAAACAGATATTACAGTAAGTGTTGACGAGCCTTTATTAATGGCAAAAGAAGCAAAAAATCACGTAGAAAAAGGGTTTCGCATGTTGAAAATAAAAGTTGGTAAATCTGCAAATTTAGATTTAGAACGGATTGAGGCAATTAGAAATATTGTTCCAAAGGATACTACGTTACGATTAGATGCCAATCAAGGATGGGGACCAAAAGAAGCTGTTGCGATTATTCGAGAAATGGAGAATAGAAATTTAAATATTGAATTTGTAGAGCAACCCGTTCATGCGAAAGATTGGGAGGGATTAAAGTATGTAAAAGATCATGTACAGACACCAATTATGGCAGATGAAAGTGTTTTTTCATCGCAGGATGCATTAAAGCTCGTTCAAGGTCAGTATGCTGATTTGTTAAATATTAAATTAATGAAATGCGGTGGCATACGAGAAGCGTGGAAAATTGCTGATATTGCTGAAGCTGCTGGTGTGAAATGTATGGTTGGCAGCATGATGGAGTCCTCGCTTTCCGTTACAGCTATCGCGCATTTAGCTACTGCTCATCCGAACATTCACTATTTTGATCTTGATGCTCCATTATGGTTAATGGAAGAACCAAGTGGAGTTACTTATAGCGGACCAAAGGTAACCCTGCATCATGCAATGAATATAAAATCTTAGAAGGCTTACTATTTTCAATGAATGTATTCATTTAGCAAACTATCTTTTAAGGGGGATGCTTATGAAAAAAATGGGGGCTGTATTTTTAACGACACTATTCATTTTTTCATCTCTATCGGTAGTAAATGCCGAAGAGAAAAAAGAGAATATAGCATTTATAGACGTTGCGGCTGCAACGCTGTGGACTGGACCAAATTTACTTCGACCAATTGATGCACCAAGTGCAACAAACCCTGTTGATCTATGGAAATGGACCAAATCAATGACGCTTGATGAAAAACTTTGGTTAACAAATACAAATAAACTAGAAACGCAAGCTTTACTAGGTCAGGAAGTAACGGTTGTTGAGGAACAAGGTGAATGGGTGAAAGTAGTGGTGCATGGGCAACCGACGCCGAGAAATGATGAGGGGTATCCTGGGTGGATGCCTGCAAAACAATTAACGTACACACAAGAATTTGCCAATAAAAAGAATCAACCATTCGTGTTGATTACAAAACCAACAGCTATTTTATATATAAACCCTTCTGATCAAAATAAGTCTTTAGAAGTGAGCTATAATACACGCTTACCACTACTAAGTGAAGATGCGATTTCGTATCGTGTATTACTACCAAATGGCCAAAAGGCATGGTTGCGGAAAAAAGATGGTACTGTTTATGCTTCGCAAAATGAAATACCTGTTCCAACAGGTGATGACTTAGTGAACGCTGGAAAGCAATTTTTAGGATTAGCATATATATGGGCTGGCACAAGTGGCTTTGGATTCGATTGTTCTGGATTTACACATACAATTTATAAATCGCATGGTATTACAATCCCTCGTGATTCAGGTCCACAATCAAAAGCTGGTATTGCGGTTGATAAAGAAAACTTACAAAAAGGTGATTTAATTTTCTTTGCTCATAATCAGGGGAAAGGAAGTGTTCATCACGTAGGTATGTATATTGGGGATGGGAAAATGATTCACTCTCCAAAAGCAGAAAGGGCAGTTGAAATCATTCCAATAGACACGCCGGGATATATAGAAGAATATGCAGGCGCTCGTCGCTATTTGCCTTAATTGAAAAGATAGGGGGTTTTTAAATGAAAAAGGTCATTCGCTTTTCATTGGTTAGTACTCTACTTGTTTCTTCCTTTTTAGTTGGTTGTGGAAAAGAAAAAACGACTACAAAACCGAAAGAAGAGAAGAAAGTATTACAGTTAACAGAAACTGGTGAAATTCCGTCATTAAACTCAGTAAAAGTAACAGACGCTGTTTCGTTTAACGTATTAAATAATGTGATGGAGGGGCTGTTCAGATTATCAAAAAATGATGAAGTGATTGCTGGAGCTGCACAAAAGCATGAGGTTAGTACAGATGGGAAAACATATACATTTCATTTGCGTGACGCAAAATGGTCTAATGGAGATCCAGTGACAGCTCATGATTTTGTATATGCTTGGAAGCAACTTATTAATCCAGATACAGCTTCCCAATATGCTTATATTATGTATGATGTGAAAAATGCAGAGAAGATTAATAAGAAGCAAATGGGACTAGAAGAATTAGGAGTGAAAGCACAAGATGATAAAACATTTGTTGTGGAATTAGAACATCCCGTACCTTACTTCACTAAATTACTTTGTTTACCATCTTTTTACCCAATTAATGAAAAATATGCAAAAGAACAAGGGGATAAATATGGTTTAGAAGCAAATAAAACGGTGTACAATGGACCATTTACATTATCAGAATGGAAGCATGAAGCGAGTTTTACAATGAAGAAAAACGATCAATATTGGGATAAAAAAGAAGTGAGATTAGATGAAGTAAATTATCAAATTGTAAAAGAAATTTCCACTGTTGTAAATTTATATCAAACAGATAAGATTGATCGCGCTGTAATTTCAACAGAGTTTGTTGATAAATACAAGAACGATAAAGAATTAAAACAATATACCGATCCTGTCATGTATTTCTTCCGCTTTAACGAAAATGTACCGATTCTTAAAAATAAAAATGCCCGCCTTGCGCTTAGTATGGCGTTTGATAAAAAGGGACTTGCAACTTCATTTTTAAATGATGGATCAGTACCTGCTAATTACTATGTGCCAAATGGATTTTTAAAAGGGCCAGACAAGAAAGACTTTAGAGAAACTGGAGCGGAGTTTAATAAAACGAATGTAAAACAAGCGAAAGAATATTGGGAAAAAGCAAAGCAAGAGACAGGAGTAAATGAAGTTACATTAGAACTGTTAAACTATGATTTAGAAAACTTTAAAAAAGTAGGAGAGTATATTAAAGAACAATTAGAGAAGAGCCTGCCAGGATTAACGATAAAAATAAAATTGCAGCCTCATTCGCAAAAACTAGCATTAGAGAAAAAGAAAGAATATGAAATGTCGTTATCTCGTTGGTTACCGGATTATCCAGATCCAATGACATACTTAGAAGTTTTCGTTTCAGAAAGTGGTGTGAATAATACAGGTTATGCAAATCCGGAATACGATACTTTAATTAAAAAGATAAAAACGGAACTAGGAAACGATGAACAGGCACGCTGGAAGGCAATGCATGAGGCGGAAAAAATGCTGCTTGATGATGCGGTGATTGCACCGGTGTTCCAACATGGATTATCATATTTACAAAAGCCGTATGTGAAAGATCTATATGTGCACCAATTTGGTCCAGCGACAAGTTTGAAATGGGCAGATATACAAAAATAAAATACGGTACGCAAAAAACAGACTTCGTTTGTACGATAGTCTGTTTTTTGCGTATTCCAATTAAAGAATTCTAAGTAATTTTAGATTTTTTTCTTAAGGTATAAACGGGACAGGTTAGTACGAGAAGGAATTTAGATCATTAACTTTGAATGGTAATAAATAATTGAATAATAAATTAATGGAGTTGATGTAGTTGTATGAAAAAAAGAAGGAAATAATAAGTCACTATGAGGAATCTATTGACTGGGTAAGAAGTTTAATACACTTATCTGAGGAAAAATGGAGAGCACAAATAGATAAAGATAAGTGGACTATTGCTGAGGTAATTGGACATCTGATACCTTGGGATGAATTTGTTTTGAATCAGCGTATTCCCTATTTACTTAAAGGTACTCAATTACCAAAGAGTCCAAATGTCGATTTAATAAACCATCAAGCATCAATTGATAGTAAGATTAGAACAAAGGGTGAAATAATTAATCGATTTATAGTAGTTAGGAAAAGGTTAATTAAAACAATAAATGATTTAACTGATGAGTTATGGACACAGGACTTTATTCTAGGAAAGGACAAAATATCATTCCATAGTTATTTTCTAGGGTTAGTAGAGCATGATCTTCATCATTATAGGCAAATTCAAAAATTATTATGATTAATTTATATAGTAGTACTACTCATTCAACTAACAGGGAGCTTTAGTTGAATAAGAACCTATGGGGAATAATCAAACTTTTTTATGAAATCACTACACCGACTAGCAAGTAAAGAATCTATTTTAACCAATAAAACAATTGGTTGTTCACGCTTTGTATATAACTATTTTCTTGCTAAATGGAATGATGCATACAAAGAAAAAGGATTATATAGTATAATTTACCAGGATATAAGATGAAATTTTGACTAAAGGGGAAAATGATATGTCTATAGATGTGAAAGGAAATATAATTCATACGAAAAGATTTTTTATGAGAAAACCGAGCATAGAAGATATTGATGAATTCTATGAAATAGTGAAAAACAATGAAGTTGGTAAATGGCTTGCAGTATCTAGAGGTATGTCACGGAAAGAAGCTGAACAATATGTTGGACAGTTTATATCACATTGGGAAAAGAATGGTTTTGGAGTATGGTTCCTATTTAATCGTATAACGGGAGAAATGATAGGGCATTGTGGTTTAAGGTATATGGATGGAACAGAAGACGTGGAAATTATGTATCTTCTTGATCCGAAGTGTTGGGGAAATGGATATGCTACAGAAGCTGCCCATGCATCGATTCAATATGCTTTTCAGGATTTAAAAGTCAAAAAAGTATCAGCAAGAATTAAACTTGTGAATGAGAAATCGAAGAATGTGTTAGAAAAGGTTGGATTTAAGTACATAAAAGATGTGGATTATGACGGACGTCAATTATCATATTATGAATATACGAATTCATCTCAATAGCAATGTAAAATAAAAACGCTACAAGTTCTGAATTGAATATGAGCTTGTAGCGAAAGTATTTGAGGTATATATTTTTTAAATTTAAGCACGTTTTTTTCGCTTCTTTAACCATATTTTTAAAGCGAAGTATAAAGTAATAAGGATAATTCCGCCAATGGCAAATGATTTGACATATGGTCCAGCAACATCATTGATATTACCCCAATTTTCTCCTAGTTTTTCACCTAAATAGATAAAAATGATGGACCATGGGATAATCGCAAGTCCTGTAAGGCTAACAAATCGTATAAATGACATCTTTGTAATTCCGGCAGGGATTGAAATGGCATGACGAACAACTGGAATGAAACGTGCTGTGAAAATAACGCCAGTTCCATAACGATTAAACCATGCTTCTGCAGCATCGATTTGTTTTTTATGAATGAAAATGTATTTACCATAACGCTCTAATACAGGGCGTCCACCGTATCGACCAATCCAATAAATAAAGATTTGGGCAATAACACCACCAATTGTACCAAATACAACAGCTCCTATAAATGAGATGCTTCCTGTGGATACTAAATATCCTGCATAAGCAAGAACAATTTCACTTGGGATAATCTCGATCATGAGCCCGAACATAATGCCCCAGTAGCCTAGTCCTTCTAAAAATTGTAATACGGAATGAATAAAACTTTCTAACATGTTGCACCTTCTATATATGAGATTTTTTAGGAGTAAGAGAAAAAAATATTCCTTACATGTTAAGTATACGAGAATTTATAAAAGAATGGGGGTGGATTTTTGAAAAAACACTTATTCTTTATAGATTGCTTGTTTATTTATTTTATGAATGGTTGTAAAAAAATTTTCGCTCGTCTCAAAAAATGAAACGAGCGAATAGTTTTTACTTCTGTACTTTTAATTTTTCTAGTTCTTTTTGTACTGCTTCTTTTAGCTCAATTTCCGTATCGTGTGTATAAGAAATAGGCTTTATTTGATTAAAGTAGTTACTTGCAGAGGCCTCAGCTTCTACTTTTTGAATAAAACTTTCTACTCTTGCGAAACCCTTCACGGCATTTTCTGTATGAAAAGATGCAATGGCTGTATTGTTTTCTTTCATTGTACGTGCTACATGTAATCTAGAAACAAGCACGAGTTCTTTATATTGTAATTCTTGGTATTCTTTTTGTAGTGTATCAATTTGCTCATATAAGATTGAAGTTTGTTGTTTTACTACATTGTACTGTTCTTGATACATTTCTAGCTTTTTCTCATGCGTAATTTTTTCTTGAAGTGCCAATTGTGCCATATCATCTTCATTGCGAGATACCGCAAGCTCAGCCTGACGAGATCTTTTTGCAATAACAGCCTCTGTTTCTGTAATAAGCGATTCATATTTTTTTTCTAAGAATAGCTGCTGAGATAAAGCTTGTTGTGATTTTGCCACTTGTTGCTCCGTTTCTCGTATGTATTGTTTTAACATACTTACCGGATTTTCTAGTTTATTTAAAGTTTCATGCACATCCGCGATTACAATGTTTTTAATTCTTTTAAAAATACCCATTTTTATTTCTCCTCCTTACGAATTTGTCTTTCCCATTGATCAAGAATATCCGCTTTATTATTTGATAGGACTAAATAGCTGTCCATTGTATAGTCAGTTGTAGATTGTAGCGAGTTTTGTTTTCTTTTTTTATACAGCCAAATTGGAAATACCACGACAGCGAAAAGGGGAAGAAGTGGTAATACACCAATGATAATAAGAAGGATACCAATCCATTTTCTTATCATTTGGCCTTCTGCTTTTTTGAGAATAAACCATCCTAAAAGAATGGAGCTTAACTCAATTGTTAAAAGGATAAGGAAAATCCCATCAAATTTTTCTTCATGATGCTTTCCATGATGTTTTTCATAATGTTGAACAGGCTTCTCGTTTTCGAAATTCTCTTGTTTGATATGATGTCTTTCGCCTTTAGAGTAAGAAGTTTGTCCACTATGTTCCACGGCAAAGGCCTCACGTTTTTCATGATGCCATCTTTCCATGTGCAATCCGAGAGTTCCCAGGAATATTGCCAAGGAGATAGAAATAATACTTACCCATATAAGCCAGCGGAATTTTGTACGCTTCTTTTTTTGTTTCTTCATATTCTCACCTCCTGCCATATATTTGTGTTTCTTTCATAACTGGAAAAAATGAGATTCGCATAACGCTCATAACGTACAAATTTGAAAGTTTATTTTAGCTTCATCATCTCCCTTGTGTTTGTATTACTTATAGTAAAGCGTAGAAATTAAAGTGGTCTGAAAGCTTAATGAAGATAGAATGAAAAGTATATTAGAATTTTCTCATCTTGTAAGTGAGCTGTTTTTCAGAAGATAAAAGAAGAAAAAATTTCAGTTTATAGCCTTGGTATTACAAAGCTTCTTTTAAAAGAGATAAGAAGAATGAACAGTGGGCGATTTTTTTTGCTTAATTGATGAAGTGATATTAGATGATATTTTACTACTTTGAAAATGGTTGAAATGGCAGAATTTTCTCCCTTTCAAAGTTTAAAGAGGGAAGAAAAGATAAAAGGAGATTTTAGGAACCTATAAAGAGAGGCACGTATTTGCATAAATAGAAACCGTTATTTTTGATACTATAGACTGCAAAGTATGTGCAAGAAGGAGTTCATTTACCGCGGAGAGAATATATGTATGATTTATAATACAAAAGTTCAAAAAAAGAGAAGCGCATTGCGCTCCTCTTTTTTATGGCTTCACATCTAAATTTTGTAAAAATAGTGTTGCGGAGACATAACGCTTTGCTAACATTTGTACATATGCGGTATGTACAGAAAGTGTTGCGATAATAATGGCGTTACGAATAGCTTCGCGTTGCTCGTTATTGACTTGATCAAACTGACTTGCAATTTTATCTGCTTTTTCTTTTACAATATTTTCAATCGTATGAATGGTATGAGTCGCGTTTAGTTGTAAGCAATCTCCTTGATTCAACTCTTCAAATAAAGAAGAATAAGCGACGTATAGATGGACGGGATTAATTAAATCGTCACTGCGATCTGCCGGGTCATTTACAATGAGTCTTAACAATTTACGAATAGATTCAAAATCAAGTGCTGTTTTTAAATCTTCAACGATGAATAGTAAAGCTGCTTGTTCAATCGAATATTTCTTTCCTTTTTGCGGAGAACCAATCATTTCTTTTATATCTCGTTTTACCCAGTTTTGCATAGCAGTTACAGAGAAACTGGTATTTTCAATTTGATTACCAAGCGCAACAATTTCATTTAAAGAAAAGCCAATATCTGTGTCTTCAATTTTTATCAGTTTTTCAAAGATAGGTGAGAGTGCGGTTGTTATAAAAGCTGTAACACTTTGTCCGCTTTCAATATCTTTTTTATGAGACTTTGCCCAAGCTTCTTGTAAAATACTAAGAGGCTTTTTTGTATTCCATCCTCTTAGAGAAAGAAGGAGCGTTGCCATTTCGTTTCGTGTGAGATGAAATGTTTCCATCTTTTCACCTCCAAAAATTATAAAAAGTTCTTATGACCATATAATATGTTTTGTTTTGTGTAAAGTCAATTCCATTTTGTTTAATTTTTCCTTTGTTATGAAATTGTCACGAACAAATAACACTTGCTTATTTCTGAAAAAGTTCATATAATAGGTTCATAAGAACTTTTTATTTATCTTTAAAATGAATCTATCATTCTTGCTTTAAAGAAAGATAGATTTCACATATATCTATAGCAAAAGGAGAATTGGTACACTATGTTAAAAAAACTGGTTACAGTAATGACTGCATTTATGGTTGTTTTTGGGGCTAGCAGCTTTGTTTTCGTAGATCATGCAGCAGCGAAAAGTTACAAATCTGGTCAAAAATCATATTCACCAAGTTCAGGACAAAAGTCAAAAGTGGATTTAAACAAAAAAGATTCTAATGTAAATGCACAAAAAACAACTCCAGACACAAAAACAAAAGCAACGAATACAGCACCAAAAAGTAATAAAGGAAGCTTTATGAAAGGTTTATTACTAGGTGGTCTTGGTGGTCTATTGATGGGAAGCTTATTCTCAAATATGGGAGCACTTGGTTCTATATTAGCGTTTATGGTAAATATGTTAGTAATGGCTGGTATCGTAATGTTAGCGGTTCGAGCATTTAAATATTTCAAAAATCAACGTAAGAAACAGGCGGAAGAAGCAGCATGGAGACGATAAAAATTTCCGAGCAAGAGCTTATAAACGCACTGTGTGTATATATTGCTGAAAAGAGACAAGTTGGTCCAGAAGCAGTTTTAGTTGAGCTGATGTATGATGATGACTATGGTTTTTCTGCTGAAGTAGAAGTAAATGGTCGCAGGCAAATTTTAATTCAAACAAACTTAATTGAAGCACTCCGCTTATGGCTTGATACAGCATACAATGTCAATCCATTTGCTGCAAGATTGCAGCTTGAATTAGATGATGAAGAAGGTATTATCGCGCTAGCGAATTTTAATAATTCGGATGAGTAGTGAAAAAGAGCTGTTGAGAGTAATCTCAGCAGCTCTTTTTATTATGTGCATGTTGTAATGGAGTTAAGTTGGGAGTTTAAGGGATGACTTGTGGTTTGTATAATTTTGTTAAATTAAACTAGTAGGGACACTGTTATAACTGTATAATTAGAGTGATCTGAATTATACAACAATTTATAAGGGGAATGATGAAAGTGTTACAAAAGCTAGCAAAGAAATTAGGGTATGAGGAGGGAGAGGCATTACAGTTTTTAAATAAACGCATTTGTGGTATATGGTTAATATGGGTAGGAATTACTATCATTGCATCAGCTGTTGTAGGCGGAAAATATTTTATTCATCCTATAGTTTTTTTGGTCGGCTACTTTGTCGGTTTTAAATTTATTTTAGGTAGCAAATCTGTAAGGAAAAAATATTCCTTTGGTCCTATGTCTACATTTCAATCTAAAGTGTCGAACTTATCTATTGTTCTTTTATTTGTACTTATGGGTTTAATTTCAGGGAGATACTTTGAAACATACGACTATCGTATGATTTGGCTAGGAGCTTTACTTGCGACAGGTATTCATTTCATTCCATTTGCACTCGTACATGGGAAGAGCATGATATATCTTTCAAGTCCATTAGTAATCATTGCATTGTTTGGTTTTATTCAAGCAGAAACACCATTTATATATATTGCAGTAGCTGATGGTGTTGTAAAAGTTTTATTTGGTATAGGCTTATTTTTATCTAAAAATCCAGATATGAATAATACAAGTCATTACTCAAAAAATGTATAACGAGTAAGAAGAAGCATGAAGTACATACTGTTCTTTTCATTAAGGTGCCCAGCTAAGCTAGGCACTCTTTATTTTTAATAAACTATATAATTTGTTTAACATCATGTGAAGAATAATTACGCCAAAGTTCATTCATTTTCTGTCTGCCAGCTGCAATGTTTGGATTAAACTGAATGACAGCTTGCTGGCGGATAACGTGAACATTTTGAATTGCTTGTTGTAATTGTTGGTCGATTGAATTTGATTTTGCACAAGCATGTTTAGTAATTGAAAGCCCAGCCACAGTTCCTTGTGCCATAGCAATTTTTCCGCTTTCAATTCCTGTAATATTTCCAGATACAAATAATCCGGAAAGAGGGGTTTCCATTGCCTCTGAATGGAGAGGCACATGTCCGCCAAGTTCAGGGATGTACTGGAAAGGGCAGCCGGCAACAGCTGCGAGCTCCGCCAGGGGATATAAGCCGCCCGCTATACAAACAAAATCTGCTTCATATACTTCTTCTGATCCTACAATAATGTCACCTTTCGCATCAATACTGGTCACACGAACACCTTCTACCTTATCTGCTCCGATAATGTCAAGCGCCGCTTTACGAAGATGGAGAGGCGTGCCGTTTACTTTTATGCCGTTATTTGGATAAAAGTTCAAACCGATTTTTCTAAACCAATCCTTTTTCATGAAGCGGCTTCCAATGCGAAGTAGGGCTGACGGAGCGAGGTGAGCTGCGTTCAATAGTGATTTTAAAACTTCCTCAGGTTCACCAGCTTTTTGACTAAGATCACTTTTTTCAGGGAGTACAATATGATCAACAGTAATGCCTGCTAATTGCAGTTCGTTTAAAATCGCAAATGATAAAATATTAGCGCCGATAATAATCCCTTTTTTGCCAACTTGAACTCTGTGAACATTCGTCATAACTTGAGCCGCGCCAATTGACATGACACCGGGCAAAGTCCATCCAGGAAGTGGGATAGGGTATTCAGCTGCCCCGGTAGCTAGTAATATAAAAGGAGCTTCTATCGTACCTATGTTTGTATGTACATACCAAAGGTCTTCAGCTTTTTCTAAATTATATACGGATACACCACACCGAATATCAACAGAAAGTGCTTTTGCTTCTTGATGAAGGCGTTCTGATTCTTTTATTCCGTTCCACCATTCGCCAGTAGGCTCTTGATGGAGTTGCCCTAATAATCGGCCACCAGGCTTTATAAATTCATCAACAACAATTACTTTGAGGCTAGAATTAGCACAAGCGATTGCTCCTGCTAATCCTGCTGGTCCCGCACCAATTACAATTACATCAATCATCGCTTTTCAACCATCTTTCTTATAATATTCGGATGTTGTTTGCCACTTTCAACAATCATATCTTTTTCTACTACCGTTAAACATGCTCTTACATTTGTTTGATGATTAACTGTTACGCGGCATTCTGAACAATGTCCGATGTTACAATAAATCCCTCTAGGTGTGCCACTATCTTCGTGAATACGCAAAGTTCTTATTTCATTTGCCAAAAGTGCAGCAGCGATGGTTTCATTTTCATACGCTTCATATTTCTGTCCATCAAATTGGAAAGAAATACGTTTTTGGTTGTCTAAATCACCTAGAATAGGATGATGTAAAATTCTAGTCATTGATTTTCACCTACTGTTCCAAAAGTTACCGCCCGTATTGGTGGTTGATATTTTAATGGAATCTCATGAGGTGATGTTCCAGGATTGGTACTTTCTATCATTCGGTCTATTACGACTCTACATGTACGTCCTCCGCAAAAACCCATTCCTGCTCTCGTTCTTAGCTTTAATTCCCGTGCCGAGCAATTATATTCAGTAATTGTAGATTGAAGTTGACCGTATGTAACTTCTTCGCAACGACAAACAATGAAGTTCTCTTTGTTAGACATTTGTATTCCTCCTCTAGTTCGGTTTACAAAAATATAATGCAAAAAGTATGCCAATATAGAGAAGGGAGAGAACTTAATGTAAGCCGAGTCGTTTTAAGCGATTATATAAGGTAGCCCTTGTAACACCAAGTTGCTTCGCACATTCTAGTTTATTCCCATTCAAAATTCTCAAAGCTTTTTCGAGTATTTTTTTCTCATGTTGTTCCATTTCTTCTTGTAAGGTCAAAATAGTGTTGTTACTGCCTAATGACGAATGAGATGTTAGTTCTTGAGAAGCACTGTTTGTATGAAAGGGTAAATATTCTTGCTTTATTACACCATCTGTTGCGAATACAACAAGCCTTTCTATGACATTGCGTAACTCGCGAATATTCCCTGGCCAATTGTGGTGAAGGAGTTCATGCATAACTTCTGGAGGTAGTTCATAAATTGGCCGTTTATAATTGATTGAAAAATCGTTTAAAAAAGAATATGTTAATTCGATAATATCCTCTCGTCTTTCCCTTAATGGTGGAATGTTCAGACTAACTACATTTAACCGATAATATAAATCCTCACGAAATTTTCCTTGTGCCATTAATTCTTGTAAATTACGATTTGTAGCTGCAATAATACGAAAATCAATGTTAATTTCTTTTTCCCCACCGACGCGATAATACTTTCGCTCTTGTAATACACGAAGAAGTTTTACTTGCATATCGAGCGGCATTTCACCGATTTCATCAAGAAATAAAGTACCGCCTTTAGCAAGTTCTATTTTTCCTTTTTTTCCTTTACTGCTTGCGCCTGAAAAAGCGCCTCGTTCATACCCGAATAATTCACTTTCAAATAAAGCTTCTGGTATTGCACCGCAGTTAATGGAAATGAACGGAGCATTTTCTTTTTCACTTGCTTCGTGAATTGCTTTCGCGAATATTTCTTTCCCAACACCACTTTCACCTAATATTAAAACCGTTGATTTTACAGAACAAACTTTTCTAGCCAAATGAATCGTTCTTTGTATAACAGAGCTTTTTCCTTTCATGGATTGAAAGGGATCGGATGCGTCTTTATATTTTGCTACTTCTTGTTCTAAACGGTGTACTTCACTAGACATATTAAATAACTTTTCATTCAACACAACTTGGTTTGTGACATCTGTTTCAGAAACGACTGCACCAATAATTTGATCATCACAATAAACAGGATTTGAATTAATTAAAACAAATAAATCCGAACGAGGTTGATGGTATTTGGCTACAATACTTTTTCCTTCATGTAGTGATTGCAAGATTTCTAGATTTTTATAATCGAAAAAATGAGTAATAGGTTGTCCAATTATATCTTGATGCTTAACTGAAAAGATTTTTTCAGCGCCTTCTGTCCATGTGCGGACACGTTCACGATCATCGATGACAGTGACTGAAGAATCCGTTGTTTGAATGACAGTTTCATAAAACGCTTGTAATTGTTTATAGGCATTTTGGAGAAAGTGAATCATCTGTGCAGCGGTTATGCAGCATACAGGACTATGATTTGTATCGAGAATAACAACTGCCGCATGATTAGAAAATGCTTCAATTAAGGCAGAGAATGAATCTTGTTCATGTACGACTTGGCAAGGAAGTCCATGGTAATAAAACTCGTTATTTTTTTCTTCTATGTGATTCGTATCAAACGTTGTATCCGTGAGAAAATGTTGTACCGCTTCTTTTATTGAAGGCAATGAAAATGTCATAACGTCCTCCTAGAATGTAAAAATTTATTAACACTGCTAAAAATATAATACACCTATTTATTTATTATTCAAATTTTTTTTACACTTACTCAGAAAACAAATCGTAATACACGTTTTTTTATTGTAACGTCAGTGAGAATATACAGTATTTCTTACGATGAAAAAGTTTATTTTAGTTGGCATATCAATTGCATAAATAAAAAATGAGCGATTTTAAAGAAAGGAGGTATACGTTATGAGGCATTGTGATGTTTTAATAATTGGCGGTGGAATTATCGGCTGTTCGATTGCTTATTACGCTTCAAAATACGGAAGAGATGTAACAATCATTGAAAAGGGAGAGTTTGTAAGCGGTACATCTTCACGATGTGACGGCAATATTTTAGCCATTGATAAAGACCCAGGCTTTGATAGTCAAATGTCGTTGTTTAGTCAAAATTTAGTAACGGAACTGAGTAAAGAATTAGAGCATCCTTTTGAATATCGAGCACCAGGAAGCATTCTTGTCTGCGAGTCAGAGGAGGAGATGGAAGCTGCGCAAAAATGGGTGAATCGTCAAAAAGAAGCAGGATTACCATTTCGGATGCTTGATCGGCAAGATATAAGAGAAGAGTCACCATTTTTTGCTGATGACTTGTTAGGCGGACTAGAATGCGCAACTGATTCCACTGTAAATCCATATCTTCTTGCTTTTTCACTTCTTGAAGAGGCGAAAAAGTTCGGAACGAAGGCTTTCAAACAGACAGAAGTAAAAGGAATGAAGAAAGAAACAAATGGTTCATTTCTTATAGAAACAACAAATGGAATGTTTACGGCAGATCACGTTGTCAATGCTGCTGGAGTATGGGCACCTAAAATTGGAGAGATGTTGGACCTTTCTATACCAATTAAGCCGAGAAAGGGGCATATTATTGTTGCTTCAAGGCAGCAACATGTAGGGGCTCGAAAAGTGATGGAATTCGGCTATTTAATTTCTAAATTTGGAGGGAAACGTAGGGTCGACTCATTGACTGAAAAGTACGGAGTAGCTCTTGTTTTTGAGCCAACTGAAAGCCAAAATTTTTTAATTGGAAGCAGTAGAGAGTTTGTTGGATTCCATACAAAAATAAATAATGAAGTCATCAAATGTATCGCGAATCGTGCCATTCGCTTTTACCCGAAAATGGCAGATATGATGGTGATTCGTTCCTATGCAGGACTACGCCCGTGGACAGAAGACCATTTACCAATTATTTCACGAGTGGATCACCTTCCGAATTATTATATTGCAGCAGGTCATGAGGGCGATGGAATTAGTCTCGCAGCAGTTACAGGGAAAATTGTCGAAGAATTCATAAATGAAAAGGAAACATCAATCCCTATTGAACCGCTTCGTTTTAATCGTTTTACAGAAAGGGTGCTAAACGGATGAGGTCACAAAGAGTTTTTACAACAATTGATACGCATACAGGAGGGAATCCAACAAGAACGTTAATCAGCGGTCTGCCAAAGCTGGTAGGAACAACAATGGCGGAAAAAATGCTTCATATGAAAACGGAGTATGACTGGATACGTCAATTTTTAATGAACGAACCGCGTGGACATGATGTGATGTCTGGGGCGTTGTTAACAGATCCATGCCATCCAGAAGCGGATATAGGTGTTATATACATAGAGACAGGCGGATATTTGCCAATGTGCGGGCATGATACGATCGGGGTATGTACTGCTTTAGTTGAATCTGGTTTAATCCCTGTCTATGAGCCAGTAACGTCATTAAAATTAGATACACCAGCTGGATTTGTTGAGGTGGATATTTCTGTTGAAAATGGAAAGGCAAAAGAAGTATCTTTTTGTAACATTCCAGCGTTCTTGTTAAAGCGTGTTTGTGTGAATGCTGAGGGAATTGGATATATAGATGCTGATATTGCATATGGCGGGAACTTTTACGCCATTATAGATGCAAAATTAGTTGGATTAGATTTAGTACCAGAAAATGCTTCTCAAATAATCGAAACAGCAATTCATATAAGAAATACGATTAATGAAAAATTTGAGGTTATTCACCCGCAATATCCATTTATAAAAGGATTAACTCATATTGAGTTTTATACGGATTCTACTCATGAAAAAGCAAATGTGAAAAATACAGTTGTTGTTCCCCCTGGAGGAATCGATCGTTCTCCATGTGGTACTGGTACATCGGCAAAATTAGCTGTGTTATATGCAAACAAAAAAATTTCGATTCAGGAAGAATTTATTCATGAAAGTATTGTTGGATCATTATTTAAAGGATGTGTATTAGAGACAACATATGTAGAGAACATAGAGGCTGTAGTCACAAAAATTACAGGTTCAGCTTGGCTCATGGGGATGCATAGATTCATTTATCACGAAGAAGATCCACTGAAAGAAGGCTTTCTGCTTATTCCGCCGATGGAACATGAAACGGAGGACGCAAAATGAATATTCAACAGATGTATTCAGCAATAGATGTACACGTAGCCGGTGAAGCGTTCCGTGTCATTAAAGATGTCCCATTTATGTATTATCAGAGTTTGGACCACTTACATGAACAAATTTCTTGTGGATGGATAGATGAGATTCAGCTTTTATTAAATGAGCCACGTGGATTTGCAGGTCTAAAAGGATGCGTTGTCGTTCCATCAATCCATAAAGAAGTGGATGCGGCTGTATTATTTTTCAATCATGAGGGAAGCATTCCTTTTCATTATGGCGGTATCGTTGCTGTGGTAACAACTTTACTAGAAAGTGGTCAGCTAAAACAAAGAGAGTCCAATCAATATAAAATTGAAACGCTTTGCGGTATATTTTCAGTTACTGCGAGTATGGAAAAGAGTGAAGTAGTTTCTGTCTCACTAGAAAGTAAGCCATGTTATGTAGTTGAAGAAAACCTGCAATTGAGTACTGCATTCGAAAATATACCGTACTCTCTTATACAAGCTGATCAATTATATGTTGTGTTTGAAAAGGACGAATTTTTCAAAGAGATTCGTATAGAAAACATTTCTGAATTAAGGAGATGGGGAAAAGCGGTGCTTGAAGCTCTTCCATCCAATCTTTCGATAAAAAGAGTAGTTTTAGTAGACGCTGCCCAAATAAAAGAGAATCGTATAAAAACAATTACCTTTCAGGATAACGAATATATCGTTCGTTCACCTGGGTTTGAATCAACAATGGTTTCCTATTTGAGTTATCGTTCTAAAAAAGATGTATGCAGGGAAAGACCATTTATAAATGAGAGTATTTTTAATAGTTTTTTAACACTGCAAGAAACGAATAAGGTAGAGAATGGGTACACATTTACGTTCACAAGCCGAGGATTTATTACAGGCATGCAAACATTTGTATTAGATCCTACCGATCCTTTTCCAGTAGGGTTTCTATTGAAATAGTCATTATACATTGAACTATATATACATCAATTAAAAAACTGACATAAAATCCCTCTTTTTAGGCGGGAGAGAGCATCTAGTCATGCATAGAAACGGTCAGGGCCTTTTCTACCACATGCGAAGTAAAAACAGAAAGAGCAAACGAGTGGAGGTTACTTTTTATTCTGCATATGAAGAATAAGGTTGCTAGTAGGAAAAAACAATACTGTAATTTTAAAAGGGAGAGATAATGATGCAAAGTATAAAAGGGGCATTTCCAGTATTAATTACACCGATGAATGAGTTACAAGAAGTTGATTGGAACGGAGTAAAGCAAAACGTTAACTACTTTATTAAGCAAAAGGTTGCTGGCATTATAATCAATGGAAGTACAGGAGAGTTTGTGAGTTTATCTAAAGAAGAAAGATGTAAGATGGTTGAAACTGTATTAAAAGAGGTAGATGGACGCATCCCTGTGATTGTAGGGACTGCTGCTGAAACAACGAAAGAAACAATTGAATATACAAAACATGCAGAGGTGAACGGTGCAGATTGTGCACTAATTATTAACTCTTATTATTGTAAACCGAAAGAAGAAGAGATTTATTTTCATTTCAAAGAAATTTCAAATGCTGTAAATATACCAATTATGCTCTATAATAATCCGTTTACATCTGGTGTCGATATGAGTACAGAACTCATGCTTCGTATTGGGAAAGAATGTGAGAGGGTGACTCATATTAAAGAATCGAGCGGAGATATCCGTAAAGCGAGAGATTTGGTGAGAAAGGGAAAAGGATCCTTTGAAGTTTTTTGTGGGTCCGAGGATTTAGTTATGGAATCCTATTTAGTAGGAGCTACAGGCTGGGTTTCTGTGGCAGGAAATATAGTTCCAGGACTTGTTACACAAATGTATGAGTACTTTCAAAATGGTGAGTTAGAAAAAGCTTGGGAAATGAATGATAGAATTTTGCCTCTTTGCGCATTCCTTGAAGGGTCAGGAAAATATGTGCAAATTGTTAAGCGGGCGATGGAATTAAATGGGCAAGCTGGAGGACCATCTCGTTATCCGCGCTTAGGATTGACACCTGAAGAAGATCAAAAGCTGCAAGATATTTTATCACAAATTACTGCAAATTCAGCTGTATAAAATGAATTCATTTATCCCACTATTTGCGGGCAGTGGGGGATGAAGCCCCCACTGATTAAAGTTTCACTTTATATAATGAAAGGGGAGTATAAAACGTGTTAACAACAAAAATCGAATTGAAACCAAGGGTAAAAGATTTTTTAAATAAGGAAATCAAATTGTTTATTAATGGTGACTTTGTATCTTCTATTAGCGAGAAAACATTTGAAACGTATAATCCAGCTACGGAAGAAGTTCTTGCTGTTGTAAGTGAGGCGCAAGCTGAAGATGTTGATAGAGCGGTGAAAGCTGCAAGACAGGCTTTTGAAGCGGGACACTGGGCTGAGATGACTACTGCTGAAAGAGCACATCTTATATACAAACTAGCTGATTTAATCGAAGAACATAAAGAAGAACTAGCACAGCTAGAAGCGCTGGATAATGGTAAACCATATCAAGTTGCACTTGAAGATGATATTCCAGCGACAGTGGAAAATTATCGTTATTATGCTGGCTGGGCTACAAAAATTTTAGGGCAAACAATACCTATTTCAAAAGATTATTTAAATTATACACGTCATGAGCCGATTGGTGTTGTTGGTCAAATTATTCCTTGGAATTATCCATTAGTCATGTCTGCTTGGAAAATGGGAGCGGCTCTTGCGACAGGGTGTACGATTGTGTTAAAACCGGCGGAGCAAACACCGCTATCTCTATTATATGTAGCAGAGCTTTTTAAAGAAGCGGGTTTTCCAAAGGGCGTCGTAAACTTTGTTCCAGGTTTTGGGCAAGAAGCCGGGGCAGCAATTGTAAATCATCATGATATTGATAAAGTAGCTTTTACAGGTTCGACAGTTACAGGGAAATATATTATGCGTCAATCTGCTGAAACGATCAAACATGTAACGTTAGAACTTGGTGGGAAGTCTCCTAATATTATTTTAGAAGATGCTGATTTATCAGAAGCTATCCCTGGAGCATTCCAAGGTATTATGTATAACCATGGTCAAAACTGCAGCGCAGGTTCCCGTGTATTTGTTCATCGGAAACATTATGAGAGAGTAGTAGAAGAACTTGTGAAAATGGCGAATAACGTAAAGCTTGGTGCAGGTATGGAAAAAGACACAGAAATGGGACCGCTTGTCTCTAAAAAACAGCAAGAGCGTGTACTACATTATATTGAACAAGGAAAAGCTGAAGGTGCAACAGTTGCAGCAGGCGGAGAAAAGGCATTTGAAAAAGGCTACTTTGTTCAGCCGACGGTTTTTACAAATGTTACTGATGATATGACAATTGCAAAGGAAGAAATATTTGGCCCAGTCGTTGTAGTCATGCCATTTGATTCGACTGAGGAGGTAATTAAAAGGGCAAATCATTCTACCTACGGGCTAGCTGCTGGCGTATGGACCCAAAATATTAAAACTGGACATCAAGTAGCAAATAGACTAAAGGCAGGAACAGTCTGGATTAATGATTACAATTTAGAAAACGCAGCAGCACCATTTGGCGGTTATAAGCAATCCGGAATTGGGCGCGAACTAGGGTCGTATGCGCTGGATAACTACACGGAAGTAAAGAGTGTTTGGGTGAATATAAAGTAATGATCAAATAGGAAAGCTAACGGACAACTTGAATGAACGATGAAGTTGTCCGTTTTGTTTTTAAGCATGCAATATATAAATCTTTTTCAACACAATTATGAGGGGGATTGGGATGGAAAAGTTAATAGAGTGGTTAGTAGGACAAGTGTGGAGTATAGGATTAGTTGTTTTTGCGCTAGGTGCAGGTGTGTATTTCACAATTGCTACTCGCTTTTTACAAATTCGGTATTTTAAAGAGATGATCAAATTATTATTTGAAGGAAAGAGTTCAGAGACTGGTATATCTTCATTTCAAGCATTTTGTTTAGCTTTATCAGGGCGTGTTGGAATTGGAAATATTGCCGGTGTAGCGACAGCGATTGCCTTTGGAGGTCCAGGGGCTGTTTTCTGGATGTGGGTTATGGCATTACTAGGGGCAGCTAGCGCATTCATTGAATCAACACTTGCCCAATTATACAAAAATAAAGTAGGAAATGAATACCGCGGGGGTACACCATACTTTATTGAAAAAGGCTTGAAGGCAAAATGGTTCGCAGTAGTTGTGGCCATTGTCGTTACGATTTCATATGGCGTTTTATTACCAGGAATTCAATCAAGTAGCATTGCGGTTGGATTTGAAAATTCATCAGGTGTAAGTAAGTATATAACAGGTATCCTTTTAGTTGTTTTGCTAGCGGCGATTATATTTGGAGGAGTAAAGAGAATTGCAATTGTTTCTCAAACTCTGGTTCCTTTTATGGCAATCGGGTATGTCGTAGTGACATGTATCGTTCTAATTGCAAATGTGACAGAAATTCCCAATATGTTCGCTCTCATTTTCTCGAGTGCATTTGGAATCAATGAAATGTTTGGAGGAATTGTTGGAGCGGCAATTGCTTGGGGAGTAAAAAGGGCTGTATTTTCAAATGTTGCTGGTGTTGGAGAAGCAACATATAGTTCAGCAGCAGCTGAAGTATCACACCCTGCTAAACAAGGGCTAGTCCAAGCTTTTTCTGTGTATATAGATACAATTGTTGTATGTACAGCGACAGCTCTTATGATTCTGATAACCGGTATGTATAATGTTATACCTGAGGGAAAAGGTGCAATTGTGAAAACGATGGGGAATATTGAGCCAGGCCCAATATATACCCAACAGGCTGTTGAAACTGTAGTTACAGGTTTCGGTCCATTATTTGTTTCTATCGCCATTTTTTTCTTCGCATTCACTACTTTACTAGCTTATTACTATATTGCAGAAACTACACTTACTTACTTGGATCATAAATTTAAATTAAAATGGCTAAAAACCGTTTTGAAAATTGGATTTTTAACTATGGTTTACATTGGTAGTGTGGAATCAGCTTCTCTTTTGTGGAATCTAGGTGATTTAGGAATAGGCAGTATGGCATGGCTTAACCTTTTGGCGATTTTACTGCTGAGTAAGACAGCTTTAAAAGTATTTAGGGATTATGAAACTCAGAAAAAAGAAGGGAAAGACCCTGTCTTTAATCCTAAAAAAGTAGGAATTGAAGGTGTTGAATTTTGGGAAGAGAGATGTAAAGAGGTGGAAGCTAAGACTTCTAAAAAAAGTGTACCAATTGATGAGAGTATAAAATTTTAGTTTATAGTATCAAGCACATTTTTAAGTATTTTATTCTGAAAATTCAATTATTTTTAAGCGAAGTATTAATAAAGGCCATTCATTATTTTGAATGGCCTTTTTGTGTTGGCTAGAAAATAAGTTTTTTAAGTTTCAACACATTAGACTGTTTGGAAAATACATTATGAAAGTGATTCAATAAAAGCATGTAACACATGATTAAAATGGTCGGTTTCTTCTAAAAATGGGCAATGACAGCTGTTTTCAAAAATAACGAGTTGGGAATTATGAATATGTTTGTGTAAATGTTCTCCTGCAGCAACTGGGATTAATTTTTCTTCTCTCCCAAAACAAAGCAAGGTTGGTTTTGTAATTGTCTTTAATTCTTCACGGTAATCAACAACGGTTTGATCAAATAAAATAGCGCTCGCAATGGATGCTGGAACTTTTGTGACTTCTTCAAGTATCCAGGTTAAATCTTCTGGAGAAAGGGGTTCTTTAAACATAAGAGGAATAAAGCCTTTTAGAAACTCAGTTTGATTTGTTTGAATCTCTCTCATTAAATGAATAAGCGTTGGAAAATCAAAGGCACCGATAGGAAAATCAGGCCATTTAAAATCTGATGCCAGTTCATCTACGATTACCGAACCCTGTATATTTTGTTCTCCAAATTGTTTTATATATTCCCATACAACAAATGCTCCCATTGACCAGCCTACTAATGTAACATCTTTTAACGCTAAAGCCTCTATAAAGGTATGCAAATCACGAGCATAGCTTGTGATTGTGTGGCCAGTTTCAATGTGCGAAGAACGTCCGTGCCCTCGTAAATCAATAGAAATAGCACGGTATTTATCGCTGAAATAAGGGGTTTGTTTATGGAAAAAGCGACTACTCATCCAAACACCATGAATAAAAAGAATCGGCTTACCTTTTCCTTGATCTTCATAGTATAACTCCACACTATTTTCAAGTTTTATTCTAGGCATATTAGAAAGCCTCCTTTTAATAAATAGCTTTTTTATAAGTTTATTATGCTTTTGATATTTTTTTCCTCTTATGTAGGCGAAGTGTAGTATTTTTGTGTAAAAATGAAAGAAACTTGATTTTATTTATAAAAAATGTGTTTAAAATATTGTCATATTTGCTTCTTTAAGATATCCTTTTCATGAAGAGGTGGAAAACATGGAAAAAGTATTAGTTTTCGGGCATAAAAACCCAGATACAGATGCAATTTGTTCTGCGATTGCTTATGCAGAGTTGAAAAAAGAATTAGGAATGAATGCTGATCCTGTACGTTTAGGTGAAATCAGCGGTGAAACTCAATTTGCGTTAGATCATTTTAAAGTAGAAGGACCGCGTTTTGTTGAAACAGTTGCAAACGAAGTGGACAATGTTATTTTAGTTGACCATAACGAACGTCAACAAAGTGCTAACGATATCGAATCTGTTCGTGTGTTGGAAGTTATTGACCATCACCGTATTGCTAACTTTGAGACAAGCGATCCTATATACTATCGTTGTGAGCCAGTTGGTTGTACAGCTACAATCTTAAACAAAATGTACAAAGAAAACGGCGTTACAATTCGTAAAGAGATTGCAGGTTTAATGTTATCCGCAATTATCTCAGATTCTTTACTATTTAAATCTCCAACTTGTACAGAACAAGACGTAGCTGCAGCTCGTGAATTAGCGGAAATCGTTGGTGTTGACGCAGAAAGCTACGGCTTAGAAATGTTAAAAGCTGGTGCAGATTTAAGCGGTAAAACAATGGAACAATTAATCTCCCTGGATGCAAAAGAATTCCAAATGGGCAATGCAAAAGTTGAAATCGCACAAGTAAACGCTGTTGATACAAACGATGTTCTTGTACACCAAGCGGAATTAGAAAAAGTAATCTCTGCAGTAGTAGAAGAAAAAGGTCTAGACTTATTCTTATTCGTTGTAACTGATATCTTAACTAACGATTCTGTTGGTCTTGCTATCGGTAAAGCAGCAAACGCTGTTGAGAAAGCATACAACGTAACATTAGAGAACAACACTGCTACTTTAAAAGGTGTTGTTTCTCGTAAAAAACAAATCGTTCCTGTATTAACAGAAACATTCCAAGCTCTATAATATATAGTAAGTTTGGATAATAGAAAAAGGGCAAGCGGTCGAAAAGTCTGCTTGCCTTTTTGTTATGGAAAGTTAGAAAAGCTTTCATATTGTATCTCGATGGACCTGTCAATTTTGACAGTTTTTTTATTTTTGGCTCTGTTAAACTTAACTGTTGATTTTCCTATTAAAAAAACGAGAAGGAATGTGTGATGCAACCTATTACTTGTGCTAAGTTAGTTAATATTTCTAATTATTGTTTCCAAGTAATAATTAAAAGGCGGTTAATTATAAATACCATTCCAAGAATAATGGCTAAGATTGTTTTATCAACAACATACAGAGCGGATGAGGCAACTCCGAAGATAATGAATTCCAGAATAAATCTGTACGGTTCTGGCAATTTCAACGATGCTTTAGGTGCAATAAAAGTCCCCCATAATATTGCAAAAAGTAGTGGTGAGCCAATACCAAAAATAAATTTTGTATACACACTTTCTCCAACTTGAAAGCCCCAATAACTTAATGATGCAAGGGCACATAACTCTAGAAGAAATCGGATAGCTAAATTTACAGATTTTATGAACAATCAAAGAACACTCCTTTGAAAAACATGTCTTTTTGATATATCCCAGTTTTTCGTCAACAACGTTTTCTTTTCATTATAAATCAACAATAAACGATAACAGATCCTTATTTTTAGAGGGGTTTTATGTTTCATGTCGAATGTTTTTATTCGCGTAGAAGTATATAACAACATGGTGAACAGCGAGCGGTTAAAACACTATAAGTAAATTTAGACTTGTCTGTGACACATGAGTCTAAATACTTAAAGCAAAGTTAAGGAGGAATGTTATGGCTAATATTTCAGGATTGGAAAAGTATAATGAAGAAAACGATTATTATGATGCAAAAAAATTGAAAGATAGACTACAAGCACTTCTTGATCAAGACATTTGTTCCATTTCTGAATTAAAGAAGTGGCTAGTTGAGGAACGACGTTTAAGCGCTGAAGTGGAAGAAGTAATAACGAGTCGTCTAATCGATTTTTATAGAGATACGAAAAACATACATAAACGCGACTTATATTTATATTATCAAACTAATATTCAGCCACTTCTTACAAAATATACTGCTGAGTTTGACAAAAAATTTAGTAATTGTCCGTTCGCCAAATTATTGGAAGATGAAAAATATGGTTATATGCGCAAAGTAAGGTTAGAAAAAAATAAGATGTTTCATGAAGACAATGTTTTGCTTACTGTGAAGGAGCAGGAGTTAATAACGAAATATAAAGAAATTATGGCTAGTATAACGATTGATTGGGATGGGGAAACAAAATCTTATCCGTACATAAAAGCAAAGTTAGATAGTCCAGATAGGGAGATTCGTGAACGCGCATGGCGTGCTTTATCTGAGTCGCATACGCATGTAAAGCACGCTGTAGATAGTATTATGAATGAACTAGTACAATTACGTCATCAAATGGCATTGAATGCGGGATTTAGTAATTACCGTGATTATATATTTAAACTAAAAAATAGAGAATACAACATTCAAGATTGTTATACATTTCATGAGTCTGTTGAAAAACATGTTATCCCGGTATGGAAACATGTAGCGAAACTCTTTAAAACAGAACTTGATATAGAAAAGTATTGTCCGTGGGATATCAGCCCCTGTACATTACAAACATCTCCATTCAACAATTTTGTTGATTTGCTGGATGGAGTCGAAAACATGTTAGGTAAGACCGATTCATATTTTGAGGAGAGATTTCAACATATTCGTGGGCAAGAGTTGATAGATGTAGAGGAGCGAAAGAATAAGGCCCCAGGAGGTGCTTGTTTTACTTTACCGAAAACAAAGAATGTATTCATTTATGCCAACTTTAGCCCATCGTTTCATGCGATTAATGCTCTTATACATGAAGTTGGTCATGCCATCCATTTCTACAAACAGTTTGCGAATGAGAGTGGTATGCAAGAACGATATCTTCGTGAAGAAGTAGCTGAGCTGTATTCCCATAGTCTAGAACTCTTTTTAATGGATAAGCTTAATATATTTTATCCTGAAGATAATGAATGTAAGAAAGCACAAAGGGAACAAATGCATCGTGCATTCTCTTTGTTAATTTCTCCGCTTTCAGGTGACCTATTTCAACATTGGCTCTATACGAACCCAAACCATTCACCCGAAGAACGGGATGCAAAATATCTTGAAATCAGCAAAAGATTTCGGTATTCATCAGTTGATATTACAGGTTTTGAAGCAGAAATTGGAGCAAGTTGGATTGAGTCTTTTCATTATTTTCAGTATCCTTTTTATAAAATAGAGTATGCAATATCACAGCTAGGAGCGTTACAACTGTTTCAAATCTATCGTGAGGATCCAGCGAAAGCAATCGCCTTATTTAAACAAGGGGCAAGTATGGATTGGAATGCATCGATTGCGGATATCTACCAGAGTACAGGTGTTCATTTTGATTTCTCTGAACAAACTATAAAAAATATCTCTGAATTCGTCATACATGTAATGGAAGAATTAAGTTAAAAGCTAGAGGGACTGTTCAAAATCTATCAAAAACATAATCTCTAATTTTTGTTAGAAGAAGGGATTATGTTTCTGATAGAAGTCTATTGATCTTCAAAGTATCGCTTGTTTTTTTATATGAGCAAAGCGTTTATCAATTTACTGGAGAAAGGTGAAGTATTCATTATATTGGGGGGATATGTGTAATGAAAGGTTTGTTAGAACGAATAAATCGTGATATAAGTGCAGAGAGATTAAATGAAATATGGCCTGATTTTAAACAAGTTGCATTTGCACTTTACAATAAACAACATGTGTATGTATTTCATCATCCTATGTTTTCGACAGCAGAGAAGAATGAATTTATAAAATTAGATTGGAATGAACAGTTTGTAGGGGATACTTTCATATTATATGAAGACTATCCAACCGCGATCGTAAATTTAGAAAGATATAGTGATTATGAAAGTATATATTCTCTTTTGGCACATGAACTTTTTCACGGATATCAGTTTTTATTGGGTGAAGGCAGGTTTCCTAATGAATTTATGGGATTTCAATATCCGATGGTAGAGGAAAATATTGAATTAAGAACTAGGGAGAGACGTTGCCTATATAACGCTATTCATAGTGATAATGATCTTGATAAGAGACGAAATATACATCAATTCATTCATTTTCGAGAAAAAAGAAACGGTATGATGAATTGTGAATTCATGCAGTATGAATATATGGTTGAAAGTGTAGAAGGGCCAGCTTGGTATGTTGAAATGAAAGCCTATTCCAAGGTAGGTACAAGCTCCTATCAAAATACTTTGCAAAAATATAGTAGCTTAATTCTTGATACGTATGATGTTGCTTCCAATATAAGAAGAAGTTGTTATAGTTCAGGAATGATTCAATGTTTATTGTTAGATGAAGTAGCTCCAGATTGGAAAACACGTTTTTTAAAAACAAAGCAATCGTTATATGATTTTTTTAAACAGAGTATAGAAATTGAGATAGATCAAATACAAATAGATGAAATAAAAATAGAGGCAGAAACGAAAGAGATTATAAAATTGGTCAAAAAGCAGAGAGAAATAGAATTTAGAGCGTTTCATCATCAAGAAGGTTATCACCTTTTCATAAGGGGAAATATGCAAGTCGATATGTTAAATCCGATGAATCTTATTTTGGATGGAAATAAATTATTACATAGAGATTTTTTAGGTCTACGCATTCATAATAAGCAATACATGATTCAACAGCCGATCATATCTTACTTTAAAGAAAGGATTCAAGATATTGAACAGGTGCACTTCGTAATAAGTGAAAAACCGATTAAAAGTGAAGAAGGATGGAGCGTTTTAGGAGTAGGAAACATAAAAGGTGAATATGAAGAAAAGGGGAATTCCATATTTTTAAACATCAAATAAAGATGCTATGATCTTATTATTCAAGGATATACAAGGATTTTTAGTGTATGAGAATACAAATTACAGATGAATAGAACTTTTGTGATCACGTTTGAAGTGAGGTAGAAGGTAACAATGAAAAGATTATGTATTATTCCATGTGGGAAAAAGAAGATTTGGGATAAGTACCCTGATAAGGGGCCAACAGAAGCAAAGGATGTATACATCAGTCCGTTTGGAAAAGCATGCCAAGCATATGCTTCTCAATTTTTCACACATTGGGTTATTTTATCGGCGAAACATGGATTTTTACTTCCAACTGATATTGTGAAAGAAAACTATGATCTTGCTTTTAATTCGAAAAGTAATGAGATTATTAGTATAGAACAACTAAAAAAACAAATGGTTGATAAAGGATTACTAGAGTTTGATGAAATTGTCCTACTTGCAGGAAAGAAACATAAAAAAGTGGTGACAAAACTATATTCAGAAGAAATCATTTCTTATCCATTAGAAGGATGTAAAGGCATCGGGTATATGTTACAGAAGCTGAAATATGCTGTTGAAATGCAGGAGGAGATTTAGCATTACAAGTAATTAAGGATATGTCGGCAGTGCAATTCCTTTCCGAGTTCTTTTCGGCAACTATACGGAAACCTTAACCCGCTAGACAATGAGAAGTGACTAAGTAGCAGAACGTCTACTGTACGTCGCGTTTACATTTTTATTTGCTATGTAGGGTAGACATTCTATGCCTTAGTCATTGTCCGTACCGCTTATCCCATAATGAATGACAGAACTCCCAAGTCAAAGGGGAACGATAAAATAAGTACTAAATATATAGTGGAGGGATGGCAGTCAAATTATAATGATCTGAACGATCCCTTCGGTCAATGTTCATACAACAGAACGCTAATGTAAAGCTGCTATCAGAACGGCTGATATACAAAAGCCGCTCAATACGTATTATCGACTATGGAAAGGAAATGGACTTATTGCGATGGTGGCGTGTTTAACAAACGGAAATATGTTTTATAAGCCGCAACTGCTGAAATAATACCACCAATTAAAAACAGAGCTGAACCTCCAAGTAGGAATAATCGGCCAACATATGTTTCGCGAGCTTCTTCGATTTGTTCTTGTGGTCCCGTATTCATGTGTCTTCCCCCCAGATAAAAGGTATTTTTTATAGTATATACAAATGCCTAAAAATTGTTAAAAATAAAGAAGGAGAATAATTGGATGCGCTATAAGGATGAGATTAATAAAGTATTATGTATGCTTGAACGATTAGAAACGAATGAAGTGGAAATTTTAGATATTACGGAAGAAATGCTGCCGATCTATATATTCTCCAGAGATGAGTTTGAAGAAGGGCAATTAGGATATAGTATAGGGCCTAATAATGAATCTTTCGTTGGGAACGAAGAAGGAGATTGGAAAGAAAGTTGGTTTGTTATTGGATATGAAGAGTTAATGGGAGATCCATTCTTTGTTGATGTAAAGGATGCCAATTTTCCAGTATATACAGCTGAGCATGGTATGGGAGAGTGGGAACCACTTTTACACAGTGATTCGTTAGAAGAATTTTTAGCTGAATTAACATGTCGAGATAAAGGCTAATAATTAGTCTATGAAAAACAGGGGACTGGTGGAATCCCCCTTGATTGTAAAGAGAACCTTCAATCAGAACATGAGAAATGTTATTTGTAATTTATTACTTGCTCCATAAGTCTTCTTATCTCTTTAACCGGTGGTTTTTTATCGTATATATCAATATATGAAAAATTATAATTTAAATTTCTAACAAGACCTTTTCCTACTTTTGAACTTAGGAAAGGGAATACTTGCCCAGTGTAGTCTTCGAGAGATTTACAGTAGTATTTTTCATCCAAATAAATACTATACTTACATGTTAGCTCTACTAGTGGGTTACCTTCAGAATCATATACATCTTTAGATTCAATAATGTCTATTAATGTAAATCTATCATTAAGATAAACTTTTTTCTTCTTTTCGAGTTTATTAGACAGAATAAAAGCAAGACCTATTGCGTTAATCAATATTTTTCCTCCCAAAAATAATAAACAAAGATATTAATAAAATATATTGTTATATGTTAAATGTAAAGTAGGAGACAGGATTTTAAGAAGAATAAAAAGGAAGAGGATTAATTGGGGAAAAATTATGCTGCCAAAAGCATCAGTTACATAATATCCAGTTGATAGGTAAAACAATCTATTAGATAAATTGAAATGCCAGTATAGTAAATGAATCCCCGCAAGGGAAGAAGCGGGGATTCATAAAGAATAGTCGAGTGTATTGGACTTAACCAAGTAATCTTAACATGAATTTGTTAGGAAGAACCTTGGTAAATACGCCCAAATAAAAAGGTAAGGTTGCAAGAATGATTTAAAAAAAGTCGAAGAGACCTACTTTCCGCGGGTAGGTCTCTTTAACTAGATAATGTTGATGGGCAGTAACTCATCTGGAGTATTTTTATCGTAACAAATGAAATGGATTTTGTGTATTGAGAAAAAATTAGCTATTATGAATTCGTTTTATATATGTGCTGAGTTTTTATTTGTTATGAAATGTGTGATAGGGAAATTTGAAAAAAGACCTGCAAGTAACTTGCAGGTCGTAAGAAGGGGTTCTAATCCAACAGATTAATTAAATGTTAACAATTGTCAGGAATGAAGTCTATAGGTATGATATTGAGAAAGTTTGTATCCAATACTATAACCGTTTTATATTTTAAAAAAGATACGAAAAAGCTTTTTGTATGAAAATAGCGGTCGATATTTATAAATAGATTCATATTTCCAAGCATCATAATGAGAAACTTTGAATTGTTTATTTGAAGTACGAAAAGCAATTACACTATTGTCCCGTTTCATGCTAAACCTCCTTTAATTTGATGCTTATCATTTACGGAAATGAATGGCTCACTTTGCGATGTATTGTTGAAATGATGCGTTTTTAATTATCTGATTGAAACTTCCTTTTCATAAGTGTTTGGTTTATTTTTTAAGTACTGTAATCCATAGATACTTATTAGAATCAAAATGGAAGAGAAAGAGAGAATGATAAGGAAACAAATAATTAAACTTAAAGAAAGAACTTTATTAAATAGACCTGGTAATAATTTATATGCTGCAAAAATTCCGAAAATCGCATTGCAAATAAAAAAAGCATTAGCAACGGCTATGATGTGTTCTAGTGTAATAAAATGATTATAAAGACAGAGAAAGACAAGAAACTACAGGCTGTTATTTTAATGAGGCAAAGTTTGCGACACAACTTGCGTATCATAAAAATAAATGGATTTCTCCAGCTTTATATGAATCTTTAACAGTTATACGTACGCATGCAGAGAAGTGGAGAGAAGTACAAGTACAATGATTTTCAAGTGATGATATAATATTAATAGATGAAAGACTAAGAAAAGCAGGTGAATCTTTTTTGTTTACAAAAGCACAAGAACTTTTAGCTTCCTATTTTGGCTACTCGTCATTTCGCAGAGGGCAAGATGAAACAATTAAAAATGTACTGAATGGAAAAGATACAGTTTGTATTATGCCAACAGGTGGTGGTAAATCAATTTGTTATCAAATTCCAGCATTAGTATTTGAGGGGACGACATTAGTTATCTCACCTTTGATTTCACTTATGAAGGATCAAGTAGATACACTAGTACAAAACGGGATTTCAGCTACATATATTAATAGTTCTATTTCTATTACAGAAGCAAATCAACGAATTCAATTAGCGAAACAAGGGCATTATAAGCTACTTTATGTTGCACCAGAACGCCTTGATTCAATGGAATTTGTCGATCAACTTATCGACATGAAAATCCCGATGATCGCCATTGATGAAGCGCACTGTATTTCACAGTGGGGACATGATTTTCGTCCAAGCTATTTACACATACATCGTATTTTAGATTATCTTCCAGAAAAACCACTTGTGCTTGCGTTAACTGCAACAGCAACGCCGCAAGTACGGGAAGATATTTGTCGTACATTAGAAATTGATCCGGCGAACACAATTATGACAACCTTTGAACGGGAAAATTTATCATTCTCAGTAATTAAAGGGCAGGACCGGAATGCATATTTAGCAGACTATATTCGTCAAAATAAAAAAGAATCTGGAATTATTTATGCAGCGACAAGAAAAGTTGTCGATCAGTTATATGAAGATTTAAATAAAGCGGGAGTTTCGGTTGCACGTTATCATGCTGGTATGAACGATCATGACCGAAATGAGCAGCAAGAGCGTTTTTTACGTGATGAAGTGAGCGTGATGGTAGCGACATCTGCATTTGGTATGGGGATTGATAAATCCAATATACGGTACGTAATTCATTATCAACTTCCAAAGAACATGGAAAGTTATTATCAAGAAGCAGGACGTGCTGGTCGTGACGGATTAGATAGTGAATGTATTTTGCTATATTCTTCCCAAGATGTACAAGTGCAGCGCTTTTTAATCGATCAATCTACTGGAGAATCACGTTTCTCAAATGAACTAGAAAAGCTGCAGCACATGACAGATTACTGTCATACGGAACAATGTTTACAGTCTTTTATTTTGCAATACTTTGGAGAAGAACCGAAAGAAGATTGTGGGCGCTGTGGGAATTGTACAGATGAACGTGAAAGTATTGATGTTACAAGGGAATCACAAATGGTTTTATCGTGTATGATTCGAACAAACCAGCGATTTGGAAAGCAAATGATTGCGCAAGTGTTGACGGGATCGAAAAATAAAAAGGTAATTGAATTTAACTTTCATACGTTACCAACATACGGTCTTTTATCGAAGCGCAGTGTCAAAGAGGTAAGTGAGTTTATTGAGTTTTTAATCTCAGAAGAATTAATCGCTGTAGAACATGGTACGTATCCAACGTTAAAAGTAACAGCAAAAGGAAAAGAAGTATTACTTGGAAATGAAAAGGTATTACGTAAAGAAAGAGTGGAAACAAGACAAATTGTCCAAGATCATCCTCTGTTTGAAGTACTGCGTGAAGTACGGAAAGAAATCGCACAAGGAGAAGGCGTACCGCCGTTTGTTATTTTCTCTGATCAAACTTTAAAAGATATGTGTGCAAAAATGCCGCAAAGTGATGCAGAACTCTTGCAAGTAAAAGGGATTGGAGAACATAAGCTTGCGAAGTACGGTTCTCACTTTTTACAAGCAGTCATTGATTTTATTGAAGAAAATCCAGATTACGCTGAAACGATTAAAACAGAAGTTGTTACTGAGCGTAAAAAATCTGGGAAGGCATCAACAGATTCTCACTTAGATACGTATGAACTGTATAAACAAGGCATGGAACTAAGTATGATTGCAAAAGAAAGAGGCCTATCACGTCAAACTGTGGAAAACCATTTAATTCGCTGTTATGAAGAAGATATGGAAGTAGATTGGCCAAGCTTTGTTCCAGCAAAATATGAATCTCTTATTGAATCTGCAGTGCAACATGCAGAAGGTGGATTAAAGTCTATTAAGGAACAACTTCCAGATGAAGTGAGTTACTTTATGATTCGTGCTTATTTACAAATAAGAAAATAGAGAAGTATGAAGGGGATAGGGAACATGCACTATGTTTTTGTTTATGGCACATTAAGAAAACAACAAGCAAATGCTCATTACTTATATGGAGCAACTTGTATTGCTGACGAAGCATGGACTCATGGGAAACTCTTTGATACAAATGAAGGTTATCCGGCAATGATTTGTACAAAGGAAGAAAAGGTATATGGAGAAATTTATGAAGTAAGCGATAGCGTTTTACAAAAGTTAGATGATTTAGAAGAATATACAGGTAATGCGGAGACAGATTTATATGACCGGATTACACAAACCGTTTATTTTGCTAATAGAGAAATAAATGCATATGTGTATGTTGCTCAGGATAAAGAGATGTTACAGAGACCTATCATTTCTGGTAATTGGGCGGAGTACCGAATAGAGACAAAATAAGAGATGTATTAAGAACATATGTAATGTACAATCCAGATAGTGGATCCTAAAAAATCCTTCTATCTGGGATTTTTTATTAAAAATTTCTGTTTGGTAATTTAAAAATTCCGATTATTGTGATAGTATGTAAATTATAGGTTATTAATAAGGGGGATTTTTAGTGTGGATTAGGAACTTAGTTTCTTACCTGTAGTAGAAAAAACTATTACAGGGGGAAAGTTATAATGAAAGAATTATGGGTGAAGGAATTTTACAAAAAACAATTCAAATTATTAAATTACGATATAAATACGGAAAACTGGCTTCATCATGTTGCTAAAGATGTTCAAGAACAAGTTGGTTATCCAATGCAGACGATGCTGGAACTTGGTGCAGGGAATGGTGGATTTGCAAGAGCTATGTCTAAGTTAAATGTGAAGATGACAACAGTAGAGCTTGTACCAGAATTAGTTGCATTTGCAAGGGAGCACTCTAGTAAAGATATTACGATTCATTGTGGTGATTTCTATCAAATTGATATTCCAGAAAAGTTTGATGTTGTAAGCTACTTAGATGGTTTTGGCGTAGGAACAGATGAAGAGCAATTGTATTTATTAAAGCGTATTCAAAGCTGGATGAAAGACGATGCGTGTGCACTTATTGATATTTATCAGCCACTTTATTGGAAAAAAGTAAGTGGGAAAGAAATGCGATTAGGTTCAGCTATGCGAAAGTATGAATACGATAATTCAAATGAAAGAATGTTAGATCATTGGTGGGATCCTGCTTATCCAAATGATATTGTCACGCAGTCGTTACGTTGTTATACGGTAGAAGAAATTAGTAATCTATGTGATGAAGCAAATTTAAGCATTGTAGGAATTTTCCCAGGTGGCGCATTTGATTTTGAGAAGTGGCAATTTAAAGAGAGAGCATTTTTAAATGAATGCTTGTCTTATCGTATAAAAGTAAAAAAATTAAATAATAAATAGAGTAAAAAGGTGGGTTATTTCCCACCTTTTTTATATTTTAGAAAATTCTTACTTAAACTATTGACTTTATAAACGTATTTTTTATACAATTGTATTTCGACTGAAATTTTCGAACGGACAGGAGGGAATCATCACAATGAGTAATATATTTGAAGAAGAATTACAGCGGATGAAAGATACTTTATCTACAATGGATGAGCAATTAGAGAAACTGGAAAAAATCCCTGTTTATTATGGAGAGGATTTTAAAGAACAAATCCTTGAAAGTATGAGGGAATCAAGTCGGCAAAACTTACGTATTGGTGTGCAAGAACCATACTTTGGACGATTAGATTTTCAGGAAGATGGACAGTTAGAACCAAATCCAATTTATATTGGTAAAGTAGGTGTTTCGGATGAAGATACGATGAAACCGATTGTTATTGATTGGCGTGCACCTGTCGCTAGTATGTTTTATTCATTTACTGGTGGTGAAGAACCGACTTTTTATCATTCGCCAGATGGATTAGTAGAAGGTGATGTTTATTTAAAACGTAACATTTCAATTCGCAAAAGAGAACTAGAACGTGTTGTTGATACATATGTAAAAGGAAGCGAAGATGTATCGCTTGCAGATGATTTTCTCCTATATCGACTAGGCGAAAATAAAGATAACAAGTTAAAAGATATCGTTTCGACGATACAATCTGAACAAAATGACATTATTCGTGCAGAAAAAAACTTACCATTATTGATCCAAGGGGTTGCAGGAAGCGGAAAAACAACGATCGCTTTACATCGCCTTGCTTTTTTAATTTATGAATATCGTGAACAGTTAGAAGCGGAGAGAATGATTGTATTTGCTCCAAATAGTTTGTTTTTAGATTATATTTCTAGTGTACTTCCTGAACTTGGGGTAGGGAATATTAGGCAAACAACATTTCAAGATTGGGCGCTGCGCACATTAGATGATGCAGTGAAATTGAAACATACAGAAGAAAAGTTGAAGGAAGCTTTTTCAATCTATCGTGATGATTACAAGGTTATGCTTGGTAAATTAAAAGGGACGATGAAGTTTAAGTCATTTATTGAAGAGAGTATGATTCAATTTGAAAAGGATTTAGTACCAACAAAAGATTTTGAGGCATGGGATAGAGCTATTATTCCAGTGGAAGAAATTAAAAAATGGATGCAAGTTGAATATAAGCATTATCCATTAAAGAAGCGAAGAGAACGATTAGTGGGCCGTATAAAACGCTGGATTGAGATTGAACTCAAAAAGGTCGGAGAAACGAATGAGAAAAAGGCATTGAAAAAAGAAGCGACAAAGAGATTGAACACTTATATGAAATTTTGGCCTAAAATGAGTCCATTGTCACTTTACGGTTCGATGATGAAGCAAAAAGAAATATTGGACGTATTACCTGAAGAACTTGTTCAAGAAACAGAAAAGAACTGCCGTAAAAAAGAAGTGTATGTAGAAGATTTACCGCCTCTTATTTATATTTATCATAAAATAACAGGAATTGAAATTGGACAGAAATTTCATCATGTTGTGATTGATGAAGCGCAAGATTTTTCACCATTCCAAGTTTATATATTAAAAGAAATTACACTAGGTAACTCTTTTACCATATTAGGTGATTTATCTCAAGCGATATATGATTATCAAGGAATTGAAGACTGGAATGACTTTAAAGAAGTATTTCAAGAAACGGGTTATTATGAACTGACGAGAAGTTATCGTTCTACAAAAGAAATTATTGAGTTTGCAAATGAAGTCATTAAAAATGCTGACATTCCAGTAGGACTTGCAACTCCTGTTTTTCGTAGCGGTGAGAAAGTAAAGGTTATTTCTACAGAGGATCAGTTTGCGGCAATTGTTAAGACGCTACAAACGATGCAGAATGAAAATGTGAAGACGATTGCTGTAATAGGAAGAACAGAGGATGAGTGCCGTGACATATATGAGAAGTTAACAGCTGCAGAAATCACTGTTAATGTCATCGAAGCAAACCAAAGTAAATATGAGGGCGGTATTTCAGTTGTACCTGTCTATTTAGCGAAAGGCTTAGAATTTGATGCGGTACTTCTTATCGATGTGGATGAAATACACTATAAGGATACAAAGCATGATGCGAAATTATTATACGTTGGATGTACGAGATCTCTCCATGATTTATGGATTTTTTATTCTGGAGAAGCATCACCTTTAATTCAACGAATACAAAACGAATTTTATGTGAGTAAATAACAAATGATTGAAGAGGATTTTCAAGTGATACACAGGAAAGTCCTCTTGTTTTTCTGTAAAAAAAGAAAAGGGGAGAAAGAAAATGACTATGATTACAAAGGTAATGAAAAAAAGCGAATGGGACGTAGGAAAAGTAAAAGGAGAAATTATTGAATCATCACTAATGCAAGAAGGTTTTATTCATTGTTCTTTTTTGGAACAATCTCTGAAAGTTGCAGAAACACATTTTAGCAATGAACAGGACCTAGTTTTACTTATCATCAATCCGGCATTAGTTGAAGCAGAAATAAAATATGAGCTCGCTTCTAATGGGCAAGAATACCCACACATATACGGAGCGTTACATACTGCCGCTGTAGTGAATGTTGTTCCATTTTATAAAGAGAACGGAAATTTTATGTTACCCAAAGTAGTTTTGTAGGACTAAAAAAGGAATTAATGAGTTTATTGTCGAATTTCGGAAAATGATAAGACAAAACTGAAAAGAGGAATGTATGTTGAAAATGATACAACAAACTAACTCAAAAGATAGCGAATACATTAGGAATAAAGTAATCCAGTACAATATGTCTGTTCTACCAAAGGAAGTAAAACAACCACTAGAACATGTAAATTTTATATTAAAAGATGATGCTGGAAAAATATTAGGCGGCATAACAGGGACGATATATTTTTATCATCTTCACATTGATTTTTTATGGGTGGACGAGTCAGTACGTCATGAGGGATATGGTAGTCAACTACTAAATAAAATCGAAGAATTTGCAAAAGAAAAACAATGCAGACTCATATTGCTTGATTCATTTAGTTTTCAAGCGCCTGAATTTTATAAAAAGCATGGATACAGGGAGTTTGGAGTAGTTGAAGATCATCCTAAAGGATATAGTCAACACTTTTTAGAGAAACGTTTATAAGTATAATATAATTATGTTATGTAAATTAAGTACTGGGAGATAAATAAAAATGTACGATTATAAATTTCATCATGAGCAATCCGTCCCTGTAAACCAAGTGAAGCTACTTTACAATTCTGTTGGTTGGTGGCCGGAACGAAAAGAAGAAGATATTTCTAACATGTTAGAGAATAGTATAGCAATTGGCGTATGGAAAGAGGATCAGTTAATAGGGTTTGCTAGAGCAGTTACTGATGGCGTTTTTCGAGCGTATATTGAAGATGTTGTCGTACATGATCGTGTAAGAAATAAGGGCATTGGTGAGAAAATGATGACAATGTTACTTGATGAGCTTGCAGGCATAGATATTATAAGCTTATTTTGTGAAGAGAAATTAATAGAATTCTATGGAAAACAACAATTCAAAGCAACGAAGCAATTAGTGATGCATCGTCATCAGCTTACAAGATAAGAGAATACGAGAGGTGAAAGAATCTATGGAAGCGACACGTACATACTGTCTATCAAAAAGAAAAGCAACGGAAGATTCTCCAGATGGATGGAATGCAACATGTATGAGAGTTCATAATAAAATATTTGCAATTGTAAATCATGAACAAGGAGAGGAAGCAGCGATTACATTGAAATGTGATCCAGATGTTGCGCTAAGAGTAAGGGAAGACTATCCAGGAACAATTATCCCGGGTTATCATATGAATAAAAAACATTGGAATACAGTTTATATACATAGGGAATTAGGGCAAGAAGAAATCAATAAAATGATAGATTGGTCTTATGATTTAGTTCTGCAATCTTTTTCGAAAAAGAAGCAGAAAGAGATTTTGGGGTAGAGATAATTACTGAGTTTTTCTGCCGTTTTTATGTAGTAATATCCTATCTCAAAATTCAAGTGGGCAACGAAGTTAAGTGGGAGAGATGGAGGAAATCTTTACTAATTAACATTTCTCTTTATGAACAATCTTTTTAATGATAAGAAAATGAAAGGGAGAGAAATATTATGTCAAAGCTATTACGTGAATTATCTAAACTAGATAGTGAGGCTCTACGTTCTGAAGCATTAGACCAGTTGAAAGTTACATCAGGTAAAATGATTGCGTGTGATCCCCTCATTTTTAATAAAAATCCTTTCGAACAAACCATTCAGCCAGGTACATATCCAATCGTTGCTTGGTGGCATAAGAAAGATGGAATAATTGCTGGTGCTGAATTGAAATTATCGGAATCAAAAGTAGTAGAATGGAAGATGGCGACAAAACCAGGACAAAATGTTAGTGAACTGGAAGAAGGATATATTTTTGGTTACCCAGTCGATACAGGATTAGGGTGTTTTGCGGATGCTGAAGCGATTGATAAGCTTGAGGAAATAGAAGGTAGATTACAACGAGAGCTAGGGGAAGAATTTATTAGTTTGTATGATGATCTTATAGATGACGTACTAACAGAAAATGATGATGATTGGGGAAATTGTGTGGTGTGTGAGGAGACAGGAAGTAATGTCATTATGTTCCGTTCAGGTTATGGAGATGGATTTTATCCTTCCTATTGGGGAATCGATGAAGAAGGAAACATTGTTTCACTTGTTACTGATTTTCAAGTGTTGCATGAGGAAGATTGAGGACAAAATTTATAATGATATAGAAAGAGTTAATACTTTTTTCTTTTACATGGTGTGAAATAAAAACAGCCTCCGAAATGAATATGTTTTGGAGGCTGTTTCTATATTGAACACTCTTTACTATATCTTTAGCGTTTGTATCTTTTTATTTATTTTCATGAATAATAAAGTCATTTCTGTAGTGCTTTAAAAAATGACTGGAACATTTGAATTAAGTTTATAATTTAGAGTTGGGGTCTCGCAGCATTGCCATCAAACTAAGAAATTTTTAAATTAAAGGTTTTACCCAAAGTTGAGAAAAATCCACATATCCAAAATATTTCATCTTAATATTCGTTAAATCTGATGAAAAAGGGATTTGACGTGTATCATAGTATAAGGGAATCATAATAGAGGATTCTATTAGTTCTTTTTCAAGATTTTTATTTAATGAAGCCCATTCCTCAAAAGGTGTATGCTTGTATTTAGCAAGGTGTTTTTTTAATGTTTTATTTGTTTTTACAATCTTAGCCAACGGTGAATATCTAGCTGTTAGAAAATAATAAAATGATATATCTTGATTCATCTCGAATACTTCACCATGAATAAAGAGATCAACTTGTTCATTAAGTTGTTCATCTCTAAGATAGTTTTCGAAAGGAACCCATTTAACTAGAAAAGGTATATTTTCTTTTTCTAAGACATTCATTAACCATTTTGTTGTTTTTTCTGTATACTGAGTAGCTTTTATAATAAGTGGTTCTTTAAATTTTGGACGTTTTCTTTTTGGGATATCGATTTGATGATCTATGTCTTTCAAGCAACCTTTAGTATTTGGTTTTTTTTGAGAATCATATTCGCAAATATAATTCATATTGTTAGCAATAATATAATGTAAGTAATTCCGAACATCTCTTCGTTGAATTGATGAATTACGCCAAGCATTCATAATTATAACACCGAAACCCGAATTCCTTTCTACTTGAAACGTAGAATTGCTTTCATGGTGCTTGGAAGATTGATAAATAGTATCAAATTCTAGAGGAACCGGAATGAATTCTACTGTATCTAGCAAAGGTCTTTCCTGAAAATGATCATTAAATGCTATCAATGATGTCTTTTCCTGGTTATTCTCTCCTATATAAAAACCACCAGTTCCTACAATTAGATCGTTATTTTCTTTATAAATACTTGTATTTATCATACATAACATTTGTAAACAATAGCTACAACCATCCGGATAATGTATGTCAATAACGAATGGTGATACAATATCTATTTTTTCTATGGGTGCCCATAAGTCTTTATAATATTTATGACTACGTAGTTTTGAGAGACATAGTTTCACGTCAGCCGCTGTTAAGATGGATCCATCATGAAATTTTATGGATTTTTTTAAATATAGTCTAAGCTTAGATTGATTTAGATCCCAGCTATGAGCTATTTCAGGAAATATGTTTCCCTTTTCATCCATATAAACAAGTCGATTGAAAACGTTTGCAACAATATGTGCACTATGTACATCGGCGGCCTCAAGTGGATGTGTTGTTAAAAAAGGCTTTCTTCTAGGAATAATTAATTTATCATCCGAATTATGTATATAGCCAAATTTTGAGTGGAATTTAGTCATCAAGCGTAGCTTACTGTTTTGGGACCAATTATATAGTAAATATTTACTGCTTTTTTCAACAGGTTGTTGATCCATAATTTCCATTACTTGTGACTCATAGATTTGTTCTATATTTTTAATCCATTGAAGAGAGGAGGTATTTCCTCTGCCCTTTCCAGAAGTGAAAATCAACCAACCTTCATCCATCCACTTATGTAAGTAACGTACTGTTTGCTTTGTACTTAAATTTAAAAAATCTGCTAGGTCCTTTATTTTTATATTTCCTGAAGAAAATGATTGCCATAGATCCAATAAATTTTTATCCATTTTCCTATCTCCTTCTATAAGTGGACATGTTTTTCTCAATATGTCCATTTTTAGTTTGATAAGTCTAGTTTAATATAAGACAAAAGGAGGGGATACTATGAATTGGAGAGACTTTGAGCAAAATATAAAAGTACGCTTAATTACATCATTTTTTAATCGTGCTGTTACATCAGCAGTAATGCCTTTCATGGCATTGTTTTTTGCTCAAGAAATAAATAAAGTATGGGCTGGATTATTTTTAATATTAACGGTTATTTTAAGTTTTTTTTCAAGTTTAATAGGAGGTTATATTTCAGATCGCTTTCAACGGAAGAAAATCTTATTATTAACTTCTTTTTCTAGTACTTTAATGTTTTTATTAATGACCTTAAGCTTATATCCTACAGATAAGATAATTTGGTTATTTGCAATCGCGTATGTAGGTTTTATAATATCTAGCAGCCTTGGTCGCCCATCCATGCACGCTATCATCATAGACTCAACTACACCAGAGAATCGAAAGGCTGTTTATACAATTGACTATTGGCTTATGAATCTTTCTATGGCAATTGGTGCAGCATTAGGCGGATTTTTATACATGAATCACCAAAAAGAGTTGTTTATATTACTAACTTTTGTTTCTGCTACATTATCGATTGTTTATAAAATTTGGCTAGTTCCAGAAGTTAAAGAGCTCATAGAAAAAAAACATGAAAATATAGTATTTGATTTAATTCAAAACTATAAAGTTGCTATTCAAGATGGAGCATTTTTAAGAGTTGTAATAGGGTCTACTTGCATATTTGCGGCAGAGTTCTCTTTAAATAGTTATATTGGTATACGACTTTCTGAAACATTCGATCCAATAAAGATTGGGAACTTTGAAATAGTAGGAGTAAGGATGCTAAGTATTCTTAACATACAAAATATGCTTTTAGTAGTATGTTTAACGTTTATTGTAAATAAATTTACAGATCGTTTAAGTGGAAAAAAAGCATTACTTTTAGGCCTGATGCTCTATGGTGTAGGCTATGTGACAGTAACATCTGCAAACACTTGGTACGTACTGATTATTTTTAATTTTATTGCCACTGTTGGTGAACTTGTCTACTCTCCGGTCAGAAATGCAGAACAAGCTAATATGATCCCGGCTGATAAAAGAGGATCGTATTCAGCTTTTGCAGGTCTATCAGATATTGGTGCGGATCTGATTGCAAGAATGACTATTATTGTTGGTGCGTTCTTGATTCCTACGATGATGTCCGTTTACATTGGTATCATTGTAATAATTGGTACATTCCTATTACACACTGGACTGTTCGTCAGAAAGAATATTCAGTCTAAAGAAATATTGAATAAAAAATTCTCATAATATACTACTTTAATAGTTGTAAGAGAAAGAGTTTAATATGGGTAAAGAGAACAAAAGATGAAGAAAAATCACTTAATATTTAAATATTTATAAAAATTCTTGTTCAAGATTAACTATTTTTAAGGGGTATTATGACAGTCAGTATGATTTAGATTTTTTACTACATACATCCAAATCAGATATATACCGAATGGAATTCAATGGTCAGGAATTGGTGGAGGTTAAACGATTGTGGGAAAATTAACAGAGGTATTTATTTTCCTTGCTATCTAAAATTATGGTTTGAAAACCTGTTGTAAATAGTACATATATATTCGTAGAATATATGGAGCAGCTGAAAGAAATGAAAAAATTAGAATAAAGGAGACTATCTGGAAGATAAAAAAGCACACTTCTTAAGGTAAAGGAGGGGATTTAATGCAGCAAGCAGTTATTTTTGATATGGATGGAACTTTATTTCAGACGAATTTAATTTTAGAACCAGCACTTGTGGAGACGTTTGATGTATTAAGAGCTGAGGGGCTATGGAACGAAGAAACTCCAATTGAAAAATATCGAGAAATTATGGGTGTACCATTACAAGTTGTGTGGGAGACTCTTTGCCCAAATCACTCACTTCAGGTTCGTGAAAAGAGTAATGATACTTTTCACGAAAAATTAATAGAGTTGATTAAATTGAATAGGGGTGCTCTATATCCTTATACGGTAGAAGTACTTGAACGACTTAGTCAAAATTACAATTTATACATAGCAAGTAATGGACAAGTTGAGTACTTACAAGCAATTGTGGATACATATGAGCTGAATAGATTTATCAAGAAGGTTTATAGTATTCAATCAATTTCATCAGGTCATAAATCTGACTTAGTAAAAAATGTTGTAGAAGAAAATAACATTGTAAAAGGCACTGTTGTCGGAGATCGTTTATCGGATATTAATGCAGCGAAAGATAATGGGTTAAAGGCTATTGGCGTCAATTTTGATTTCGCACAAGTAATGGAATTGGAGAAAGCAGATAAAGTTATTGATAACTTAAAAGAATTAACCGCGTTATTGTAAAGTTTGTATATGGCAGGTGTAGTTACTATGCTACTGTTTAAATAAAAGTATTCTTGTAAATTGAGAGTTAAAGGGGAAAACAAGATGCAAGAAAATCGTGTTAGGTTGAATGGAGGATTTAATAACGACGTTTTTTATATCAAAGAGAAAGAAAGGGTAGTTAGAATTTCTGAAAAGAGTAAAACAAAGGAGATGGTTTTACAAGAAATAGAGTGGATGAATTTTTTATATGAAAAAGGTGTACTTGTACCTAAGCCAGTAATTCCTTTAGAGTGTGAGGAAGAACGGGTTAAAACATATTTTGAATTTATTAAGGGCGATCAAATTGATGTTACAAATAAATCCCACTGGAATGAAAAAACTTTTAAAAAACTTGGTGAAAATTTAGGAAGAATGCATGCACTATCCAAAGAATTCAAATTACAAACAATACAACGTCCTGAATGGAAAGTTGAAAATCCTGATGTCTTTAATATTAGAAAAAAGTTAGACCATTGGATTAGGGAGAAATATGAAAAGTTGATGCACAGTCTAACTTCATACAGTATTACTCCTGATACTTTCGGACTTATTCATAATGACTATCATCAAGGGAACTTAATTATTAATGAGGAAGGTCATATAACTACAATTGACTTTGATGACTGCTCATTTAATTGGTATGCTCAAGATATTGCAGTAGTTTTCTATCATGCTTATTGGCAACATAGCTCCTTCAATAGAAATACACATTCTTTTTGTGATATATTTATGAGAAATTTTTTTGCAGGATATAAAACAGAAAATACGCTCTATAAGGATATAATTATACAAATTCCTATTTTCTTAAAAATAAGAGAGATTTATTTGCATCACTTATTCATACAAAAATGGGATATGAATCATTTAGAAGAATGGCAAGAACATACCTTACATAGTTTAGAAGAAAAAATCAGGAATCAAGTACCATATGCAGGTATTCATGACTTTTCTATTTTTTTGTAGGATGTCTCGACATGTACATTATATGTTGTTAATGCACTAACGGGTGCTTTTCTTAAATAAGTGAAGAATAGTATTCATTCCTCTAAGTTTATTAAAAATCAAATAATCTCAACTTTTTATCTAGAAAGTTGGGATTATTTTCGTAAAAGGATGTGTCTTTTTTTCTCGAAGCACTACACTCTTCTATAAAAATCGATAAGTTTATATCAAAAACGCTATTCTTACTGTATATGTCTACAAAAGAATAGCGTTTTTTTGTTTTATAGATACAATTTCCCTTTAGCTTAATGGTGATGGGATGATACCTCTTTTACAAAAGTTAATTAATTGGACATAGCTTTTACTTTTTCAAAAAAATCTTTTAAGTGTACAAATTCCTCTTCATTTCCGCGTGTTGAAAAAATATCTTGATCTTGATGGGAAATAACAATAGAAGGAATCGTTTTAAAAAAAGCAAAAGATTGTTTTTTCTCTTTTATTTTATGAATTTTATGGTAAGGTATCTGTAATGAAATAGGAAGCTTGCCAAATATTTCGCTATAAAATAAAAGCTGTCGTTCCGTGTAAGCTAGAATACCTCTCATAGGTGTAGAACTCCCATGGCCAGAGATACCGCTTTGCGTTTCATAATAAACTGAAATCATACCTTGTATATTCTCATTTGAAGACATTTTCTCTTGAAATTCTTGCATTGCATGTTCTCTTAAACTCATATAAATACCTCCTTAGATTAAAATTCATTTTGAATTTTTCACAAAAAACGAGAGACAAAATATTAACAAGAAAGCTAACATTGCTAAAAACGGGATTGTCATAAATTAAAAAATAAAATCAATGGCTGAGTAATTTTCATACAAATGACAAAAAGCATTTTTTGAAATATCAATTAACATTGCTTCTATTGCTGAAATCATTAAACCTGTGTTAGGTCTATGTGTGAATTGATTGAAAAATCAATCTCCTGTTGCTATGATTACTAGGAATATCCATTTTTGGGAGGGTGATGAAGAAGTATATCAGGTTGAAAAATAGGTTTTGGAGAGGAATATACATGTATATAGTCAAAAATAATAGGATTACAAATGATACATTGCAGCAGTGGGATGAAAAATTTATTCCAAATACCGATTGTTTCTATTTTAGAGAAATTCCTCCGTACTTATCGGTTCAAGAAAGAGGGGAAATTCCACTGACGTTAGATTCATTAACTTCCTTTTTGAGCTGGAATGTAGTGCCGGAAGCAAAATATATTGCAGTTGTTTCAAATGAAGAATTCAAAAATTTAGATTGTAAAGTAAGGAAGCAAATATTGCTGGAGCAAGTACAAGTAAACAGGGGTTTCATTTTTACATTAACTGAATTAGAGCAATTATATGGTGAGAGCTTACGACATTTACTTGAACCATACATACTTAATGAGAAAGAGAATATTATCCTTCAAGGGTTTATATGGCATAAGCTTCCCAGACGACTTCGAGATAAGCTATTAACTCATATTGCAGAATGGTTTACGGATCATGAATCATTATCTAAAGAATATGAATCCTTTTATAAAGATTATCCGTACATTTCTCAATATTTTAATACTTTTGTAGGGACGAATGGTCCGAATTGTTTGGGAGCTGCAGCAGCTAGTATTCAGCAAACGGCATTAGATGCAGAATATTATTTGAATAAGTGGGTACTCCCGGAAGAATTTTATCAAGTACTAAAGAAACATAAATATAAAAGAAGAGGTACTGCTGATATATATAAAGGAAATATTCTAGTGTGGGAATTGAACAATCAAGCTGTTCATGCATGCTATATGTTAAGTGATGAGATAGCGTTTAATAAAAATGGGCAAACGATGTTTAATCCCTATCAATGTCAAAAGCGAGATGATGTACTAGAAACGTGGAATCATGTTTTAACTGGTGGAGGGGATCTTCATGTTTATGAAAAATGTGTGTAATAAGAGGGAATGGTAGGATTTCATAATGAGTTATAAACGAAATAGATTACTGTATGCAATCTTAACAATAATAGTAGTTATTTTAGGATTGGCATCAAGAAAATTCGCGTTTGCTTTACCAGCTTTAGTAAATGCATATTTAGGGGATGCGTTATGGGCCCTCATGATTTTCATTGGATTTGGATTCCTGTTTCATAAAATGGAGATCAAAAAGGTAGCATTACTCAGTTTACTATTTTGCTATGCAATCGAAATGAGTCAATTATATCATGCAGAATGGATTGATAGTATTCGAGCAACAACTTTAGGCGGACTTGTATTAGGATATGGATTTTTGTGGAGTGATTTATTAGCTTATACGATTGGGATTGGAATCGGTGTGCTCTGTGAATTCATTTTCCAGAAACATAAAAGTTAAAAGACGTTACGTTCAATAAAAGGGGTATATGTACAATGGAAGGAATATTAGAAATTGCAAAGTTTTGGTTTCAAGATGCAGAATTAACAAGTACAGAAATTCATCCGAAAGTAATAAAGATTATGGATGGAAAACAAAGCTATATTTTAAAAGAGAAAGGAAGCATGCCGCAAGTTTTGGCTGAGGTGAATGTATTAAATGTACTTTTTGACAAAGGTGTTAAGGTACAAAGGCCATTGAAGACGATAGATGATGAAAACTATATTTTACATCATGATAAATATTATTGTATGTATGAGTATTTAGATGGAAGTGCTGTAGAAGTAAAGAATGTTGAAAGGCTCAATAGATTAGCCGGTGATATCGGAAAAGAAGTTGCTAAATTACATCAAGTTTTTAGTACTTTACATAATGAAGGACAATTTGCAGAACGCAATTTATATAGTGTGCTTTATCAATGGGCCATGCCTATTTTAAAAAATAATGAACAAGTTCATCCAAAAGTGATTCAAACGATGATGCATTTACAAAATGATTTTGAAGAGTGTTTAGAGTTGTTGCCAAAACAACTCATTCATAGAGATATACATTTGTCTAATTTAGTTTTTAAGGAAGATATATTTCAAGGATTTATAGATTTTGAACTGGCAGAAATAAATGTTAGAGTGTTAGACCTTTGTTATTGTTTCACTAGTATTTTAAGTGAAATCTTTACTAATGAAAAATTAAGAAGTAACTGGTTACATATCGTTAGGAAAATTTTTGAAGGATATCATAAACAGAACGCTTTAACAGAAGAAGAAATTCAAGCAATTTGGTATGTAATGCTAGGCATCCAAGTTATCTTTATCACTTATTTTGTTCAATCACCAGAATTATTAAAGTTAAATGAAGAAATGTTCTTTTGGATTTTAGCAAATAGAAAGGCTATTGAAGAAGGGATAAGAAAAGTAGAGATAGTGTAAGCAGAGGTGAAGGGAATTATAGATATCACTGGTTATTAGTAGATAGTTTATCAATGTATTTTAGTTTAAAAGGCATTTGGTATTTAGGACCAAAGCAATCTTTAAAGTGGTTATATGAAAACGAACGCGAAGTGTATGTGCTTTTTGATCGTGTATTAGGGCCTAATGCTGAAATGGAAAATATAAATCAGTTAGTGGAGCATATCATGAACATATAATATAATTGGCCCCCCCTTTGCATGAAGACTGAAGGGGGGATTTATGATTGGATAACTTCTTTAAAAGAGAAGACCAGCAGCACATTCACCAGCTAAACATTTTAAATTCATTGTAATACGCCTAAAGTTATTCTGCGGGACGGGGTCCAGCGTCTAAACCTGAATTTTCGACTGTTAATACTGGACGAACGGTTAAATCTGTATGTACTCGCATCTGGCAAGACAATCGTAAATGATCTTCAATGCCTTTTTCCGTAATTACATTTTTCTCGTCGCGGGTAGGTTCACAAAAATCGCCTGCTATAATTTCAACTCTACAAGTCGTGCACCGGGATTTCCCGCCGCAACGATGAAGGATTTGAACGCCATTATCTTCAAGTGCCAACACTAATTTTGTTCCTTCTTTCACATCAAATGTACCATTGCCTATAACGGTTAATTTTGGCATGCTTTTGCCTCCTCGTGTAAAATTCTACATAACATATTTATGACCGCACATTCACAAACATAAACATTAAAAATTTTTTCATTAGACCCGTAACTTTTTGATCTGTTCAATCGTTAATTAAGTAAGCGCTGAAAAGGAGTGGTTATTTTGTGCACAAAAGCAACGCAATTCTTCAAAAATCATATTGATATGAATCATTCAAATATAAGCTTTTTAATTGAAAATTATGCAGAGTTAAAAAGGTACTGTACGTTTTTAACAAAAAACAAATGGGACGGTGAAGACCTGGCTCAAGAAACTGTTTGTAAAGTGCTTCAAAAATATATAGGTGCAGAGCATAAAGATGTTTGTATTACGCTTCTATATAAAATTGCTCGAAATCAATGGCTGGATCAGATGAAGACAAAATCAGTTCAAGAGAAATTAAATCAGCAAATTACATGTGAAGAACCGCATGAAAACATTGCTGATTTGCATGCGATGGTAGGAAGAGTATTATCTTCACTTACTGTACAACAATCCATCATTTTTTTATTAAAGGATGTTTTTCAGTACAGCTTATCTGATATTGCAAAAGTATGCTCAATATCAGAAGGTGCAGTTAAGGCCTCGTTGTTTCGTAGTAGAAATAGATTGAAAACGGTAAGTGAAGAAGAGGAGATTGAATTAGTTGGGCAGGAGGATGATATTGAGGTAGTTGTAACAGCGATTAGTGAACAAAGACCAGAATTGTTAACAAAACTTCTTCCAACTATTCGTTTTACACATCTCTCATCAAAGCAACCCGTGCTATTATTCAATACGAAAAAAACCTCTTCTTACGATTACATGCTATGTGCAGCTTAAAAAGTAGATGGAGGGATTTTCATGAATACAATTCCTTATGTTGTAGAACAAACAAAGCTAGGAGAACGCTCCTATGATATATATTCAAGGTTGTTAAAAGACCGTATCATAATGATTGGATCAGAAATTAATGATCAAGTAGCAAGCAGTGTGGTGGCACAATTATTATTTTTAGAAGCAGAAGATGCAGAAAAAGATATCTTTCTCTATATCAATAGCCCAGGCGGTTCAACTACAGCGGGATTTGCGATATTAGATACAATGAATTTGATTAAGCCAGATGTTCAAACGCTTTGTATGGGGTTCGCAGCGTCATTTGGAGCACTCTTGTTGCTCGGCGGGGCAAAAGGAAAAAGATTTGCGCTACCGAATAGTGAAATCATGATTCATCAGCCGCTTGGCGGAGTAAAAGGGCAAGCGACGGAGATTGAAATAACAGCGAAACGAATATTGAAGTTAAAACAAGATATTAACAAAATCATATCGGATCGAACAGGGCAACCGATTAAAAAGGTAGCACAGGATACAGAAAGAGATTATTTTATGACAGCGGAAGAAGCGAAAAAATACGGTATCGTGGATGCTGTAATTGACAAAAAATAATGTGAAATAGGGCAGAGAGTATTATACTCTCTGCCCTATTTTTGAGTAGTAAATTAATCCTTTATCCACCCATCCACTAATGCCTGGTTCTTTTTAATCCATTTTCGAGCAGCCTCTTCGGGATCCTTTGTTTTATTTAACATAACCATTAATGTACCAAGCTGTTCATCATTCATTTTCCATCTATCAAAATATTTCACAATATCCGGGTAAGCTTTTTCAAAACCTTTTCGTACAGAGTAATAAATGTTGTCTTTTTCACCATATACTTTCTTAGGGTCTTTTAAATATTTTAGATCAAATTCTGAAAAGCCCCAGTGTGGATTCCAAAGCGTTACAACGATTGGTTTCTTTTGCGTATATGCTTTTTTTAGCTCACTCATCATTGCTGCTTCTGAAGATTGGACAAGTTTCAGCTTTATATCATATTCTTTCATTGCTTTATCAGTTAAATTCATAAGACTGCTACCAGGTTCAATACCGACAATTTTATTATTTAATTCATCTGTATGGGCATTTAAATCCTCGATACTGTTAATGTCCTTCATATAAGAAGGGACGACTAAACCTAGCCCAGTTCCTTCATACCATTTTGATTTTAAAACAATGTCATTTTTATACCGATCATTTAATGGTTTATCAGTAACAGGGAGCCATACTTCTAAGTTTGCATCTACATCGCCGCGAGCAACACCGGTCCAAATGGCAGCTTTTTCTAAATACATGAGTTCAACTTTGTAGCCTTTTTGTTCTAATAAAACTTTCCACATATTTGCAGCCGCAATATTTTCCTTCCAACTTGTTACACCAAGTTTAATTTTTCCTTTTATATTTGCATTTGTTGCATTACAAGAGGTAATAATCATACCGATGAATAACAAAATGCATATAAGCCATATTTTTCGTTTCATTGAAAGCCTCCCGTTTCATAAATAGAAAATTTCTTTTTATGGGAATGTGTGTATTTAATTTATAGCATTGCTAAATCTATATGCGAACCTTCTTATTATGAACGGAAACGAAGATTTTTAAAAAATCTTATAGGAGTAATTTCTATGTAATATTTCTGTTTAAAATCGCTACACTATGTGAATAGATGGACAGAAAAGGAGTCGTTGTATGGAAAATACAAAAGTTCGTGTTGAAAACGTAACAAAAGTATTTGGAAAAAACCCTCAAAGAGCAGTTGCGTTATTAAAAGAAGGAAAAAGTAAATCAGAAATATTGAAAGAAACAGGGATGAACGTTGGGGTGAAAAAGGCAACGTTTGAAGTATATACAGGAGAAATATTTGTCATTATGGGATTGTCAGGAAGTGGGAAGTCGACTCTAGTTCGGATGTTAAACCAATTAATAAAACCAACAGCAGGTCATATATACATAGATGGAGAAGACATCGCAACGATGGGGAAAGAGGCGCTTAGGAAAGTTAGAAGAACGAAAATGAGTATGGTTTTTCAGAAATTTGCGTTATTCCCACATCGTACTGTCTTGCAAAATGTTGCCTATGGATTAGAAATACAGGGAGTTCCGGTAGAAGAAAGAGAAGCGAAGGCTCTAGAATCACTTAAATTAGTAGGCTTAGATCATCATAAAAATAGTTATCCAGGGCAACTAAGCGGCGGTATGCAGCAACGCGTCGGTATTGCAAGAGCTCTTACAAACGACCCAGATGTCCTACTTATGGACGAGTCATTTAGCGCATTAGATCCACTCATTCGAAAAGAAATGCAGGATGAATTGTTAGAGCTGCAAGATAAGATGGAAAAAACAATTATTTTTATTACGCATGATTTAGATGAGGCGCTTCGAATTGGTGATCGTATTGCATTAATGAAAGATGGAGAAATCGTACAGATTGGAACTCCTGAAGAAATTATGATGAGCCCTGCGAATGAATTCGTGGAAAAATTCGTTGCGGATGTGAATTTAGGAAAAGTTATTACTGCTGAATCTATTTTGAAAAGACCAGAAACATTATTAATTGATCGTGGACCACGTGTGGCACTGCAAATTATGAGAAATGCAGGCGTGTCTACTGTATATGTTGTAAATAAAAAACATGAATTCTTAGGGATATTAACAGCTGATGACGCAAGTAAAGCAGTTCAAAGACAGTGGCCGATCGCTGATTTACTGTTGAAAGATATTCCGCACGTGTATTTAGATACATTACTTGAAGAGACATATGCGAAAATGGCAGAGATGAAGCTCCCATTACCGGTTATTGATGAGCAGAAAAGGTTAAGAGGCATAATCAAACGAGAAAGTGTCATTCAAGCCCTTGCAGGAAATATTGAGGAAGAGGTGAATGACGATGAATAGTATTCCGCGTATTCCTTTAGGTGAATGGGTCGATACGTTTGTAGCTAGTCTATATACGCATTTTGAAGGGGTATTTAGAGGTTTTTCATACGTCATAGGTGGTTTCGTTGATTTACTTACAAACTTCTTAACATTGATTCCAGCATTTTTAATGATCATCATTGTATGTTTTCTCATTTGGTATACAACGCGGAAAATATCTTTAGTGGTTTTTGCGTTAATCGGTTTATTATTCATTTTAAACATTCACTACTGGGGACAAACGATGCAAACATTAGCGCTTGTTCTTACGTCGGTTATCATTTCCATTATTGTCGGGATTCCAATTGGTATTTTAGCATCACAAAATGAACGGTTTTCAAAAATTTTAAAACCAACATTAGACTTTATGCAAACAATGCCAGCGTTTGTGTACTTAATTCCGGCGATTACATTCTTTGGAGTAGGTGTTGTACCAGGAATTATTGCATCTGTAATTTTTGCGATGCCACCAACAATTCGCTTTACAGACTTAGGAATTAGACAAGTACCAGAAGACTTAATTGAAGCAGCAAATGCATTTGGTTCTACTGCATCGCAAAAACTATTTAAAGTCCAATTACCACTTGCAACGGGAACAATAATGGCTGGTGTAAACCAAAGCATTATGCTATCTTTATCAATGGTTGTTACAGCTTCACTTGTAGGTGCTCCAGGACTTGGGGTCGATGTGTATCGTTCAGTTACGCAAGTAAATATTGGAATGGGATTTGAAGCTGGACTAGCTATCGTAGTGATTGCGATTGTATTAGATCGAATTACACAAGGTTTTCATCGAAAAAGAAGAGGATAAAAAAGCATTCATTATATGAAGATAGTTACCGAAATGAAATTTTGAATTGAATATAATATGTCAAAACATATTTATGATGGAATTTTATCCCGCTATTTGTGGGTAGTAAGACTTCCACCTCAAAATTCAGTGAAAGCAAAGAAGTTAAGTGCGGGATTAACTGTCCGTAAAAGTACAATTGGTGAGGGCTGATAATCAGTGGGGAGGCAGAAAACCCCACTGATTAAAGTTTCATTTTACTTCAATGCTCTCTTTTTCACAAAAAATTTCATTATAACTTTAAATGAACTTCATATGAAATACAAATTGAAAGTGTATGATAAGGGTAGCGAATACGAGATGGATTTTATATTTGAATATTTTTATATAAAATAACGAAGAATTTGTGGGATGGCATTATCTTTATAGAAATGCTTTTTATAGACAAAACAAAAATAAATAAGATATAAAAAGGAGAGATTCTCATGGCAATGGCAAGTGAAATGAACAAAACTTTAATAACTGAAGAAGATGTAGATATTTTAAAAGTGATGGCGCATCCAGTACGTTTACAAATTGTTAATGAATTAAAAAGTAGAAAAACATGTAATGTATCACAGTTAACTGAGATTTTAGATATTCCACAATCAACTGTTTCTCAACATTTATCAAAAATGAAAGGGAAAGTATTAAGGTCTGAACGAAAAGGATTAGAAATGTATTACTCTATTAATAATACAAAGGCAAGTGAGATCGTTGGAATTTTAGGGTGTGTAAATTAATAAAATAATATATCAAAATTCATGCAGAATTTATAAAAAACGAGAAGATTAGAATAAAAAACATCTCTACATCATAATGAACATTTATGATGTAGAGATGTTTTTTTGTATGAACAGTAAAGTAATATTTGTTGATTTCTGAAAACTCTTACTAATCATTTATTTTTTATGTTATTATAAATTGTAAATTTAAGGAATGAGGGGATGGAAATGGCTACACAAAGTCAATCTGAAGAAAGCTGTTTTATATGTCAGAAACATAAAGGGGATTTTAAAGTACCAGGTGGAGTGATTTTTGAAGATGATCTCGTATATGTGGGACATGTTTACTGGGAAGAAGAAGAAACGTATCTTGGATATGTAATGATTGATATAAAAAGACATACGCCTGGGCTGGCCGAATTAACAGAAGAAGAGGCGAAAGCTTTTGGCTTAATTACGAGTAGAGTAAGTAGGGCACTTAAAGAATGTGAGGGCGCAGAGCATATATATGCCTTTGTTTCTGGCAATGGAGCCCCTCATATGCACATGCATATTATTCCGCGTTATCCAAATACACCGAGGGAATTTTGGTCACCAACTAAGGTTGCGAACTGGGAAAGTGCCCCTCATGGACAAGCAGAACAAATACAAAAATTATGTGAAAGAATTCAAACGTATATGGTGAATGAATATGCCTATAACAAATAGTACGGAATATCCATGGGTTGGTAGTGACGAAATGTGTTTAGGTAAAATTTCAGTTAAGCAGTATGGTAATGTAGTGCTTGGTAGATATGGTGGAAATACAAGTGCAGGCGCAAAGAAGAATGAAGATGGAGCTGTTGTGTGGTCTCATAATGATTGGGAGTTTATGATGATATTAGATGGACACAATAGTGCAGAAAGTACAGCATTGTTAGTGAATACAATACAAAATGAATCTGAAAATATAAAGGTTTTACTAGAAGAACCTATTGAAACAGCATTTCGTTCTATCGAAAATCACATACTTACAATTTTTCAATCGGATTCCTTTAAACAGGCGTGTCAGCAAGTAAAAGGTGAAACAGCTTGCTTAATATGTGTAAGAAAAGAAAATTATATTTGGTGGTTTTCTATAGGGGATTGTCTTGTTTATGTATTTCATGAAGAGTTACATAAACTAGGGCAGTATATGTTGAATCAACGTCATTTTTATGAATGGATTGGACATGTAAATACATTTTCTTTACCAGTTCCTTGTTATTCATCTGGTATTCAAGAACTGCGTACAGGAAAAAATAGAATTGTAATGATAACAGACGGTGTACTAGAATGCGGCGAACGTCGTTATGAAAATCCATTCCATTTGTATCAAGATATGTATGAAAACAAGCCAAAATTAATAGCATGTGTTCAAAATGTACTAGAGCACATTCATCATCAATACGGAAGAGATAGTGCGACAATAATTAGCTGGGATTATGAAAATCGTGCTTATGCTACTTACCCGAGTGATCAACCAGAGAAAATGCGATCTTCAAATAAGAGGTAGGAAATGAAGCGACCTTTATTACGGGCGGAGGCTATTATCATAAACGAGGATCTCGTTCAGTGTGACGATTATTGTTTTGCATTTTTTGTTTTAATACACTTGTATAGTGTTGGATTTTATAAAGAAGAGGGGGCTATTTTATATTGTGGAAATTTATAATTTTAATTGTAATTATTATCGTTTCGTTTTTTCTTTTGGAGAAATTGCTAAGAAAAAAATTACATATACCTAAGAAAAATAGATTTATATATAAACCTGTAAATGCTATTCATAAGTGGGGAGAAATTGTTATTACAATTATTTATTTAATTGCTAGTTTCGTTTTGATTGCTACTATGAATTATGTGAATTTGGGTTATTTCATGTTTGTGTTTTTTATTGTTTTACATATGTTTCGGACATTTATGGAATGGAAATTTGATAAAGAATCAAAGGAATATGTAATATCCTTTATAGGGGTTATATGTTTAACGATTACATGCAGTGTAGTAATGTATTTATTTTAGCCTTTCATCCTATTTGCAGGTAGTAAAATCCACGATTTAAGTTTCGGTGAAGTAATGATACGGTAAAATATCGTTGTAATTCTTTAGCAAATGGTTGTAGTTCATCTTGAATTGAGAGATTCATAAAAAACGTTATCTTTTCTAATCTAGCTTGTTTAGAAAGGATAACGTTTTTTGTATTTGAGAGTATTAAAATCTCTTAAAGTGATGAGCATATATGTAAGGTTTTTTGGTAAATTGCGGTTAATAAACTGTCTTATTATGACATTTTTTCATAATTTTTAAATAAAATATTATGTTTTTACGATATAATAACAGGAGTATCATATAAAGAAAGGGGATGTTTTTAATGAAAATTACAAATCATACACCATCATATGTAAATTATAATACTAAATTTGATGAACCTGAGAGAGAGGATCAATCTACTGTAGAAATTAAACATAATAATGAATATGAGAGTGAAACAGACCGTAGGATGAAGTTAATGGAAGAGAAGTATAGTAAGATTCATCATGAGGAAAACATGCGATACGCTGATCCTGAAAAACATATTTATGATAAATATCGTAGTCAATATTCAAAAGAATTCCGCCATGATTTAAGTAAAGAGGAGAGAGAGTCTGCATTGCAAGCAGAAATGAATATGCTTCATTATGGAAGAGTTGGATATTATAATACTTATGATTCTTTGTTTAGAGGTTCAGATCCTATTAATGGCGATGTAGCAAATCATCAAGAGAAAGCTTTTCAACGAGATCAAGTAAATCATCAGATTCAAGATTTATTTGCTAGAAATAACATCACTATCCCAAATGATGAGAACTTAACTTTCAGTATTAATCCGAATGATTTTCAAGTTGCTGTGACAGGTAGTAAGAATATACAACTAATGCAACAAATTGAACAAGTTTTGAATGATAAAACCAATGGTAAAGAATTGTTTTTGCATGTTTTCCAAAGTAGTGATTTGAATTCAGAACAAATGACGCTGGAGGCAAGACGTAAATATGGTTTGATTTCCACACTTCGATCAGGAACAGGGTATAATTTACGTGATTTAGAGAGTAAAGATGGCAAGTTTTTAACCCCTGATGGGCAAGATGTGTTTGATCTTTATTTGAATCGTATGCGTCTAAACCCGTACGAGCGTAATTATGTAGGTATTACGGCATCAGTATATGGTCCAAGGTATCATGAATTAGCGGAAAATGGTTTTGATGCGATGCCAGACTTAATATTATCTATTAATTATAGTAACAATAAGCTACAAGACATTGGTCAAAAAGAAAATTATAGTGATCTTCATTGGCTTGCTGATTTAGAGAAAAGTGTAAAAGCCGAAAATGAAAAAGAGTAGGGTTAGTTATACTTGGGGGCCTGCCACATGCCTATCAACCTAAGATTTTGAAGCACACTCAAAATGAAAAATTTTTCTCTTTACATATATTTATGAGAATTCAGTTCATTGTAGTTATTGAGACGTATGGTTTTGTGAGATGTTTTTAATGAAACTCCATTTCCAAGTTATAATAACTGTTTCAGAATAATAAAGTTGTTTGAAAAATAAAATGGTTATTTTAAAAGCGCGGTATAAAATACCAATTTTATGCCGCGTTTTATTTATTTTTTATATAATAAAAATAAGAATATTTCGATATTCACACAGTTAAGAAAAGGGCAGGGAAGGATTTAAATATTATAGATAAAGGGAGACGATTGTATGCGATATGAACATGAAAAATTAATGATCACAACAGAAAGGCTTATTCTTAGATTATTTCACCCATCCGATGCGGCAGCGGTTGCGACGCTTTGTAATAACTATAATATTTATAAAAGTACATTGTACTTGCCTTATCCGTATAGTTTACATGATGCATTATCGTGGATAGAAAACCATTACGATAATTTTATGGCGGATAAATCATATGAATTCGCGGTAACAGACAAGGAAACGGGAGACGTATTTGGAGCCATTGCATTATCGAACAATCAACGTTTTAACCATGGTGAAATAGCATATTGGATCGGCGAGCCATATTGGGGAAATGGTTATGCGACAGAGGCAGCACAGGCGATTTTACAATTTGCTTTTGAAGAAAAGAAACTACATAAAGTGTTTGCACGATATTTTGCGTCTAACATAGCTTCAGGAAAAGTTCTAGAGAAAATGGGTATGAAAAAAGAAGGTATTTTAAAGGCGCATGTCATCAAAGACAGTAAGTATGAGGATTTAGTATATTACGGAATTATTAATGAAAATGATTAATAATTAATATGCGAAATGAAGAAAAGGGGCTATAATTGACGATTCGCCTTCCGAAATGAAACAACTTTAATAACCTTCTATCAGTTAATGTGATAGAAGGTTATTGCATTTCTAGAAACAAAGTTAAACAAAGATCTACTTTGAAGGGTATTTTTTGTGAAAGGACTATAAAAGTATATATTTAATGATTCTGGTGCAAGAAATCTATAAAACTTGGACATACTTTAGAACCTTTTTGGAATTGAGTACAAAGAAAATTTATATGATCTTAGAGAGGAATTTACACAATATTTTTCTACTTTTAATGACAATACACATTCTTTTTGTGATATATTTATGAGTAATTTTTTTGCAGGATATAAAATAGAAAATACGCTTCATAAGGATATAATTATACAAAAATGGGATACGAATCATTTAGAAGAATGGCAAGAGTACACCTTACATAGCTTAGAAGATAAAATCAGGAATCAAGTACCATATGCAGGTATGAATGACTTTTCTATTTTTTTGTAGGATGTCTCGATATGTGCATTACATGTTGTTAATGCACTAACGGGGCCTTTCTTGAATAAGCGAAGAATATTGTTCATTCTTCTAAGTCTCTTAAAAATCAAATAATCCCAACTTTTTATCTAGAAAGTAATGAAGTGCCACGTACAAAGTTAGTTAATCAATTTAAGAAGCAGGGTTTCAAAGTAATTGCTGTGAAATTTGATTTACCTATTCAAATAATTAAAAATCGAATATTAAGTAATGATAGAAATACAACTATTTTACGTGCATTTACCAGATTTAGTAAACGATTATTTGAGGGATGCGTTATGGGCTTTCATGATTTTCAGTGGATTTGGGTTCCTTTTTCATAAACTGAAGAGCAAAAAGGTAGCATTGTTGAGTTTACTATTTGAATCAAATTTAATTTTCAAAGAAAAGTGAACTGTATCCCGAATCATGGACATTTAAAAAAGTCCATGATTCGGGGTTTTTGTGTATTTTTATAAGGAATCCTCGTTTTAATGGAGATAACGATATAAGCGTGGTACGGGAAATGAGTAAAGTTATTTTTATTAAACTGTTCATTTTATAGAGTATAGCTCAAAGGATTGAAAATTTTAAATTTTTTTACAAACAGCACACAAAAATGACATACTTCTATCTTACTTTTATATATAGGCGTCCAGTCCTGAAAATGCAAATTTACAACGTTAAGGGGGGTATATTGTTAAACATAAATGATTTAGCAACGATAAGACTTTTGAGACAAGTTGTATGAAACACTAAAAATCTTGATTTTGTGAAAAGTGGATTCAGTATCAATGGAGTAACCCTATTGATACTGGGGTTTCTGTATTAATATTGTAAATCCGCATCATCCGGGCGCTACCTCATATAGAAATTATTTCGTAAGTCATATGACTTGGAAATAATCACTACTATAAAATGAAAGGAATATTTAAAATGAAAATAAAATGGACCTATATTAGTTTAGTAGGAATTTTTTTGACAATATTTATATCTGGTTGTGCTAATTCCAAAGAAACTTCTCAAAGTACTCAAGCTGCTAAAGTGATAAAACAAGAATATGAGATTCAGCAAGGAGAGGAAAAATTATTTTTGCTTCATAAAAGCTTAAATAATAAAAAACAGTATTCATCTGATGAAATTGTATTATTTTTAGAACCATTTAGTGTACCTACAGCGCAAGCATTTGATGTACCAAAATATTCGTGGATGGATGAGTATGCCAAAAAAGGGTATGATACTTGGGCCATGGATTTCCGAGGATTTGGTCATTCTTCTCGTCCTAAAGAAATGTCAGAACCTCCTTCCCAAAACCGTCCGGTTATTCATTTGAATGATGCAACTAAGGATCTAGAAACAGTTGTAAATTGGATCAAAAAGAAAAGAGACGTAAAAAAAATTCATATTGTTGGATGGTCATACGGAGGCGTTGTCGCTGGAAATTATGCGATATCCCATCCTCAAGATATTAATAAACTTATTTTATACGGATATATGCATGGATTCACACTTCCTATGATGACAAAACCTCTTGAAAATCCATTACAACCTAATCAATTTAATCCTGAAGCATCAGCCTATCAAATGGTGGACTTTGATAAAGGAATGCATCATTGGCATATGATGATGGGAGAGAAAAAAATTGTTACAAATGAAGCAATGGATTCCGTAAAACAAGTGTTTATCAGTTCGGATCCTATGAGTAAGAAAAATAATCAAGCGATTCGTCGCCCAGTTGGTCCACTAGAGGATTTGTTTTACATTTGGAAAAATCAGCCTTTATATGATGTATCTAAAATTACCGCTCCAGTACTTGTCATTTATGGAGAAGATGACATGTTTGCAGACCGAAATATGATGTCAAAATTAACAGGTACAAAACAAAGAAAAGAAGTTGTAATCCCTGATGCAACGCACTGGGCTATTTATGAAAAGAATTGTAATACGTTATTCGAACAAACGTTAAACTTTATAGAAATGAAAGAAGGCAAAAAGGAATGAATACTTAAGTTAAATATAACATAATGAATCAAATTTAAATTTAAAAGAAAAGAACCCATTTTGATGAATTTATTTTCAAAAGAGGTTCTTTTTAGTTAGTGAGAAGTATGGCTTTGTGAGATATTTTAATGAAGTTTCATTTTCAAGCTATAATAACAGCTCTATTTGATTAAGAAGATGTAATTCTACATCTTCTTAAAACTTCTAAGAACAAGAAACTCCCATAATCTCCACGGAAGAATCTTTTTCGCAACAATCATCCATTTTACACCTTTTCCAATTGGGTATCGAAGTGTTGTATTTTTTGCTTCAGCAATCGCTACAATCTTTTTTGCAACATCAATTGGATCACCAAATGTATCGCTGCCGCTATTAATATGATTCTGTATTTTATCCATATACTCTTTATAGGGAGAGGTAGCTTCTGAATAATTTTCTACAAGCTCTTTTCCGACTTCCCAAATATTTGTATTATAAGAACCTGGTTCGATTAACGAAACGTCGATTCCAAATGGCTTTACTTCTAGACGAAGGGATTCGCTCCAACCTTCTAATGCATATTTTGAAGAAACATAAGGGGATAAACCTGGAAATCCAACTTGTCCACTAATACTACTTAAATTAATGATTTTTCCACTTTTTTGTTTTCGCATATAAGGCAAGACAGTTTGAGTTATCGATATAGCTCCAAATACATTCGTTTCAAATTGTTTGCGATATTCTTCTACTGGAATTTCCTCTACAAATCCACCACTTGCAAATCCAGCGTTATTGACGAGAAGGTCAATTCGGTTTAATTCTTCCAAAAATAACTGGAATGCATGTATAGAGTCTGGGTCTGTTACATCTAGCTGATGACTCTTAATATTTTGTTGCAAGTGTAATGCAGTGGCTTGAGACAATAATTCGGCTTGTTTATCGAGATTCCGCATTGTAGCGATGACCAAATAATCTCTTTTGGCAAGTTCAAGGGTAGTTAGAAGTCCAAATCCACTGGATGCACCTGTAATAACCGCGATTTTTTTATTCATTTTCCGCTCACTTTCTTTTTCTTACATCATAACGATTTCCACTTAGAAAATCTATTATTCTCGTCAATCAGAGATGTTGTTTCTTTACATATATTTGTGTAAACAGAAAAGGTTTTTTTTATTTTGACATTAGGTGAACCCTATAGTTTATATTTGGAATAGAAAAGGGGGATAGCATGAAAGGAACAATTACAATAAATCAATTGGCCAGAATTTTTGACATTAGTCATCATCAAATAAGATATTACGAAGAAAAGGGGCTATTGTTTCCGTCCTATGTTGATAAAAATAAGTACAGAAAATATGCTCTTAAAGAAATTTACCAACTTGCCCAAATACTAATGTTACGAAATTTAAATCTTTCAGTAGCTCAAATTAAAGATATATTTACAACTTACCAAAAAAGTGAATACCTGAATCTATTAAAGGAAAAATCGAATGAAATTATTGATGAAATCAAAAGGTTAACTGAAATTCAAAAATCTATAGAATACCATATGTATAACTTGACAAAAGAAAAGATAGATTCTACAAAGCATGTGGAAAATATCCATTTGAAAAAAATTATTACATTAAGAACAGATGAGAATTTAACTGCAAAAGATGTTTTTGAGATGAAGTTACCAATTCTATTGTTTGATAATGATATCTTTTATGTTTTTGAAGAAGATACGTATCACTTATGTATAAAAGCAGATGGTAACGCAGATTTTGTTATTAAAGAGGGGATGTATAAATCATTATATATACATGGGGGAACGGATGAGGAATTTGAGGAACAGTTACTTGCTATTATTGCTAAAGAGAACTTCCTAATATATGCCATAGAATATTCAAATGGAATTTTTATTAGTGGTGACATTCTTGAACTAGAAATTCTAATACCGGTAAAGGAGGATGAAGGTGATAATTAAAGAAATCGATAAATATGATAAAAACGAAGAAGTTATGCTTTTGAGAGAGTCTTTCATCTCCAAATGGACAAAAATTTTAGGAACAAATGATAATCAAAAAATTGATATGTATTTAGAATCATACGATCAAATTACAGAAAAACGTTTTTCAGTGATTGATGGTAATAATGGAATTGTAGGTATTTTTGGAGTAAATGCTTCAAATTTTCTCGAAAAGAACTTTAATAGCGGGAATAAGGATAGGTATTTCCCTTTTTTTAGGAAACTCAGATGGAGATTAGGGATGAGGCTACTTTATACTAAGCCTCAAAAAGATGAACTATATTTAAGCTTTTTTGCAATTAATAAGAGATGCCGTGGTAAAGGATATGGGAGAAAGGTTTTAGACGAAGTAATGAAAATAGCAAAATTCGAAAATAAAAGTACAGTAAAGCTTTATGTGTCTCAAACGAATGAAATTGCCATACACCTGTACCAGCGCTATGGTTTTAAAATACACAACACAGAAAGGTATTTATTAACAAAATGGTTCTTAGGGGAAGAAAATTGGTTAGTAATGAAAAAGAAAGTGGAGGAAAGCGATTGTAGATAAAATTTCATTGGTCTTCGTAGTATTTGTTCAATTATAATTTGAAAACTTGAGGGTTCGGATTCCCTCAAGTTTTTTTGTAAAATTGGTGGTTCCTGTGTATTAATGTCCGTAGGATACATGTTTTCCTAAATTTTTATCCCGTTGTTTCCCATTAGGCCTGTACGGTATCCATAATCTGCCAGGATTTTTTCGGTTAAATAAGAAGTTGTTGTCTTGCCGTTCGTTCCAGTAATGCCGATTATATTCATTTCATGAGAAGGATAATGATAAAAATGGGATGCTATAACGCCCATAGCGCGCCTAGCATCTTTCACGAATATCTTTGGAACATTGACATTTACATCTTTTTCAACCAGTAATGCTACAGCGCCATTTTGAACTGCCTCTTCAGCAAATAGATGCCTATCTGCAAGAAAACCTTCTATACCTGGAACACAAATAAACAAATTTCCCTTTTCGATTTTTCGAGAATCCATTTGTAGGCCAGTAATTTCTATATCCATATTCCCGGTAGTCTTTTTGTTAAAAAAAAGATCTGCAATTTCTTTTAATTTCAAGACAAACACCTCATATATTCAAAGTCTATTTCATTATAACTCTATTTTATTGTAAATTATTTAAATTCTGAAAATAATCCATGTGTATACTTAATATTCATGAAAAAAGTTAGATGGACCAGAGATATTCTTGATAAAAGATGAAAAAACATGAAGTTAAAATATTGCAAAACAGAATAAACATGAATATAATGGTAATTGAAAGAGCGAATTTTCTGACTTTGTTCTAAAGGGGGATTAGTATGTTCACAGAAGAAAGAAGGAGAAAAATTTTAGAGTTACTTAAGAAAGAAAGAAGAGTGATTGCGAAAGATCTCGCTGAAATGTTTGAGATGTCTATTGATTCCATTAGAAGGGATCTTTCCATTATGGAAGAGAAGGGGTTGCTGAAAAGAACACATGGAGGGGCAATTGAGTCTTCAAAAGTTAGAACATTGCCTGGAACACCATCTAAACGTTATGGAGAAGGATCAAAATATGATAATGCAATTGCAAAGGCAGCTGCTTCCTTCATTCAAAAGGGAGATTCGGTATTTATCAGCGGGGCTTCGATCCATTACACCATGTTAAAATATTTACCTAACACATATTTCACAGTCGTTACAAACTCCATGAAAATAGCTGATGCGTTAAGAGAACAAGAGTATATTGAAACATATCTAGTAGGAGGGAAAGTAAAGTCTTCTGGAAATATAACAGATTCGTTAGCATATGAATTCATACAACAATTCTCAATTGATCTTTATTTTTCAACAGGTGGAGGAGTTTCAACAAATGGTATAAGTACAGCAACACCGGAAGTAGCTAGTTTTGGTAAGGCTGTAAGCGAGATTTCGCGAAGAAATATTTGTTTAGCCCCTCATTATAAGCTTGGTGTAGAGTACTTTGTAAAAGGAGAATCGCTTCGAGAAATTGATCTTTTGATAACAGATGAAGAAGCAAATGAAGAAACCATTCAACAAATTGAAAATAAAGGTATGAAAGTGCTAGTGGCAAAATCTAGTGAGGAAAAAGAATGAGAAAGGTAGCGTTGTATTGTAAAAAAAAAAGAAAATAGACCGAATCCTTTGCACCAGGCGGTCTATTTCCTCTAAGTCATAGGGAGTCGTTGGTAGCGACTCCTTTATTTATTATATGCTTATTAAAGGATTTTTAAAAGGGACAGAGAACTACTGAATAGTAGAATAGTAGAATAGTAGGTATGTATAGTTGTCAACTACCCACCACTTAAACGCTAACACGTTTTGAAGTGGGGGCTTGTAAAAAGCCCTGGTTGTCTAGCCTTAGTCTTTCGTGGACTCCGTTCGTAGGTTGCATACCCAAGAATGATTCCCTAGTTCTTGGCTCTATGGTGGCTCTGTAACAGTTCTGATTGGGAAGGAACGATCAACCACAAGCCTTCTTGTATAAGAGAAGTTGCCAACACCTACAAACATTGGCGAAGGGAAACAAACTCTTAGGAGGGACAAAACATGCGTGTATTTGTCAAGAATGTAAGAGGAGAACCGCTTATGCCTTGCAGGAATCGCAAGGCACGGCTTCTTCTCAAACAAGGAAAAGCAAAAATTGTGAAGTACACACCATTTACGATTCAACTCCTATACGCCACTGGTGAAACGGTGCAATCCGTTGCAATTGGCGTTGATAGCGGAGCGAAGTATATTGGTATTGCGATTACTACTGCAGATAAAGTGCTAGCAAAAGGAACCATCCAGCTGCGTCAAGATGTCAAAGAAAATCTTATACTAAGAGCTACATTACGCAGAGGGAGAAGACAACGAAAAACAAGATATCGAAAAGCACGTTTTCTCAACCGAAAAAAGAAAGAAGGATGGTTACCACCATCGATTCAAAGCAGAGTGGATAACCAAATTCATTGGATTGAAACATTTCGCTCGTTAGTACCATCTCCAAAAGTGATTGTTGAAGTAGGAAAATTTGATGCACAAAAGCTGAAAAACCCCGATATACAAGGGATCGAATATCAACAAGGAGATGCCTTTGGCTTTTGGAATACAAGATATTACGTATTTGCGAGAGATAACTATACATGTCAAATTTGCAAGAAAAAAGGTGGCATTTTGCATACGCATCATATCATTGAACGATGCAATGGTGGCTCTGATATGGCAGAAAATCTTGTAACTGTACATGAAGAATGTCATGAAAAGTTACATCAAGGGAAGATAAAACATCGTTTTCCAAAGCCGAAATAATATAAAGAAAGTGCTTTTATGAATATATTGCGGCTACAAATCATGAATCGTTTAGATTGTGACATTACGTATGGTAGCTACACCACACCAAAGAGAAAAGAACTTGGATTAGCTAAAACGCATGCAAATGATGCCATTACGATTACCAATCTCATACAACTACAAGAATACGATCAAAGTGGTGAATTTTGCATCAAGCAATTTAGAAAGAAAAAACGCTCTCTGCATGAAGCAACCGCAAGAAAAGGAAGAAAAACAAAGAATACACGTGCAAAACGGAACAAGAAAAACACATCACATATAGATGGAATCTATTTAGGTGATAAAGTAAAGGTATTTGGACAAGTAGGATTTGTGACAGGATTTACAGGAAAAATGGTATACGTACAAAATATACATGGACAATATATAAAAAATCCTTCTAAATCTTATAAGCAAGTGAAGATGTCAGATATGGAACGTATACACCATACGAACAATTGGCAGTTCTTACACATCAGTTAGGCTAGGCCTAACCGAAATTCATCCCCATCTTACCGCTGGGTTCTTGCCCGTCAAGCGCTTGAAGATGGGGGCTTTTTTCGGAAATACGTTAAAATAAAGTTACGATGTTTCTATAAGCTTTTAATAATAAATTAGTTTAAAATAAAAGACTATATACTATACGCGAAAGAATATAAACAGGGGAATTATATGCAAGGATTTGATTGGTTTTAGAGGAAGACGAAGCCCATAGCGGGAGGCGTATCCGCAGATGCGAAGTATCGAGGACCTTAGAGAATAAGAATAATTAACTAAACAAGCGATTATAAATAAAATAAAAACAATCAGCTATCTAGACAAATGTAGCTTTGTAAAAAAGTTTGACTATTAAGGAGATATGAAATAAACTCTAAATTCTTATAATTAAGTAAATGGTGAGTTGGTGTTGGAGGTGATTACATGGGTTCAAAAGAAACAGCAGAAGAAAAAAGAGAACGCTTAAGACCAAACGAATTAAAAAATAACCCTACAGGTTCTCTGAATGATGGATTAAAGAGATCCGAAAATGGTAATCTAGTTGATTTAGTAGGCGGTATGGGGTGGAAAGGTACAGGTATATTAATTTTAGTGTTAATTTTAGGCTATATTATATACAATTATTTGCTCTAAAATGAAAGTTTACTAAGGTAAGGATTTTTGATCAAACTTTATTACAAAGTAACAGTATGTGTAATTTTTTAGGTAATGTGAAATCAATCTATAGGTGAAAGGAATATATTATGAGAATTAACAAACAAGAATTTTATGTGAATGGGATAAATTATATGATTAGATCGGCACTTGATAAAGATGCAAAAGAGTTGTCTGAATTAAGATTACAGATTGACGGAGAAACTGAAAATTTGGATAGAGAAAAAGGGGAGGGATTCATTGATACAGCGGGATTTAAAGAGATTATAAAAACGGACACTGAAAGTCCAAGAAACTTGTTTTTAGTCGCTGTAGTGAACGACCGGATTGTCGGTTTTTCAAGATGCGAGGGAGTTTATTTAAAGCGATTCTCTCATAAAGTAGAATTTGGAGTATGCGTATTAAAAGATTTTTGGGGATATGGCATTGGTAAAAACTTTTTAAAAGAATCTATATCTTGGGCTGACGCCAATGGTATTAAAAAAATCACTCTAAATGTTTTAGAGACAAACGATAAAGCGATTAAACTGTATGAGAGACTTGGTTTTGAAATTGAAGGTATATTAAAAAATGACAAAATCCTTTCCGATGGTAAATACTATAACACCATTATTATGGGAAGATTGAATGGGTAATATCTTAATAAAACTACATATATATACATCAATTAAAAAATTGACATAAAACCCCTCTTTTTAGGTGGGCGAGAGGATCTGGCCATGCATAGAAGCGGTTAGGGCCTTTTTCTGCCACATGCGAAGTAAAAACAGAAAGAACAAACGAGTGTAGGGTATTTTTTATTCCGTATAGCAGGGATTTAGATATCGAAAAATTAAAATGGATTTATATAGCAACGATTTCAATTGTAAAGAAGTAGAGTGCTAGAAGTCTACTTCTTTTATATGTAAGCGTATGTTTTGTCGGAATCTGCGCTTACCGGGGAAATAAAAGAGTGTTTAGAAAAAGAATTTCCTAAAGGAGAGTTATAAGTGAAATACATAGAAATTGGAATCGGAAACAGGTGGTTCATTCGAACAGAAACGGAATGTCAAGACGGAACGGAATTTGAGCAAAAAGGGATTGTGAAACCTATTTGTTTTGAATCATGTTATTTACGGGTTTGGTTTAGAAAGACTTGTTTGATCTTTGATTCAAAAGAAGGATTTAAGAAAGTAAAAAAGAAACAAGATGAGTATAAGTTTATTTTTGGGATTGTGAGTAGGCTACAATAAAAAAGAGGTGTCTATTTGTTTATCAGAGTTGTGATCCTCGTAGTAGAAAATAGATTTTACATTTTTTAATAAATAAAAAGATATTCAAAGGTCATGAATAATCTATAAAAGCCTGCCGGAAAAGATTCGGCAGGCTTTTATAGGATAGTAACGTAAAGAGGTCAACAATTTCATCTCCTATTCCTATGCTTGTTGTATGTATAAAAAAGTCATGAAAAAAGATTCGTTTGGAAGCAGAGTGAAATCAAATTTTTACGTTTATGTCACAAACTGAACTTATGATTCGTTATATGTGTAAACAAGCAAGGAGGAGTGGATTTGTATGAAAGAACGAACATGTATCATAATTGGAGGCGGATACGCAGGACTTAATGCTGTAAACGCTATTAAGAAAAAAATGTCTGAGATACCAGTGCGTATTATTCTTATTGATAAGCAGCCCCATCATCTTAGAAAGGTGCTGCTTTTTAAACGGGCTTCTGAAGGGGCAAATATTAGCATCCCATGGTCAGAAATCTTTTCTGAAGATATTTCTTTTCTTCAAGGCAAGGTTACGGGAATTGCCAGCCAGGAAAAGCAACTACAATATGAAGATCCACAAGGAAATTCACATGATATAAATTACGATATTTTAGTCGTTGCAGTAGGGAGTGTGATACGAAAGCCCTCTCCAGAGCAGGGCGGAATCGCTTTAACAGATTTGAATGCTGCAGCTAATATTCGGCAGGAATGGCAGACAAATTTGTTGAAGGCTGCTGAGGAGACAAACACGTTTGAACGTGAAAGACTGTTGACCGTCGCAGTTGCAGGAGCAGGTATTAGTGGCATTGAAACCGCAGCTGAGTTAGCCTACACTATGAAAAAGGAAGCTGTGACCCTAGGGATTGATCCTGCAGACATTCGAATTTTCCTCGTGAATGCACAGGATAGACTTTTTCCAGAGGGTTCTGCTAAAGTGGGAAGAAAACTGGAACATGTTCTTAAAGAGAATGGAGTAAGTGTTATCCATAAATGTAAAGTAGTACAAGAGAAGGATGGTTTGTTAAAAATGTCTGATCGTAAATCCATACCCGTCGGCCTATGTGTCTGGACACTTGGCTTGTTGCCGAGCCCTGCACTTCGCAGCTTTGGATTGCCCCTCACGGTTGATGGTCAAGTCATGGTGGATACTAGTTATCGTGTCAAGGGGGCTCCAGGTGTCTATAGTATCGGGGATTGTGCACATATTGTAGATCCGGTAAGTGGACGAACAGACAGAATGACATGTAAAGAAGCCATTCCTCAAGCAATACGGTTGGCAAAAGTCATTATGGCGGATATAAACAATCGTCCTGCACCCTCCCACCGAGCGTATATGGATCTTTTCTGCATCGGTTTGGGGCCAGAACGAGGAATGGTATGGATTCGAAAATGGGGACTGGATTTCTTAATTACAGGAAAACTCGGTTGGAAAATCAGGGAATTTACTTGGGATTCTGCAAGTTTAATAAAATAGAGTGAAAAACTTATTCAGACATATATATACATCAATTAAAAAACCAACATAAAACCCCTCTTTTTAGGTGAGAGAGAGCATCTATTCATGCATAGAAGCGGTCAGGGCCTTTTTTGCCACATGCGAAGTAAAAACAGAAAGAGTAACCGAGTATAGGTTACTTGTTATTCTGCATAGTAGGGATTTAAATGTCGAAAAATTAAAATAGATTTATATATATTATTAAATCCCCTATTTTGATATAGGAAATTTAAGTGCAAATAATTTATAGAATCCTTGTAAATTAAGGATTCTTTTTTTGAATGTGAAGTTGTTGAAGGAAAGTTAGAATCAATAGATAGGGAATCTTTCAAACTTCAATACTTTAAAATAAGCGAAATACCATAGTTAGCTTTGTCATATCTTGAAAAATATTTTATGATTATAATTAAATTTGAAAATTAAGATTTTTTATATAGTCCTGAGGTGTACATCTCTGTTAGCGTAAATACAACTTCCTCTAAATCTACTTTCTTCTCATTACGAACGATTTCCCATAGAAACATTTCGTTCGTATAAAACCAACCACGTGCCGCAATTGCTTTATTTAACTCACTTCGTGCCAATCTATTATTTTGTGAATAAGTGATATCCTGCATAATTCGACTAATAAAACGTTCACGGATTTCGTTCCATTTATGACAAACTGTATTTGATGCTCCAATAGCCTCTTCAACGATTTGTAATATATTTCTTTCTTCTTCAGCTAATTGTAAGAATGCTCGAACTTGATTTTGAATCATAGTATGTGCTTCTATTTTTGTTTTAGGAAAAAAGGAACGTTCAGCAATTGTGTAAAAACGATTCATCACATCTTCCATGAGGACAATTAGAATATCATCTTTATTTTTAAAATATACGTATGCAGTACCATAGCCAGTTTCAGCATCTTTAATAATTTGAGAGATTGTTGTTTTTTGAAACCCTTGTTCTAAAAAAACTCTATGACCTGATTTTAATAGTTTCTTTTTTGTTTCTATTGATCGTTGTTGCCTTGTTGAAAGAAGATTCTTTTCCAAAAAATATCACCTCTTTATACTGAAAAGTCTGAAAATATAATTCTATTCTAGTTGAATCGAATGTACAAAGTCAACTGACATAATATCATTGACGTCATGTCAATTATAATGTTATATTTCAATTAGTTAGAATAAAAAGAAAATTAAGAGAAGGTGAAAAAATGTATCAAGAACCATTTGAACCATCTTACGAGTATGCAATTGAATGTGATAAGCACGATGAACTTGCTGAATTTCAAAAAGAATTTTATAAGAAAGCAGATACAATATATTTAGACGGAAATTCATTAGGATTGCTTTCTAAAAGAGCGGAGAAATCTTTACTTACGATGTTACATTCATGGAAAGAGTATGGAATTGATGGGTGGACAGAAGGGGAATATCCTTGGTTCTTTTTGTCAGAACAATTAGGTGAATTAACTGCACCGCTTATAGGTGCTTTACCTGAAGAAGTAATTGTAACCGGTTCCACGACAACGAATATTCATCAAGTAATTGCGACGTTTTATGAACCAAAGGGAATGCGTACAAAGATTCTTGCGGATGAGTTAACATTTCCATCAGATATTTATGCCTTGCAAAGTCAAATTCGTTTAAAAGGGTTAGATCCAGATGAACATCTTGTACAAGTAAAGAGTCAAGATGGTAGAACGCTTCAAGAAGAAGATATTATTGATGCAATGACTGATGATATTGCGTTAATTTTATTGCCTGCTGTGTTATATCGGAGCGGACAAATTTTAGATATGAAGCGATTAACTGCTGAAGCACACAAACGCGGTATTCATATTGGCTTTGATTTATGTCATTCTATTGGTTCAATCCCGCATGATTTTAAGAGTTGGGATGTTGATTTCGCAGTATGGTGTAATTATAAATATTTAAATGCAGGACCTGGTGGTGTTGCTGGATTATATGTGAACCAAAAACATTGCGATCGTCTTCCTGGACTTTCTGGTTGGTTTAGTTCTCGAAAAGATAAACAATTTGACATGGAACATACATTAACAGCAGCTGAACATGCTGGGGCATATCAAATTGGGACGCCTCATGTGTTAAGTATGGCGCCATTAATTGGTTCATTAGAGATTTTTAAAGAAGCAGGTATTAACAAACTACGTGAAAAGTCATTACATATTACCCGCTATATGTTAGATTTAATCAACCATGAATTGAAGGGTATGGGATTTACAATTGGAAATCCATTAGAAGATGAAAAGCGCGGAGGACATATTTATTTGGAGCATCCGGAAGCAGCACGTATATGTAAAGCATTAAAAGCAAATGGAGTTATTCCTGATTTTCGTGCACCAAATGGGGTACGCCTTGCACCAGTTGCTTTATATAACACGTATGAAGAAGTGTGGAGGTCCGTACAAATTTTGAAAAAGATAATGAAAGATGAAGAATATAAACAGTTTGAAAATAAGCGAGAGGTTGTGGCATAAACGATGAAAGAATCGGACTGGATTGATATTTCACAGCCATTAAATAATGAGATAGCGACATGGCCAGGAGATACGCCATTTTCGTACGAAGTATCATGGTCAAAAGAGCAAAGCGGCTCTGTTAATGTTGGAAAATTGACGATGAGCATTCATACAGGGACGCACATTGATGCGCCATTTCATTTTGATAATGAAGGGAAAAAAGTACTGGATTTAGATGTGAATGTGTATGTTGGCCCAGCACGTATCATTGATGTTTCAAGCATGGATAGTATTGGGGTGGCAGAATTAGAACAATTTGATTTAGAAGGTGTAGAGCGTTTGTTACTGCGTACTTCTTCACATGGAAATGTACAGGAGTTTCCGGTGACAATACCATATTTACGTGCTGATATTGCACCGTTTCTTTCAGAAAAGGGTATTCGATTAATTGGGGTAGATGTACCTTCTGTGGACCCGTTAGATGATAAAGAACTAGCAGCGCATCATCAATTATTTCAACATGGTATTCATATTTTAGAGAATGTAGTATTAGATCATGTACAAGACGGAGATTATGAACTGATTGCCTTGCCGCTCGCATTGATGGATGCGGATGGGAGTCCAGTTCGTGCTGTAATAAGACCGCTATAAGAATAGGCACATGATGCATAGAAGGAGTGTTCATTTGTATGAAAGAAAATGAAAAAGTAATCATGGAAAAGGGAATTCATACGGATTTCAGAGAGAATATGACATATGGAGAATATTTACAATTAGATAGTTTACTAGGAAGTCAAAAAAGGCTTTCCGATCATCATGATGAAATGTTGTTTATTGTAATTCATCAAGCGAGTGAACTTTGGATGAAATTGATTTTACATGAGCTTAGCGCAGCGATTGAATCTATTCAAAATGACAAATTAGCACCCGCTTTTAAAATGTTGGCGCGCGTTTCAAAAATTCAATCGCAAATTATTCAGTCTTGGGATATTCTTGCAACGCTAACGCCATCTGAATATATCGAATTTCGTGATTCGCTTGGCCAAGCATCAGGATTTCAATCGTATCAATATCGGATGATTGAATATGCGCTTGGTTATAAAACACCTCATGCATTAAAAATTTATGAAAAAGATCCAGAATTACACGCTCGCTTACATAAAGCGCTTCATTCACCAAGCCTTTACGATGTTGCAATTCAGGCGCTTGTAAAAGAAGGATTCCCAATTCATAAAGATGTATTAAATCGTGATATTACACAGCCGTATGAAGAAGATGCGACAGTCGAAGCAGCGTGGTTAGAAGTGTATGCTGATGTAAAAAAATATTGGGACTTATATCAGCTGGCGGAGAAGTTAATTGATATAGAAGATTGGTTACAACAGTGGCGATTCCGTCATATGAAAACAGTAGAACGCATTATTGGTCATAAAATGGGAACAGGTGGATCATCAGGTGTTTCTTATTTAAAACGCGTGTTGGATCAACGTTTTTTCCCAGAACTTTGGAATGTTCGGACGAAGTTATAAAGAAGTACTTTTATAACTACTATGCACACCACTTAATGAAAAGTGATGTGCTTTTTTCTTTGTAGTTATGTATAAATAAATGTAATATTAAGGGAAGATAAAGAGTATAGTCCAAAAATTGGATGAAAAAGATAGGAGGAGTTTTGTGACTCGTTGTACGAATTGTAAGACGAGATGGAAAGCAAAGGATGTAAGGTCTCTTTATTTCCAAAACGATGGTAAAGATTGTCCGTATTGTTATGAAAGGCAATACTTATCATCAGAAACCTTTCGTTTTTCAAGTGATATTTTAGCTCTTCTCTTTCTATTCCTTGTTCCCTTCTTCGTTGAATTAAGCGATAAGAACCCTTTACTAGACTTTAGAAAGAAATAAAAATTGTTGATTGTTCAAAAAAATAACTAATAAATCATTTGCTTTTTGCCAAAACGGATTAAGTGAAAAGAACTTAAAGTCAATTATTGAACATGATCTTTAATATTCGAACTGGATACTTTACTTTAAGAAAATGTGGCTTTGAAATAAAGTTTGATAAAAAATAATCTCTTCAGGTATTATATCTACAAGAGATTGTTTTTTTATTTTTCGGAAAAATACAGAGCTACGAACATTATCTAAATATAATCCAATTTTATTTGAATCAATAGTTTACTTTACTAATATTTTAGGGTTTTCTAATTTAATTAAACAATTACCTAATAAATTAGTGTTTATGATTTAACGTTAGATTAAAGTCTTCTTGAAGGAGTAAACTTTGACGCGCTATAAATTACTGAATATTTTAATTTTTTTCGCTATAATTTAACGTGCTCTCTTGACCACCAAAAAATACCATGCTAATATAACAGCATAAAATAGACAGACAGTCGGTCTGTTGGGAGGGGTTGTAAAAATGAGAGTAATAAAAAAAGCCGAGGAGCGCAGGAGCGAAATACTTGACGCGGCTGATGAGCTATTCGGTCGGAAGGGCTTTGATGGCACAAGTACAAACGATATTCTCGAAAAGGTCGGGATTGCGCGGGGAACGCTGTATCATCACTTCAAGTCGAAGGAGGATATTATGGACGCACTGATTGAGCGGTATACTGTCCGAATTTTAGGAGCTGCGAAGGAAATTGCCGCAGACAAGAGCATTACCGTTAATGAGCGTATTATCCGTGTTGTAATGGCACTTAACATTAGTGACGGAAACGGCAAGGAAATTATTGAGCACATTCACAAGCCACAGAATGCGCTGATGCATCAGAAAATACAAAAGGTTATCATAAATGGCGTTCCACAGATACTGACGGGAATAATCCGCGAGGGTATTGAGCAAGGATTGTTCAATACACCATATCCGTATGAATGCATGGAAATGGTTGTGGTCTATACAAATACTGTTTTTGATGGTGATATGGTGAATTTGACGAACGAAGAGCTTGCTTCACGTATACAGGCGTTTGTTTTCAATGTAGAAAGGCTACTCGGTGTCGAAAGCGGAAGTCTTATGTACATGATGAAGATGTTCGACAGTGGAAATGGAGGTAGATGAAATGGAAACGGCGATGAATAATCCAGGTGGGTCATTCGGGAAATTCCTACTTTTGTGGTCGGGACAGTTTATTTCAGCGGTAGGAAGTGGACTTACTTCGTTCGGGCTTACAATTTATGTTTTTGAGCAAACAGGAAGAGCATCGTTAATGGCACTGGTAACCTTACTTGCGTTTATGCCGTCACTTCTTTTAAGTCCTGTGGCAGGAGTACTTGCGGATCGTTATGACCGTAGGCTTCTCATGATACTGGGTGACAGTCTGTCTATGATAGGACTTATATTCATTTTGATTTGTATGCTTGGCGGTGAAGCACAGATATGGCAGATTTGTGTGGGAGTTACAATAAGTTCGATTTTTTCATCGATGCTTGATCCGGCATACAAGGCTACGGTTACGGATTTGCTAACCGAAGAGGAATATACAAAGGCAAGTGGTTTTGTTCAGGTTGCGGGTTCAGCGAAATATCTAATTTCTCCTATAATTGCAGGCTTTTTGCTCACCGTTGTGGATATAAAGTTGCTACTTGTAATTGATATTTGTACATTTTTTGTAACGGTTGCTTCAACTCTTGCTGTACGTAAAGGTCTTATTTCAAAGAAAAATGAACAAGAAAATTCGTTTACCAGGGAACTTAAAGAAGGTTGGGATGCCATTTCTAAAAAAAGGGGTGTTCTTGTTCTTGTGATGATGTCTTCGGTGTTGACTTTCTTTCTCGGTTTCATAGAAACGCTTTCCGTGCCGATGATACTTGCTTTTGCAGACAGTGCCGTAGTAGGAACGGTGGAAACAATTGTGGCAACTGGAATACTTGTTTCAAGTGTGCTTATAGGATTTATTCCGATAAAAAAGGGTTTTATCAAGGTGCTTTCTATTTCACTGTTTTGTGAAGGGATATTTATGGCGGTATTCGGACTTCGCGAAAATATTGTACTCCTCTGTATATCGGGATTTCTTTTTTTTGCAATGATGCCATTTGCAAACACAACCTTGGATTTTCTTGTTCGTACTAACATTGATAATTCCGTTCAGGGTAGGGCATGGTCAGTTATAGGATTAATCTCACAGCTTGGATTTATTGCTGCTTATACTCTTTCGGGTGTTCTTGCGGATTATGTGTTCACTCCTTTGTTAGTTGACGGTGGACTGTTTGCTAGTAGTATGGGGAAAATCATTGGCACGGGCAGTGGCAGAGGAATGGGATTACTCATTATTATCGCGGGGATTTTGTTATGTGTTACTTCGGTATTTCTGTATAACTTGAAATCAGTTAAAAAGCTTGAAAACAGAGGTGACGTATGTATTACAGAATAATCCGTAATGACATTTCAAAAAGCAAACTGATAACATTAACAACAATGATATTTGTCGCTGCCGCGGCTATGCTTGTTTCTCTTTCGGCGATACTTGTCGTAAATCTTTCGGGTGCGATAGATGGACTCATGAAGCAGGCGAAAACTCCGCATTTTATGCAGATGCATTCGGGTGATATTGACACTGTACGGCTTGCGAATTTCGCGAAGCAAAGCAGCAATGTCGAGGGATTTCAGGTGCTTGAATTTCTCAATGTTGACGGTTCGCAGATTGTAATTGACGGAAACTCGCTTGCGGACAATGTTCAGGACAACGGCTTCAGCACACAGAGCGAAAAATTTGATTATCTCCTTGATCTTGATGGAAACGTAATAAATGTATCCGATGGGGAGATTTATGTCCCGGTAGGTTATATGAAGGATGGCACTGCAAAAGTCGGTGACAAGGTTGTGATAGACGGAAAGAAATTTACCGTTGCAGGATTTCTCCGCGATTCACAGATGAATTCGCTGCTTGCCTCGTCAAAGAGGTTTCTTGTGAGCGAAAATGATTATGCGGAAATAAAGGATTTCGGAAGCACGGAATATCTGATTGAGTTCAGATTAAAGGACTTGTCTGAAATTGGCGCATTCGAAACTGCTTACACCTCCGCAGGACTTGAAGCAAACGGACCGACAATTACATATTCGCTTTTCAAAATGCTTAATGCCATTTCCGATGGGTTGATGATTGCGGTCATACTTCTTGTAAGTGCGCTTGTCGTTGCAATCGCATTTATGTGCATACGCTTTACTCTCCTTGCGAAAATCGAAGACGATTACCGCGAAATAGGTGTTATGAAAGCAATAGGGCTACGTGTTTCCGACATAAAAAAGATTTATCTTGCGAAATACGCGGTGATTGCGGCAGCTGGTTGTACTCTCGGATTTGCACTTTCATTTGTGTTCAGAGGCATGCTTCTTGAAAATATACGGCTTTATATGGGGGAAAGCGAAAATTCTTCTTTCGCTTTATTTTTCGGAATAATCGGTATATTAATTGTGTTCCTTGCAATTATTGCCTATGTAAGCAAAGTGCTGAAACGCTTTCGAAAAATATCAGCAGCGGAAGCAATACGCTTTGGCACTTCACAGGAAAAATCCGCAGGCGCAAAACATTTTTGCCTGAGCAGAAACAGGTTGCTTAACACGAATCTTTTTCTGGGCGTAAAAGATGTTCTTGCCAGAAAAAGTCTTTACGCCACAATGCTTGCGGTGCTTGTGATTTCGACATTTATCACTATCGTTCCACAGAACTTGTACAACACGATTTCCTCAAAAAGTTTCATCACATATATGGGGATAGGAAGTAGTGATATGCGCATTGACATTCAGCAGACTGACAATATTTCTAAAAAAGCAGCGGAAATTGTAAAGATGCTGGAGCGCGACAAATCTATATCTAAATATGCTGTGCTTACGACCAAAACATTTAAATCAAAGACGGAGTATGGTTCGGAGGAAGGAATAAAAATTGAGCTTGGCGACCATTCGATATTCCCAGTAGAATATTCCAAAGGCAGAGCACCCGCCGAAGAAGACGAAATTGCGCTTTCAGTTATTAACGCTGATGAGCTGGGCAAAAAGGTCGGCGATGTCATTACGCTGGTGATTGAGGGGAAGGAGAAAAATCTCACAGTATGCGGAATTTATTCCGACATTACTAACGGCGGCAAAACCGCAAAAGCTGTTTTCTCCGACAATTCGGCGGATATTATGTGGTGCGTTATTTACACGGAGCTTTCGGATAAATCTCTTGTCGGAGGAAAGACTTCGGAATATGCGGATAGGTTCAATTTTGCAAAAATTTCGGGCATTGATGAATATATTACACAGACATTCGGCTCGACAATAAGCTCCATCGAAAAGGCCTCCTATGCTGCAACTGTCGTTGCGCTGATTATAACGGTATTGGTTACACTTTTGTTTATGAAAATGCTTGTCGCAAAGGACAGATACTCAATTGCCGTAATGAAATCGTTAGGTTTTATAAACTCGGATATTACAATACAGTATGTTTCGCGTTCGGTATTTGTTCTGATTGTAGGAATTGTTCTTGGGACGCTTCTAGCAAACACTCTCGGAGAGGTACTTGCGAGCGCGTTTATTTCATCGTTTGGAGCGTCGTCGTTTAAGTTTGTTGTTAATCCACTTTCTGCGTATCTATTATGTCCATTGCTGATGATATGCTCAGTACTTATCGCAACAATTATCGCCACATCGAGCGCGGGACAAATAAAAATATCTGAAAATATGAAGGAGTAGATTATGAAGAAGATTATTATCGGTGAAAATATAGTAAAGTCTTTCAGAGTAGGCAATGAAAAGCATAATATTCTCGATGGCGTGTCCGTTGAAATAAACGAGGGAGAGTTCGTTTCGGTTATGGGGCCTTCGGGCTCAGGAAAATCGACACTGATGTATGCACTGAGTGGAATGGACGGCATTGACGGCGGAAAGGTTTCTTTTGACGGCAAGGATCTATCAGCACTTAGTGAAAAGGAGCTTGCCGACATACGCAGAACAAAAATGGGTTTTGTTTTTCAACAACCGACTTTCCTTAAAAACCTGAATATTCTTGATAACATCATTCTTCCTTCAATGCGGGATAACAGAAAAAGCGTTGCGAAGATTATCGAAAAAGCAAGATCGCTTATGAAAAAGGTTGGTATTGCGGAACTGGAAAATCGTGATATTACACAGGTTTCGGGAGGGCAACTTCAGCGTGCGGGAATATGCCGCGCACTTATTAGCAATCCTGAAATTATCTTCGGTGACGAGCCGACTGGCGCGCTTAACTCAAAATCCGCACAGGAAATTATGGATATAATTTCTGAAATTAACACAGAAGGTACTACGGTTATGCTTGTAACTCACGACGCAAAGATTGCAGCTAGGACTGAGCGTATTATGTTTATGTGCGACGGAAAAATCGTGAGCGAAATGCGGTTTAAGAAATTCAGTGGCACAGATATTGATGACAGGATGAAAAAAGTCACGGCAAAAATGCGGGAAATAGGAATATAATATATTGTAAACGTTAACTTAATCAAACTTTATTTTAAAGCTACAGAAAAAGGTTCTCTAAGTTTATTAAAATGTCAAAAATACCTGTCTTTTGGTCAGGAAACAGGCATTTTCTATATTTAAAGATTACTATTGAATGTACAAAACACTACACTACGATGAATAATAATAAACAATAAAGTTATTCAATTACCGAATCTACAACTCCCGTCCAAAAAGTTCTAATTATTGGACTTTATTTTTTTATCTAATTCTTGAAATTCTTTGCTATCAATCATAGGAGGATCAGTATCATTTTTCTTTAATTTCATACCAATAAGCCCACTTATCAGAGCAAATATTAATGTTCCTTGCCAAGAAACCGTGATGGTTACCATAAAATAATCAATCGTTGTAGTTAATATATAAGCTTTTCCCATATCTAATATAAATGATACCCAACCTCTACTCGAGTTAATCATTCCAACAGTTTTTAAAGCTTTTGGTATATTATCCGTAATAAGCGAGAAAGGCACATCAAGGAGTAAATAAATCACAAAGAAAGTAGTTAAATCACCAAACGATTGATATTGTAATCCCAATAATCGTAACAACACGAATTCAAACAAAGCAATCCCGAGCAAAATGATAGCTACTATAAAAGCACATATTACTATTGTTTTAAATTTTTTCACATTTCGCCCCCAAAAATAATATACTTTCCCTTGGTTAACTATTCGAATGATGAATATTCCTTACGTTTATTATAAACTATATGGAAAAAACTAACACCAGAACTTAGTATTTGTTTCATTTTTAAAGAACTTTACTGTAAATTAATATATATAAGAAGAGAGTTATCCTAAAATTTACAATTTGGATAACTCTTTTTTATTGTTTTTTAGTAACATACTAAAGGGAGGATATATGAGTGAACGCGTATCTTATGTAAAATTGGATGCTTTTTTAGAAAGTATATTAGGAATAGAAATATGTATTTGATTTGAGTAGAATAGTAAAAATAGAAAAGAACAGTATACATTTGGAGGAATGTAAATTGGATTTTGACAAGCTGGAAAATACATTTATAAAAAAGAAAGTGAATGCATTCCTTGTATATCAGCGAGGTGAATTAACGACAAAGTATTATAAAATAGCAGAATGGGCAAACAATTTATATAAAATTAATTCCATCACTAAAAGTATCGTATCGATGTTAATCGGTATTGCTATAGACAACGGTTATATAAATGATATACATACACCTATAGAAAAATGGATTCCCAATGTACCTAAAGAAAAGAAAGAACTGACTCTTTATCATTTGTTAACAATGACAACTGGTGAAGATTGGAAAGAGTTCGGAAATGGAGTTGTATTTCCGAATGATTTTGTAGAATCAGATGATTGGGTAAAGTACATCTTACAGAGGCCATTAATAGAAAAGATGGGCACAAAAATGAATTATAATTCAGGTTCCTCGCATCTTTTAAGTTATATTTTGCAAGTAGCAACAGGAATGACGACTGAGCAATTTGCAAAGAAGTATTTATTTGATCCATTACAAATTACTGAGTATGAATGGCAACAAGATCCGCAAGGAATTTATGTTGGTGGATTTGGTATGAAAATGAAGAGCGAGGATTTATTAAAATTAGGGATATTATGTTTGCAAAATGGATTTTGGGATAGAGATAAGATTGTATCGCCAAGATGGATTGAAGAGTCAAGTGTAGCTCGATTCAAAACATATGAGCATGTTGGGGCATATGGATATCAATGGTGGGTATTAGATCATGAAAGATTTCACATACCGTATTGTATGTATTTTGCTATGGGATATGGAGGGCAGTACATTATTGTCATTCCTAGGCTAGAACTTGTAGCTGTAATAAGCAGTAAAATGCCGAAGCGTGGGTTGGTGCCATTAAAATTATTTATAGAGCATTTACAAGAGAATTTTAATCATGTATAAAAATTGGTATCCATACCTCTTCCTAGACCCGAGAATAAGTGGTTATGGGAGAGTCTTTGTAAAAATGTTAGGAAATAGGAGTGCTGATAGAAAATAACTTATATTTTAGATAAAAGGTATGTAAATATATACAATTTGAGTCTTACATAATGAGAATGTTTTGATCCATTCATGTAAGACTCTTTATTTTTTATTGCTATAGTATTCGTGTATTATGAAATAGAATTCAAAGGAGATGAAATATGAAAAAAATAAAAATGACATGTGGCATGATGTGTAGTGTATTACTATTAACATCATGTGATATATCGAATGAAGAAATTGAAAAAAAAGCGCAAGATTATACAAAATCGGAGTATGGTATTTCTGTTAAACTTAATCAGGTTGAAACAAATGGAGACGAAAAGAATTTATTTGGTCCAGAAGTGCGAACAGCTTATGTGCAGCAAGTAGATGAACCATATTTGCAATTTCAACTATATTTTGATGGCCAAATCTTTCCAAAAGTAAATAATGATAATTATAAAATAAAAAAAGAAGCAAATGATTTACAAGAAAAATTTAATACATACTATGAGAAAACAGGGAATAATCCTATATTTGTGTTTGATCAAATGCAGACGGGAGATGTTGTTTTCGATAAGAAGACTGAGAAAGAGATTGAAAAGAAAAATTCGAAGCATTATGTTACGGCCGTTTTTAGAAGTAATGTCTTTTTAGATGTAAACAATCCTATGCATATGGAAAAATTAGCGGAGGTTGCAAGCAGTATTAAAGAATTTAATAAAACAATTGAAAATAATAGGAGTAGTGTAGAAGATATAACGATTCTGCTGCCAAATGCTGATAAAGGGTTGTTACAAAATATTATAGTTGATTATGTACTAACGGCTGAGGGAGCAAAAAAGACTCTTGAGAAGAAAAATGATTATATGAAAGCTTTACAGCGTACAATGTAAAAAGGAAATCACCTCGATTTCCTTTTTTATTTTGTTGATTACTAAAAGTCAGGTGTGAATGAAATGCATTGGTTGGACTGTATTTTAATATTCTTAAAAGTAATCTAGCTAAGTAATAGCAAGCAATGTATTGCAAGTGAAGAACACTAATTATATGTTTATCACCTTATTCGCTTTTTCGAAAAAAGAGGCCTGTTTTGTCGGTTGGGAAGTATATGTAAAATCAAATAGGCTGCTTGTATCATTTATTGTACATGCAAGTATGAACCTATTTGTAGTTATAATGCTCCATATTTAACGTCAAACAATTAATCTATATATTCCGAATCCTATCATAATCACTCCACATAATATAGGGACAATATGTTTCTTTTTTGATTTCTCATAAACAATTATCCCTCCATTAATAAAATTCATTCCTATTACTAGAAAGAAAATATTAAAATATAACTCACTGAGACCTGATGGAATAATCAATAATGCTATTATCACCAAGGTTACATAATGAATCCAATTGGAAATTTTGCTTTTGCTCTTCATCTTAATTAAGACCTCCTTTAGTCTTATTGCCTGGATTAGAACAAGATTAAATGGAAATTACATATGTGCTTTAACACCTGGTAGTTAAACCGATTCTAAAGAGAATATATTATTTGCTTATGATATAGAAAATAATATGAAAGAATATAAAATGATACTACCAAGTAAAGAAGCATATGCACTGGATTTTATAGTTAGAAATTAATGTGTTCAACTAAAGAATACCAGCTTATATAGATGGACTATTTAAAGAATGGGTAGGAATTAACGTTTAAACCCGCTGTTTTAAAATAAAACAGCGGGTTTTCTATATTTTATCTACTTGTTTTTTGGAATATAATCTTCAAAAACTTCTCTGTCTTCGTCTCAAATTCTACATCCACAAAAACCCCGTATTCTTTTTCATTTTCACGTAACCACAGTTTAAACTTCTCGACAGTAATATTGACTGTTTTGGGCTTTCTACCAATATGAAGGTAATCGATAATTTGAGCTTTTGGATATTTTTCTTTCGTCTTTTCTACTGCAAGTTTCCCCCATTTGGCATATGGTGGCTGTGCATGAACAATTGATGAATCAATATATGTATTACAGTATGTCGTCAAAAACACCACACTTAATACAAAACATGTGAAAAAACGCTTCATGATAAACTCCTTTTCCTGTTTTTCCTTATTATTTGTATATGGATTAAAACATATAAGTTTGGATTTTTTTGTCTTCTTTACATAAAAGCGCTCTATTTACAAAACATAACCATGAATTCATTACTGTCATTAAGGAGGGAAACAAATGCGTCAAATAGGTATTCTAAAAATACTCATTTTACTTGTGTTCATTGGTGTATCAGTCATAGTGAGTAGTGGACAAACCAAAAATGTACAAGCGTTTTCTAATCAAGTCATTCAACGAGGCGCATCTGGAGAAGATGTCATTGAATTGCAGTCCCGTTTGAAATACAACGGGTTTTATACGGGTAAAGTAGATGGGGTTTTTGGATGGGGTACATATTGGGCACTGCGAAACTTTCAACAAAAATTCGGATTACCTGTTGATGGTTTAGCTGGAGCTAAAACAAAGCAGATGCTTGTAAAAGCAACGAAATACGAGAAGTCGACTGCGAATAAAGGAAATACAAGCAATAAGGGAGATAGTGGTAATAAGCCACCACAAAACACAGCAACGAATGTTCCAAATGGTTATTCTCAAAATGATATCCAGTTGATGGCGAATGCTGTTTATGGTGAATCCCGTGGTGAACCATATATAGGACAAGTTGCAGTTGCGGCGGTTATCTTGAATCGTGTCACAAGTGCGTCGTTCCCTAATACTGTTTCAGGTGTAATTTTTGAACCGCGCGCTTTCACTGCGGTAGCGGATGGACAAATATATTTAACACCAAATGAAACGGCGAAAAAAGCTGTATTAGATGCGATAAATGGCTGGGATCCGACAGGAAATGCAATTTATTATTTCAATCCTGATACTGCAACGAGTAAATGGATTTGGAGTCGTCCACAAATCAAAAAAATTGGTAAACATATTTTCTGTAAATAGAGCGGAGGTGGAAACATGTTACGAGGTCTTGTAATTGTATTGTTAACAGTCGGTGTAGTTGGAACGGGATATTGGGGGTATAAAGAGCATCAAGAGAAAAATGCAGTCCTTATTCGGGCAGAAAACAGCTATCAGCGTGCATTTCATGACTTAGCATATGGGGTTGATTTATTACACGATAAAATCGGAACCACACTTGCGATGAATTCACGGACATCCTTATCACCTGCACTAGCAGATGTATGGCGTTTAACATCAGAAGCTCGGTCTAATGTAGGGCAATTACCTTTAACATTAATGCCATTTAATAAAACGGAAGAATTTCTGGCGAATATTGGAGATTTTAGTTATCGCACCGCAATTCGTGATTTAGAGAAGGAACCATTAAACGATCAAGAATATAAAACACTACAAACTTTATATTCAAATGCGGAAAATATTCAAGACGAACTTCGAAAAGTACAGCATCTTGCCTTGAAAAATAATTTGCGCTGGATGGATGTAGAACTAGCTCTTGCATCAGATAAGACTCCAGCAGATAACACAATTATTGATGGACTTAAAACGGTTGAAAAGAACGTAACATCATACGCTTCAAAAGATTTTGGGCCGACATTTACGAGTGCGCAAAAAAGTACAAAAGGCGGATTTGAGGCAGAAGGTAAGGCCATTTCAAAAGATGAAGCAGCGGAAATCGCAAAATCATTTTTGAATTTAAAAGGAAATGAAAAAATAGAGGTTGAGAAAAGTGGAAAAGGTGCGAAAGAAGCCTTTTATAGTGTAAAGATTCAAGATCCAGCCACAAAAAGCGAATCCTATATGGATATTACGGGAAAAGGCGGATATCCAATTTGGGTGATGAATAATCGTGAGATTAAGGAACAAAAAATTAGTCTAAATGATGCTGGAAGTAAAGGGTTAGCTTTCTTAAAAGACCATAAGTTTAAGAATATGGAGCTATACGATAGTTCCCAATATGACAACATTGGTGTATTTACGTACGTTGTAAATGAAAATAATGTGCGTATTTATCCAGAAGCAATTCAAATGAAGATTGCTTTAGATGACGGTTCAATTGTTGGCTTTTCCGCAAAAGAGTATTTAGCATCACATCAAAAACGAACCATTCCAACTGCAAAATTAACCGCAGCTGATGCAAGGAAGAAAATCAATCCAGATGTGAAAGTAATGGAAGAACGTAAAGCGGTTGTTGTAAATGATAATCATAAAGAAGTATTATGCTATGAATTTATTGGAACATTGGGAAAAGATACTTACCAAATCTTTATTAATGCAAATGATGGTACGGAAGAAAAAGTCAAAAAGATGCAGTCCGTCGAAAAGATTTATGATTAAACATCAATGAAAAAGTGGTGAAAATGATGAAAATCCTTATATATATGCTGATGATTTGTTTTGCTATTACGGGGTGTAGTATAAGTAAAAAAGAGAATGCTCACGAAAAGCCAGAACAAAAAAATGTATCTATGAAAAATGTTAGTTATACACAAGGTACAACAAAACCGAATGAAAAAGTGGCAGATCATTTAGCTTCATTAGCGTCTAGTATACCAGGTGTAAACAACGCAACGGCAGTAGTTATTGGAAAATATGCAGTGGTAGGTATTGATGTAAAAGCGAAATTAGATCGCTCTCGCGTAGAGTCAATCAAATATTCTGTTGCTGAAAGTTTAAAACATGATCCAAACGGTGCAAATGCGGTTGTGGTTGCAGACGTTGACACGTATGAACGATTAAAACAAATGGGCAATCAAATTAAACATGGCAAAGCAGGCGAGGGAATTCTTGATGAACTTGCGGCAATCGTTGGCCGTGTTATGCCGCAAGTACCGAATGATATAATAGAAAACAAAGAACCAAATCCGATTAAACAAAGTGATAAACAGTTACCAAAAAATGAGGAAAATGAGTTAAGAAAAGAACAAGAAGATCAATCAAACAATAACCTGAAAAGATAATTCAAATCCCGTACTATAAAAGTGCGGGATTTTTTATGTGTTTGGTAAATAATTAATATTCAGTTTATTGATTAGGGAATATATGGTTTAATAATAATGGGGAGGGACAACTTAAATTATGAAAAATAAAAGCGCATTCATATTATGTAGTCTTTGTTTATTTTTAAGTATGACAGCGTGCGATCAGAAGAAACAAGAAAAGAAACATACTGTAACTTCTTCAACTGTGACAGAAAAAAGGAAAAATGAAACAATTGATGGAAGTCTTTTCTCACAAATAAATGAAGGAATGACCTATAACGAAGTAACAGAATTAATAGGAGTTGAAGGAGATTTACTCATAGACGAAGTAGATAGAGACTCAGTAAATCATAAACAAACCTTCACCTGGAAAGGAAGTGCTCCTAAATCATTTGCTGAGATTACTTTTTTGGATGGAAAGGTTCGTTCTAAATCACAGCAGGGTTTTTAGTATTCGGAAGAATGGGGAAATAGAAATGAGTTTACATACAGGAGAAATTAAACTTGTTCCTTATAAGGAACAATATAAAGAAATAATAGAAACATTTACTTTACCTAGTGAACAAGTTCAGTTCACGTCGAAACCAAGTGAGTTGCTTGAAAAAGCAAAGAAAGATCCAACTAGAAATGTAGTTGTTATTTTAGATAATGAAGTACCTGTTGGTATTTTTGCACTTCAAACTGGTGAAAGAATCGGAGAGTATACGAATAATCATGATGCATTACTCTTAGTTTCTTTTTCAATCAACTACGAAAAGCAAGGAAAAGGTTATGCAAAAAAGGCATTAGAATTATTAAAGGCTTTTGTATCGTACTATTTTCCGACGAAAAACGAAATTGTACTTGCTGTAAATGAACGGAATATTCCAGCACAAAAATTATATTTAAAAGTAGGATTTGAGGATAGAGGTCAAAGAAGAATGGGACCAATTGGAAGACAACTCGTTTTATATTTACCGGTGCAAAAGTAAATAATGTAATAAAAAGCTTACTCCTGAAAAAATTTCATGCGGTAAGCTTTTTCATTTGTTACGATATAGAGTGGAATATTACTTTTTATAGATAGAAAAACGAGACAGAAATGAAGGAATTAATGAATGAATCAAGTAAGAAAATGGAACTTTATTGGGGGCCGGGTGATAAAAACTGGGATTGCAGTTTTTCTTACAGTGCTAGTTTGTGACTTTTTTAAAATCCCAACAATTTTTGCTGTTATTACAGCAATTGTAACAATTGAGCCGACCGCAACAGACTCGATTGAAAAAGGATTAATTCGTTTCCCAGCTTCAACAATTGGATCAGCTTATGCGATGACTTTTACATTTTTATTTGGTCATCAAGCACTTTCTTATGCATTAGCAGCTATGTTTACGATTGTAACGTGTCAGAAGCTGAAATTATATGCAGGTACATTAGTTGCCACTTTGACAGCTGTAGCTATGATTCCAATTACAGTTAATCACTATTTTGCAGCTTTTTTAGTTCGATTAGCAACGACTTCAACAGGAATTATCGTTTCTACCTTAGTAAATTTCTTTATTTTACCTCCCCATTACGGGAAAACAATTATAGGTTGTAAAAATGAATTGTTTTTGAAAACAGCAAATATTATGGAAGAATGGTTAAACCAAGTTATGCAAGGAGAACAGATAAAAAAGGAAATAGCTCATAGCATTTCAAAATTAACTTTACTTTTACATAAGGCCGTTCAATTTGTTCAATATGAACAGAAGGATTGGAAATATCATCGCCATACGAAAAATGAAATGCGTAGTTTTCTATCTGTTCAAAAACAACTCCATATACTTCAGCAAATTATTTATCATCTTGATAATTTAACACATGTACCTATAGTGGAATGTAAATGGTCACAAAAAGAAAAAGAAACATTGCATAGCGCCATTGTGTCAATGATTAGTATATTGCGTAATCATTGTTCTGAAATCGATTATAGGCATTATCAACTTATAGATGAATTAGATCAGCAATTTTGGGGTCATAAGAGTGATTTAGCAGAGCATAAACCACATAACTATCATCATCATTTTTCTAGCGAATCGATTATTTTGTTTGAGGTGCTATCTATTCATGATATGTTGGAAGAATTAGAACGAGTACGTGAGAAATATGAAAAAGAAACAACGAATATAACGATGTAATTCGTATAATGCTCTGGTATTTTAAAGGGAAAAGAGTCTATGTTGAAGAAGAATAGATATGTATATAATCGGTTTGGTAATTAGATTTAATAAAAATGAGGGATAACATAATGACTATTTATATTGCATTGTTAAGGGGAATAAATGTAGGTGGACATAAATTAATTAAAATGGCGGAACTGAAAAAGGTTTTTGAAAAGTTAGACTTACATAAGGTTCGAACATATATTCAAAGTGGGAATGTAGTTTTTGAATCTGAAGAAGGAGTAGACTTTTTGCGTCAACGAATTGAACATGAAATTGAAGAAGTTTTTGGTTTTGCGGTTCCTGTTATGTTAAGAACGAGTCAAGATATGAAGCAAGTTATCAAAAACTGTCCATATGAGACGAATGCATTGTTAGAAGGTGAAGGTCTACACGTCGCCTTTTTGGCTGAAGAGCTTTCTGCCGAAGAAGTTAAGCAACTACTTCGTTTTAAAAATGAAGTAGAGGATTGTCACATTGAAGGTAAAGAAGTATATTTGTTTTTCAAGAAGAGTATTCGAAATTCTAAACTAACAAACCAGTTTCAAAAAATTAGTACCTCAGCAACGTTGCGTAACTGGAGAACCGTAAATAAACTAAGCGCAATGGCAGAAGAAATCCTATCGTAAACAAAAGGGTTATTAAACTCCTTACAAGTGAAGCCTTGTTTTTCTCTAAACTAAAGAGAGAAACAAGGCTTTTTGTATACATAGTATTCTTATTGATATCTTTTAGAAACAATGAATTCTACAAATAGAATGACAAGAAATGAAGAGCAAAACGCAATAAATAAAGGGAAGTTATGAATGTTATGAAGGGAATAGAAAACAGAAAATCCTTCTGTAAAAATTAATAAAATAAACATAATACCAATTAGAATAAAATAACCTATTTTGAAACTAATTTGGTTTAGAAAATAATCGAGGATGAAAGAGACCACAAAGATGGTTCCCCTAGAATTATTCCTTCGGTTATAAGGATATTGCTCACTGTAAAATGAAGCACATTAATAAAAAAGATTTTATCTGGATTGAATGTAAAAGTTTTAGTCTGCATATATTGGGTAGGGATGTCAGATTAAATTAGGGGGTATCTATGTCTATACTTCTAAAAGCGGGTGCAGATGCTGGAAATAATGGTATGAAATTAATGGTGAAAGGACAAAAGCCAATTTATATTCCAAGTATTTATTCGCTATACGTTGGAGAATCAACAGGTTTATTGGATGAAGTAGATATACCAATATCCGAATTAGAAAATCATATTGATGTAACCATTAGTTCTCCATCTTTAATGCTAAACAACGTACGTTACATTGTTGGGCAAAAAGTTATTCAAGATCAATTAAAAGGGACAGAAATGGAAAAAAAATCTAATAAGTCAACAGATGAATTGATGATTCTTACAATTTTATCAGGTTTAGCAATTAGTGCTATGCGTCATAATCCGAATTCGAATCGTATCAATATTCGTTATGATTTATCAGTTGCTCTTCCAATGCAGATTATTACACAAGAAATAGCAGCAGAAAATGCGCAACGTTATATGGGAACTCATAAGATTGTTTTTCATTATCCAAATGGAAGAGATGTCACAATAAACGTCTCGGTTGAATTTTGTAAGTGCCTACCTGAAGGAGCATCTGGTACTTGGGGGATTGTGTATGATGAGGAAGGAAATGTTTTAAAGCACAAAGTTGAAAAAGAAAACGATATAATTTCTGAGATAGATTTCGTTGACAAAACATTATTATCTTTTGATATAGGTGCGGGTACAACTGAGGAGGTTGTTTCATATGGAGTGAATTTCAGGCCACAATTGAGTAAAGGGTTGGCCTATGGAGTCAAAGAAACTTTATTGCAAATCATTACAAGATGGAACAGAAAGTATCCGACAAAAACGATAGATAGTATTACAGAGTTTAATCAAATTTATTTAAATGAGAATCATCCTAGAAATCCTTTATTAGTAGAAGAGTCACAACAGGCACTTCTAAGTTTAGCGGCACGGGTTGCGACAGATATCATCAATAAGATTGACGATATGAAAGATGATCCATACGTATTTATTTATGGTGGGGGAGCAGTCATCATCAAAAATAGCTTGCAATCGATTTTAAAACAAAAAGGAAGGTTGAAAAATGTAACTTTTGTAGAAAACCCACTGTTCACAAATGCACGTGGATTATTAGTATACACCTGTTCTCCAAGGTATAGGGAACATAAACAAAAAGAATTACGAATTTAACATTAAGTTAGTTGGTGTAAGCATGCGGCGTAAACGATATAAACGATATAAACGTGGTGATAGAGTAAAAATATATATAAATCACTCAGTACCTCCAGAAATGATTGCTTGGTTGAATAAACAATCGAATGTAACAAGCTTCTTTTTTTACGGTGTACAGCAATTGTTTAAACAGGTCGGAGATGTTGATGTATCAAAAACTTTACCGAACAGCCATGTTTTTTCTTTATATGTTGAACATGCATCTACGTTAAAATTTGAAGTCAGTCCTTGTAAAAAAGTAATGATGGAAAAACAAGAACCTGCGATATGTATGGAAAAGGAGCCTTGGGAATATATTGATCAAATAGACTGTCCTTTTTTTTAAGTATGTAAAAATATACTTAAAAACGCCACCGCTATACATATAAAGCTAGCGGTGGTATTTTAAGTATGGTTGTTCAATCTATTTGTATAGAATGAAATTCACCTCATTAGCACAGAAGATTAAATTGTGGTTACAGCCAAGTAGAAAACAACTGTAGGAATTGAGTTGTTTTCTACTTGGCTGATAAAATAAAACCAATCGTTAGTCATATTGTTCAGTGTAATGAACAAAAAAGTAGAGAAGCGCACAAATTAAGTGAGAGTCAGCATATATAAGGAAAGTTAGAAGGTGAAAGTCTACACGTCGCTTTTTTGGCTGAAGATCTTTCTGACGAAGAAGTTGAGGACTGTCATATTGAAGGTAAAGAAGTATATTTGTTTTTCAAGAGGAGTATTCGAAATTCTAAACTAACAAATCAGTTTCAAAAATTTCGTACCCCAGCAACATTGCGTAACTGGAGAACCGTAAACAAACTGAGCGCAATGGCAGAAGAAATCCTATCGTAAACAAAAGGACTATTAAACTCCTTACAAATGAAGCCTTGTTTTTCTCTAAACTAAAGAGAGAAACAAGGCTTTTTTGCATGAATAGTATTCTTATTGGTATCTTCTAGAAACAATGAATTCTACAAATGGAATAACAAGAAATGAAGAGCAAAACGCAATAAATAAAGGGAAATTATGAATGTTATGAAGTGAATGAAGCATAGAAAACCCTTCTGTCCAAATTAGTAAAATAAACATAATACTGATTAAAACAAAATAGCCAACCTTGAAACTTTTATATGTGATTTGCTTTCCCATTTCATCTTGACTTTCTTCGGATATGCCGTTTGGATCTCCCCATGTAATATGGTTTAGGAAGTAACTGAGGAGTAAAGACACTCCAAAAATTGTCCCACCAAAGATTTCTCCTTCGGTTATGTATTTATAGGTTCCGTGCATAAGCAGCCCGATTAACGGTAGTAAGGTAATTATGAGAACAATTTTCTTTCGATTCATTTTTTCACCCCTCCTTAAGTGTAAAAAAGTCTTTACATGCAATAGTATAAACATGGAAATATAGGGTGTCAAATGTATTTTACATAAATAAAAGCGGTAATTATTTTACAGGTTAAACTCTTTGAACAACAAAAGTAATCGCATTTGTTTTTAATTGAATGGATTTTTCATTTCGGATGATGTTATATGATAAATTTTTCACTTCTATGTGTATTTCTTGCCAACCTTTATAAATATCTTTAAGTGTATTCATCATTATTTCAGTAGGAAGATTTACTTCTATTAATGCATCTAGTTCTTCGTTTGTTTCTATATCTATTTCTTGAATATTAGAATTCACAATCAGACAATTGATGCCGTTATGTTTAGTTCCATTTTTTATGGATAAGAGTACTTTTTCAAAGGCCTCTTTTGAGTGAACATGTTCTAAGCTAGATACTGCAATAATGTAATCATAGCCTTCAGGTTGAATATCATAATTTTCAATTTCTGCTTTGATTGTTTCGATTGCATCAAAGACATGATATTCCTTGCTGTTTGTTTTTAATTTTGTTAATGCGGAATCCAGTAAATCGACACATGTAACTTTACCACCACCATCGATTATCTTTTGAGCGATTGGAATACTATTTCTTCCTACGCCAGAACCAAGATCAAGTACTTTTATTTGATCTTGGCCTTCAAAATAATTCATCATATCCATTACTGTTTTTACAGGTTGATGAAGCCAAGAGCCAGCTTCGAATAATTTGTATTGGTCATAACAAAGATCGTGATACTTTTTCTCTTCTTGTCTAATGTACTCAATTCGATTCATTTTGTTCACCTACAGTTTCCTATGATTAAACTAATAAAATAGACTTATATACAATTCGATAAAAATTGTAATAAACCTTTTGATTCAGAAAAGTTAGGTATCAACGGTGGAATCAAAAAGTACCCCTTAGTATTATATAAATCCATTTTAATGTTTCGACATCTAAATCCCTGCTATGCAGAATGAAAAGTAACCTCCAATCGTTTGTTCTTTCTGTTTTTACTTCGCATGTGGCAGAAAAAGGCCCTGACCGCTTCTATGCATGGCCAGATCCTCTCTCCCATCTAAAAAGAGGGGGTGTATGTCGGCTTTTTAATTGATGTATATATAGATTTACTATTAATCAATCGGACGGTCCTCATTTGCTTATTTATATAAAAAGTAGCACTTTAAATACAAGTTAAACAAATTTGTTAATAACATAACTAAAAACACAAGGACTTGCGAATGCAAATCCTTGTGTTTTTAAGATTGTAACTGATAGATTATAGATCGTAAATTTTCATCTCGTATACATTTTCGGACATTCATCACCAGTTGGTTCATAAAAACAATGCCTTTTAAATTGTCCTGCAAATGGCTGATTATACCATTCTGGTGGACAACTGCCTGTCGGACGGAAATACCAAAGGGACCATCTTGCCGGCCAGCGCCATTCACCTTGTAAGACGCGTCTTGCTATGTCTTTTTCTGACTCACGAGCACGTTGATAAAAATATCCATACTGCACTGCTTCAAATCCACCTGGGCTTTGATACACTGCATCATGTACAGTACGTATTTGTTTGAAATCTAAGCAATCACAGTATACACGGTTTACTACAACACAACCGACAAGTTGTTCGCCTTGTGGTCCTTCACCTTCAGCCTCCGCACGAATTAAACGTGCTAATAAATCAACATCACTTTCAGTGTAGGGAATAAGAGGCATACGTGTACCACCTTTCTGGAAGTATTATAGTAAAGTTTATGTAAGGAAAATAAACTTAGTGCTTTTACAAGTTTATTTTTAAAGAAAAGGAGAACAATAAATAAAAAGTATTAGCATTTCTATTTTCATTAGATCTATTTCATTCGATTGTTTTATAAAACTATTTATTTTAAAAAATAGCTAATGCAATACCACAAATAGAATACTATGATGGAGATATGGGAAATTAATAGGTTCACATCAAGGGAATTGAGGGGAATAACATGAAAATAAAAGTCGTTTTAACAGGGTATGGAGCGGTGAGTAAAGAACTTGTACGTTTAGTGTATGAGAAATCATTTACTTTAAAAGAAAAGTATCATATCGAATTTTTAATAGTAGGGATTGTTGGGCGGGATGTATCTATTTATGATGGTAACGGTTTACATCTAGAACAACTTCTTACTTTTGGAATAGGCTCGAATGCGTTAGGAAATTATGTAGCATATGATCCGAAGGCAAAAGCGGAAATGATATGGAATGGTAATGTACTAATTGAGGCAACGCCTACTAACTTACAAAATGGCGAACCTGCAAAGTATTACATCCAAAAAGCAATCCAACATGAAATGGATGTTGTATGCATTTCGAAGGGTGCACTTGTTACAAATTGGAAAGAAGTAAAAGAAAAAGCAAAGTCGAAAAATGTGCGTATTCGTTATAGCGGTGCGACTGCCGCAGCATTACCTACATTAGATATTGGACAATTTAGCCTAGCGGGATGCCAAATTGAAAAGATAGAAGGCATACTGAATGGGACGACGAACTATATCCTTACAAAAATGGATGAAGAAGATATAACTTTTCAACAAGCATTGCAAGAAGCACAGGATCAAGGAATTGCTGAAACGAATCCTGTATTAGACATACATGGTATGGATAGCGCTTGTAAACTATTATTATTGGCAAATAGCTTGTTACAAACAGAATATTCACTGGATGACATATCTGTAAAAGGAATAGAGCATATTATAAAGCAAGATATCCAAAAAGCAAAAGAAAAGAACAAATCTCTAAAATTAATAGCTACAGCATATAAAGATAGTTCTGGAATTGTTAAATTAAAAGTAGGTCCATGCGAATTGAATCAAGATCATCCGCTTGCTAATGTCAATGGAACAGAAAAAGGGGTTACTTTCCATACAGATACGATGGGTAAAGTTACTTCCATAGGAGGTGCATCAAATCCAAGAGGAGCAGCTGCTGCGGCGTTGAAAGATTTGATTAATTTGTATCGAAAAGATATATGATAAAAAAGAAGATCAGTTTTAATAAAATGAGAATCATAATAAAAAATGTTGACAAATAATTATTTTTGTGTTAAAATTAAATATTTATCGATTGACGTATTTTCCTCTAGCGTGATACATTTTAGTAAGAGCAATAACTCCACTATATGTATCGAGGAGGAAATGTAACATGAAAATAGAAAATGGACTGGCAGTTTTAGAATTGAAAATCCAAGGATTTGAATTAAATCCAACATTACTTTGGGATGAAAAAGAAGCTATATTAGTTGATACTGGTATGCCAGGACAATTAAAGCAAATTCATGATGCGATGAATGATGTTGGTGTTCCCTTTGAACAATTAAAAGCAATTATTTTAACTCATCAAGATATAGACCATATTGGAAGTCTTCCTGAAATACAACAGAAGGAAGATCTATCAATTGAAGTGTACGCACATGAACTAGATAAGCCATATATTGAAGGGCAATTGCATTTAATGAAAACAGATCCAAGTAAAATGAGTAAAGATCAGTGGGAAGCACTTCCAGAAGTTATGCAATTTCTATATAAAAATCCTCCTAAAGCAAAAGTAAATCAAACATTAAAAGATGGACAAAGATTGCCATTTTTCGGAGGTATTGAAGTCATTCATACACCAGGGCATACGCCGGGACATATTAGTTTATATAGTGAAAAACATAAAGCACTAATCACAGGTGACGCTATGGTATGTGTTGGTGGAAATTTAAACGGACCTGTTCCGCGAACAACACCAGATATGAAAACAGCTACAGAATCGCTTAGAAGATTTTTAGAATTTGATATTGAGAGAGTGATTTGTTATCACGGCGGTGTTTGTGATTTGAATGTGAAGGAACAGATTGAAAAATTAGTAGGACTAAATAACTGATACTTCTATACTCATGAAGTACGAACGTTCAAATGTATTTGACTGTTTTCTGAATTGTGCTATGATGAATATCAAAACTACATAGTTATTATCTATCCGCTAGGGGTGCCTATATAGGCTGAGATCAAAGAATACTTTTGAGACCCTTGGGACCTGATCTGGCTCATACCAGCGTAGGGAAGTGGAAGTGACAGAAAATGATATTTATAATGTCCAAACCACTTTTTTTACTTGTCTAAAGAAAGTGGTTTTTATTTTGGTCATTTCTATACTGAGTACCTATATTAGGAGAAATTTAATTTAGATTTGGACTAAGTAGTTAAATAGTTAGTAATTGACTAATGAGAAATTTTATACATATTCATCGGAGGGATTAAAATGTCATTTTCACAGCTATTACGTAAAGAAGTTCATCCAATTTGGGAAGCAAGTTTCCAGCATCCGTTTGTAAAAAAATTAGGGGAAGGAACATTAGATTTAGCTAGTTTCCGCTATTATGTATTACAGGATTCATATTATTTAAGTCATTTTGCTAGAGTACAAACGTTAGGAGCAGCAAAAGCCATTGAATTGGAAACAACAGCTCGTATGGCGCATCATGCACAAAATACATATCAAGCTGAATTATCGCTGCATGAGAATTTCGCAAAAAAATTAGGAATCACTGAAGAAGAAAAGGCTTCTTTTATTCCAGCGCCAACTGCTTATGCATACACATCACATATGTATCGTGCTGCATATGAAGGGCATTTAGGAGACATTATTGCAGCGATTTTACCATGTTATTGGCTTTATTATGAAATTGGTGAACGCTTGAAAGAATGTCAGCCTGAAGAACCGATTTATCAAGAATGGATTGCAGCATATGGATCTGATTGGTTCCGTACTTTAGTAGAAGAACAAATCGCACGATTAGATGCGATTGCTGAGACAGTAACAGAAGCCGATCGTAAGCGTATGAAACAACACTTTGTCATTAGTAGTCAATATGAATACTCGTTTTGGGAAATGGCTTATACATTAGAAAAGTGGCCAGTGAACGAAAAAGCAGAAGATGTAACTCTATAAGTCGGAATAGTTATAATCAGATATGAATAAAAAGAGGTATCATTCTTTAAGATAATTTGAAAATCCCGCTAATCCATAAATAGCGGGATTTGTCATTTCTGTATACAAATGTAGTTATCGATTGTCAATTATAGCTTTATTTTTTTATTTACTTTTGATGTAAGCAGGATTAAGATGTCTTTTAGGAAAAGTAGTATTCAGCTATGAAACATGCCTTTGTATTGTGATTATTTAGAAGTGAGGAATGCTAGAAAAATAACAACATTTGCTTTACGATATAGAAACCAGAAAAAAGTTGAAAGGGATGAGAAATTGTGAAGAAACTTGATGTACTGTTAATGCTGCTCAGCTGCTTGTTTCCGATTGCAGGCTTTATGAAGCAAATCCCTTTAGAATTGTCATTGTTTATCGGGGGATTATTATTTTTCACTAGTTTCGGAAGTTACTATGCAAAACGAATGCATTCACGAATATGTAGTTGGTTAGCTTATGCGGCATTTATCACACTCCTTATGGCAATTTGGAATCAATACGTAACAACTAGCTCGTTACTAGCAAATGCAAAAATTGCAGCATGTATTGCTTTGATTCCATTTATATTCCGATTCCGTACATATGCAATTACTTTAGGTTTACTTGCATTATGGGGAGCCTTACTATGGGATATAAAACAAATCCAATCATTAGCGGTTCTTGGGCGTATCATGAACTTACTGACTGCAGAACGATTGTATCTACTTATGCTAGTAGTAGGCTTTATACTTGGTGGATTGCTTGCAAACGCACTAAATCGTAACAATAGTAATGAGAAACAAGGAACAACAAATCTATTCAAACAAAAAAAGAAACGAATCAAACCTACATTTAAGATTCGTATTCCGAGTTTGCCAAGATTGAAAGTTAAGATGTTAAAATTCGGCGGGAAATCTGCTAAATCAAAAGAAATACGTACGTATGAACCAAATCGTGAAGAAAGAGCTCCAACGTATCATACAATGCCTACAGAGCACTCACATCAGAAAACAGAAACAACACAAGGCCAAACAAGAATGGAACGCAGAAGAAATCGTTATAACGCATAGGGACAATCCCTATACAAACATCTTAACCCGCAATGCACCTCATACAATGGATGGGGTATTGCGGGTTTTTTACTGTATAATAATTAATATATGAATATTTTAATTTGTGAGAGATTTTATAAGGAAATAATTGAGAAGAATGAATTGATGTATTAATTCGTTCTACAGGTACGGAGCCAACACAGTTAGAGGATACAGTAAAGTGGCATTTACTTGAACGTATGGTACCGCTTGTAGAAAATAATTATAACTTGTGTGAACTTGGGCCAAGAGGAACGGGGAAATCTCATATTTATACGGTTGCTCGCGGTAAAACAGGAATGATTGGTACTTATAAACTAGAAACAGAAGTTGTAAGTGGGAATGGTAAATTTGAAAAAACAGGATTAAATTCGGACCGCGATGCAAAAGAAAGTATTGATACAGCTTTTAGATTCTTTAAAGCAAACAATAAGAATATTAGTGGAACAATCAGTACAACGACAAAAGACTATTTAATACACATTCAAGATATTCATGGTGTCGGCTTGACTAGTGAGTTGTCACTTGTAGCATTTATTGCATTATGTTCTGGTGCTTTAAATAAACCTGTGCAAAGTCAAATGGTTGTGTTAGGATCTATTAGTATAAGTGGTACGATGAATAAGATAGAAGAATTAGCAAATGTACTACAAGTTTGTTTTGATTCAGGCGCTAAGAAAATTCTTCTTCCAATGACAGTCGCTGTTGATATTCCAACCGTTCCACTGGAATTATTTGCTAAGTTTTAAATTGCATTTTATCAGAGTGCTGAGGATGCTGTGTTTAAGGCTTTAGGCGTGGAATAAGTAAATATAATCATAACAAGCAGTCATCGAGATATAAAAAAGATGACTGCTTGTTGTACATTAGTAGGAGAGCGAATACCATGAAAAAATCAAAAGCAGAGCGAAAGAGAGATTTGGAAATTGTGAATCTATATCATAAAAAATTAACAGAAGATGAACTTGAAAAACTTTCACTAAACTTCTTAGAATGGAAAGAAGGAAAGTTACCGTATTATGAACTAACAGAACTTATTCATGATTTTCATAAGAAGAATCAAAAAATATGGTCCATGTTTCAATTAATGACGAATTTCTTATTTTTCAAGCTAAAAAAGAATTAAATATGTTTACCGAACAAGACATGGAAAAAGAACATTATAGAAGATGGATGGATTTTTCTTAATGAATAATTTTTCGTGTAAGAAATACATATGACTGAAAATAGAATTGTTAACGTAGAAAGGGAAAATAATATGCAACTTATCCAATGTACAAAAAAATTAGCCGATGAAATGAAAATAAAAGTTCAAAAAGTAGATGCTGCTGATTTCAATCCACTATATTGTTGGCATGCAAATCTTTTTAAAATTGGACGAAAAAAATGTGTAATGATTATGAATAACGCTACAAGATATCACTTTGTTATTTATGGGGTATTAAAGAAAGACTTGCAAAACTTAGATCTTGTATTTAAGAAGAATTTAATAACAAATTTATTATTAGACGGCGTTGATCCTGAAATAATTGAACGATACTTAAATCATGATTCAATTGTACAATATGCAGCAACGAATAATCGTAGTATTATTTCACAAATAAATGAGTCCATTTTTACTGTAGATCATTACTTTTATTATGAATTAGTAGAAAAAGGGCATGAATTTATAGATTTAGCGGAGATGAATCAAAATCTTAATCAACTATATATGCTGAAGTTATCAAAACAACCAGTTGAAATGATGAGAGATGCTCTTAATCAACAATTTTTGCCAAATAAATAAATTTTTATTTGGAGAGTATTCTTAAGAATCATTATGAATTGACGGAGGTGTTAACAATGCTCATTATCATCAGCATCTCAGCATGTCTCTTATTTTGCATTAGCTTATTACACGTCTACTGGGCATTCGGAGGAAGATGGGGAACACATGCTGTGATCCCAACTGAATCTGGTAAAAAGGCTTTTACACCCAGTACTGGGGGAACGTTATTGGTTGCTCTTTTGTTAAGTATGGCGGCAGTACTTTTATTATTACAGGCTAATATCCTTGTTTTATCCATTCCGTATGTTTTCGTTCAAGTCGGTTCTTGGATTTGTATGTTTGTGTTTGCGATAAGGGTAATTGGTGAGTTTAACTATTTCGGTATTTTCAAGAGAAAAAAAGATACGTATTTCGCCAAAATGGATACGATGTTATTTATCCCGCTTTGTGCTTTTTTATCTGTTTCATTTCTTCTGGCAATTATTAAATAAAAGTTAATAAAAGTAATCTAAATCTATGCTACACTATACATTATATTATTTTGTGAATAGAGGGAAATACATGAAAGATAAGTTAAGTCAAGTCATTGATAGCATGCCGGAGGAAGAAGTGACATCTTTACTTCACCTCATTCTACTCCAACTTGAATTGATAGAAAAAGATAAAGATGAAGAAACGATCAAAATGTTGGCGGAAATACCAAAGCAATTAATTGAATCTAAAAAACCTAAATTAAACATTTTAGATAGTAAGCATATACATATTGCATTCGGTGATTCACCAGCAGGTTGTTTAAAACACATGCTGAAAGAAGAAGGTTTTAATCAAGACTATGTCATTTCATTCTCTGACGCATTTTCTGTCGGTCCCATTCATCAATTGGGTTTAAAGTCAGGTCAGGTTGCTCGCCAGCAATGGTTATCCAACAACTTAAATTCATATGATTTCTATTTTGAAGAAGAATACTTACCGAGTTTGATTCATTCATTAGAAGAAATACAGTCCATTTCAAACGATACACCAATTACAATTTGGAAAGCGGATAATGCTCATGAGCATGTAGGACTTTGTTTTGTGCTTGCCGAGTTGAAGAATAAGAAAAATATTAGAATCATCAATACTTCAGAGGCTCATAGAAAACTATTACAAACAGAGTACGGCATACGTGGAACGGGAGAACTATCATCAGAGAATTTAGCAATTATTCTTAAGAAATATGGAGAAAAGTCATTTTTAGCTGAAGAGACTCGAACAGCACTTGAAAAAGAATGGGAAGTTCTATCTACTAGTACAGAGTTATTACGAATCTGGAAAGATAGTGCAGTGCATGCTGTACAAGAAGATTATTTTGATGATTTTATTGTTGAGTGTGCGAAAAGAATAGGAGCAGATAAAGCTTTCCATAAAGCAGCGCTGGTAATTGGAGAAGCACTTGGACATATAGAGCAAGTAGTGGGAGATGTTTTTCTTGAATATCGCTTACAGGCTTTAATCAAGAAAGGGACATTTGAGGTGAAAGGATCATTAAAAGCAATGCGCTATTACAGTGTTATGTTAAATAGATAACAGTAGCGTTCTAAATAAAGTTCTTATTTTTGAAGGAGACTTTTCAAAAATAGAGCTTTATTTTTTATAGTTAGTAAAATGAACTTGCTATATAAATGGAATTCAGAAAGACAAATTTGGGCGATGCATAAGCTTCCTCTAGGTGAAGTATTACATATGAATGTTTTAAAGTGACAAATAAGAAGAAGGTGATTTTTCATATGTATAACCAACCGAATTATTCAGGTATAAGGTATGATCAAACGATGTATTATAATCCACAAAACCAAGGATATTATGAAGAAGCGATGGAACCGAGAGAGCCTGATCATGAAGAGTATAGACCTGATGATGCGGAAGATGCGCCGACATCACCACCTCCATCACAGGCACCATCATTACCGTCAGCATTCGCTGCACCTGCACAAATAGGGAATATGAAATCATTGATGTGTAATTGTTTAGGGAGATGGGGGTATTTGCGTCTACATCGACCAGGTCCTTTTGGAAGAGATTTATGGTTTTTTCCAACAGAAGTGAGAAGAAGCGGGGTATCAGGCTACACATGGCAAGCTGGCCGTCGCCGGAAAGTCAGTTATCGATACCAACAAATCAGTAATTTTATGTGCTTTGCTTAGAGAGAATCAAAGAGGAGAATATTCTTCTCTTTGATTTTTTTATATTTTTCAAGTTTCAAAGTAAGATTTTGACAAAAAAATCATAATATTCATGCTTTTTGTGAGTTATAATTCATATGTTGAAGTGATTTCCACAAAAATGAAAGTGAGGGAGTGCAATGTCTTTAAAAAACAAGGTGGGTCGAAACATTGAAGATGGTATTCATTTAGCCTCTGCGGAGTTTAAAGAAGATGCTTATGAGATTTATAAAGAATCACGGGAACTACAACCTATTTTGTTCGTATATAAGGGTGAGCTATGGACAGAGTGGCTCATTACAAGATATGAAGATGCATTGCCACTTTTAAAAGATTCTCGCTTGAAGAAAAATCCGGAAAATGTATTTTCTCAAGAAGGATTAAAGCCATTTCTTTCTCTTGAAAATGGTGATCATTTAACGAAACATATGCTTAATTCAGATCCGCCTGATCATAGTCGTTTGCGATCACTTATCCAAAAAGCGTTTACTCCTAAAATGATTTCACAATTAGGTGGACGTATTCAGCATATTGCGGATAATTTATTAGACCGTGTAGAACATAAGCATTCCCTGAATCTTGTTAATGACTATGCGTTTCCATTACCAATCAATGTAATTAGCGAAATGCTTGGTATTCCAAAAGAGGACCAAGAGAAATTTAGAATATGGTCTCATGCGGTAATTGCTTCACCTGAAACACCCGAAGAAATAAAAGAAAACGAAGAAAAGCTCTCTGAATTTATTACATACCTACAGTATTTAGTTGATGTGAAAAGAAAAGAACCAAAAGAAGACTTAGTTAGTGGATTAATTCAGGCTGAAAGTGAAGGAAGTAGATTAAGTGCACCAGAGCTTTATTCGATGATTATGTTACTCATTGTAGCTGGGCATGAAACCACTGTGAATCTAATTACTAATACAGTACTTGCATTATTAGAGAACCCGGATCAATTACAGTTATTAAAAGAAAAACCAGAACTCATTGACTCAGCGATTGAAGAAGGATTACGCTATTACTCTCCAGTTGAAATTACAACTGCACGCTGGACAGCTGAACCTTTTACAATCCAAGGTCAAGAGATTCGAAAAGGGGATATGGTAATCATTTCATTAGCTTCAGCAAACCGTGATGAAAAGGTCTTTATGAATCCAGAAGTATTTGATATTACTAGGGAAAATAATCGGCACATTGCCTTTGGACATGGAAGTCATTTTTGTTTGGGAGCTCCACTTGCTCGCTTAGAGGCAAGAATTGCAATTTCGACGTTATTAAAACGTATACCTGCATTACAAATAAAAGGAGAGAGAGATGAGATTAAATGGCAGGGCAATTATTTAATGCGTTCCTTAGAGGAATTGCCGTTAACTTTCTAGAATAGATATTTTGAGACATGCATACATTGTATTTCGTTCACATAGAGTATGTATGTGTCATTTAAAATTGAAACGGAAGGGTGAAAACATCCCAATGATCAACTAATTCTATTTTTCAAGAAATCTTCGTTAAAAAAACGAAATCTTCTTCTGAATAGGATTAGTATGTACATTTTTGTATAAAAGGGATGTGTTTCGCACTGCGAATATACAGTCTTTTTCATATGATTTGTGCTGCCTCTTGTTCAGAATGTAGAATAGGAGGTTTTTTTATGTCAACAAATGTAGAAATAAAACAAAAAAGCGGTATGTCACAAGTATTAAAAAATCGATTTGTGCAAGGTATTCTTGTTTCAGCATTATGTTTACAGGTAGGGATATGGGTTCGGAATTTTGCGGTATTGCTTTATGTAATGGAAATGACAAATGGGGATGCGTTTGCGATTTCGATGATTTCAGTTGCTGAGTTTGCACCAATATTTATTTTTTCTTTTATTGGCGGAACTTTTGCAGATAGGTGGAAACCAAAAAGGACGATGATCTGGTGCGAGGCTTTAAGTTCTTTATCTGTATTTGCAGTACTCTTTACGCTTATGTTTGGTACGTGGAAAGTTGTTTTCTTTGTTACGTTAATTTCAGCCATTCTTTCACAGTTCTCACAGCCTTCAGGGATGAAATTGTTTAAGCAACATTTATCAACAGAAAAAATTCAATTAGCAATGTCCTTATATCAAACCATTTTCGCGATATTTATGGTGTTAGGACCTATACTAGGTACGTTTGTATTTCAGAGATTTGGGATTTACATCTCAATTGTAGCGACAGGGATTGCGTTTTTACTTGCAGCCATTGTATTGCTATTTCTACCAAAAGATATTGAGGATCAGGGGGAGAAGAAACAAGTTAGTTTACTAAAAGAAATGGCAGATGGAATTAAGTATGTGAAAGCAAAGAAAGCATTAACATTACTTGGAATTTGTTTTATGGCAGCAGGATTAGGTATTGGTCTTATTCAGCCATTAGGAATTTTTATCGTAACAGAACAGCTCGGTTTACCGAAGGAAAGCTTACAATGGATAGTGATCGTAAATGGTGCCGGTATGATTGTTGGCGGGGCTTTAGCAATGATATTCGCGAAGAATGTCGCTCCGCAAAAAATGTTAATTCTAGGGATGTTTGGGCAGGCTGTTGGCATTGGGATTATTGGTTTTTCTACAAATTTATGGGTTACGCTTGCAGCGCAACTTTTTAGTGGTTTAGCTTTTCCATGTATTCAAATTGGAATTAATACGCTTATTATTCAAAATTCTGATACAGACTTTATTGGACGTGTTAACGGGATTTTAAGTCCATTATTTACAGGTTCAATGGTATTAACGATGAGTATAGCAGGTTCACTAAAAGAAATATTTTCACTTAGTACGATGTATGAAAGTACTGCATTACTATTTATAGTTGGTTTATTAGTCATTTTGCCAATATATAATTTGAAACCTGTAGCAACAACTGAAAATAAAATAAACACTGACGGTAGTGCGGTCCAGCATGAATCTTGATTCAAATGTGAAATGAAAAATAAATTATGAAATGGTATCATGCCTCCAGAAATGGTTAATGATAAAAGAATAAGGAGGTGTGATACTTATGGCACAAGATGTTTTATGTGAAGTAAACAACTGTAAGTTTTGGGGTAACGGAAATAAATGTAATGCAGATGCAATTTATGTAGTAAGTCATAAAGGAAAGCACGCATCTACAACAGAAGAAACAGATTGTAAAACTTTCGCACCAGAAGTTTAAATGAAAAAAGGGTAACTGAACGGCAGTTGCCCTTTTATTAATTATATTATTGATAATAGATATCATTTTCATACATTTTTTTTACTTTTCTTGTTAGTATTTATGTTTTTTATAGCATTTTCTTTTAAAATATTTCTTGACCTGAAACGCTTTTCATACATTATAACTAAGAAGTATTTAGCGAGTTAAATGTGAAAACGATACCAGTTCTTCGTATCATCTCGTTTATTTATAGAAAGTGGTGAAGAAAGAATGAAACTTATTGCAATTGATTTAGACGGAACGCTTCTTTCAGGAAATAAAATGATTAGTAAAGAAAATGCACAAGCCATTCGAAAATGTAAAGAAGAGGGACATGTTGTGGCGATTTGTACAGGACGTTCTATAGTTGATATTGAAAGATTTTTAGTAGAAGTAGATTTACAATGTCCAGTCATCGCAGAAAATGGTGCGATTATTTATAAAGATCAAAAAATGATGAAAAGATATCCTATTCAAAATGCCCAAGCATTTGAGATCGTTGAGTACCTTGAAGAAAATCGTATGTATTATCAACTATACACAGATAAAGGTGTATATGTTCCGCAGTATGGAGAAGAAAGTGTGCGTAGTGAAATCGAAACGATAAAGAAATTAGGTACAGATCTTGACCTACAAGAGATAGAAAGTATTGCTGCATTGTATCTTGAACATACGGCCTTTCATATTACAGAAAGTTGCAAACCAATTTTAGAAAACGATTTATATGTCCATAAACTTTTACCGTTTTCTTATGATATAGAGAAATTAAAAAGATTAAAAGAAAAATTTCAATCGAATACAGATTTAGCGATTACATCTTCTTATTGGCATAACCTAGAGATTAACCATCGTGATGCTCAAAAAGGAAATGGATTGTATACTTTAGCAAAACATCTTAATATTCCATTTGAAAACACAGTAGCAATTGGTGATGGACTAAATGATGTTTCAATGATGCAAAAAGCTCATCTATCTATTGCGATGGGGAATGCAGTAGATGAAATAAAGCAAATGTGCCACTATGAGACGTTAACGAATGAAGAACATGGTGTTGCACATGCCTTGTATCATCATGTAATGGTATAAAAAGTAAAAAAGAATCCAAAACGGATTCTTTTTTACTTTTTTATTAGGGGTTAAGGTATTCTATGAGATTCATAGGATCCTTATTACAATGATTATATAGAATATATTAGAATAAATGTGTATGTTTTTTCTTTTGATTATGAATATTTTGTGAATTTATCTTTGGGAGATTATGTATGATTTCGAATGAACTTTTATTGAAAAATAAAAATTTATTTGAATAATCACGTTTTCCACTATATACCTGTGAGGACATAATTCGTATAATGGAGAAGCATAAATTAAAAATTGGTATTAAATTTACATATAGAGGTGAAACAAGAATGAATGCTCGGCTAATGGAACTCATTGATGTGAACACAATAGAAACCATGGCAGAACAATTTTATAAGTTAACAAATATCTCACATCAACTTCTTGATGCTGAAAGAGAATGTATTTTTTCATTCGGTATGGATCAAGAAATAAATAGTAAACTTACAAAGATTGAAATTCCAATCTTCGCAAATGAACAACATCTAGGCTCATTTGTTGCTTGTTCCATAAAAGATGACATCTTCAATTGTCAAAAATACTTCGAAATGCTTTCAAATCTCATTGTGAATCGTGCAATGGATAAACTTCAAAATCAAAACAAAAATATGCATTTGTTCTCTCAAAAAAAAGAACAGTTATATACAATCTTGCAAAATATGCCTGTTATGGTAGATGCTCTTGATTACAATGGTGAATTTATTTTATGGAATCGTGAGTGTGAACTTGTAACAGGTTACACAGCGGAAGAAATTATTGGAAATCCCAGGGCGCTTGATTTATTATATCCAGATGTAAATTATCGCCGTCAAAAGGAGCAAGAATTTTCGGTTTGCGGAAGAAATTTTCGGGACTGGGAAATGAATTTAACATGCAAAAATGGTGAAACGAAAACGATTATGTGGTCAAACATATCAGAACAGTTTCCTGTATCTGGATTTAGTTATTGGGCTGTTGGAGTTGATATTACGCATTTAAAAGAGATAGAAGAACAACTAAAACAACAAACATCCGAATTAGAACTTATTTTTAAAGCGTTACCTGATCTATGTTTTTTAACAGAAGCTGATGGAACGATAATAGATTATAAAGCTGGATCTCCTGAAAAGTTTTATGTACCTGTAGAATCTTTTATGGGGAAAAAGTTTTATGAAGTACTGCCTTCACCTGTAGCGCAGCAGTTTCGTGAAGCTATTTATCAAGTACAACAAAAAGAATCAACTGTTATTGTTGAATATCACCTCACACTTAAAGGGAGTATTAGTTTCTTTGAAGCTAGATGTTTTCCATTATTGAAAGATAAAGTTATGATCATTGTTCGTGATATTACGGAACGAAAAAGGACAGAAGAATTACTAAATAAATCAGATACACTTGCTGCAATCGGGCAATTAGCTGCTGGGGTAGCACATGAAGTTAGAAATCCGTTAACGGTAATTAAGGGATTTATTCAATTGTTTCAAATTAATCAAGAAGACCAGGAGAAATATTTTGATCTTATGCTTTCAGAAATTGAAAGAATTGAATCCATTCTTCATGAATTTTTATCAATCGCTAAAACGGAGGTTATTCCTGCTGAAAAGAAAAATCTCTATTTGATATTTAAAAATGTCGTTTCATTAATTAATACGAAAGCAATTATGACAAATATCCAAATCGATTTAGTCGCAGATTCAAAAGAATTAATCATTGAATGTTGTGAAAACCAACTAAAACAAGTATTTATTAATATTTTGCAAAATTCAATTGAAGCGATGCCAAAGGGCGGTAATATTTTGATTCATATTAAAAAGATAGGGAATGATGAAGTCATAATCGATTTAATTGATGAAGGTGTTGGAATTCCAGAAGAAAGAATTAGAAGACTAGGAGAACCTTTCTATAGTACGAAAGAAAAAGGAACAGGAATTGGATTAATGCTAAGTTATAAAATTATCGAAAGACATCAAGGTAGAATTAGCATTATGAGTGAAGTTGGTGTGGGAACATCTGTTACAATTCATTTACCGATGTCTCAAAATGAACAAGTTCCTCCTAGAGCTGGAGAAGATCCGCCCATAACAAGCTGTTCCCAGTAAACCGAAAGTGAAAAGTTATTTGTGGTTCAGCCGAGATACGTGTAAAAATGGGTCATAAGCTGTATTTTACTTCCATTATTAGTCTTTTAGATAAAAATAACTACCTCATGCTACACAAAAAGACAATTTTCTGTACGCTAAGGAATCGACTTTTTTATGTTCTTGCTTTGCTATATAATTGTTTACAATATAACCATTTAAAAAGAGGTGCAATTAGCACCTCTTTTGCATTTATTTTAGCAATTAAATTAGCACCGAAAAAAAAGCTTGAGCTTCACACTATGTGAAGCTTTATATTATTGTAGGAAAGAACAGGAGGTTTAGAAATGAAAAAAATAGCAAATTTTTGTTTGATGGCTGTACTATCTACATCAATTATCAGTGGTTGTGGTCAAGGTAAAGATAATGAGAAAGTTCAGGGTAAAGGTATTGAGAAGGTAGATACACAAGAAAAAGTGGGAAAATATACAATGCCGGATGAAAAAAGCAAACATGAAGGGACATGGCTACAATGGCCACATGAATACACATATGGACCAGATTACCAGAGAGAAGTAGAGCTGATTTGGATCAAAATGGCAAATGCTTTAAGCGAAGGCGAAAAAGTTCACATTGTTGCGTATGATCAAGAAGAAAAGGACAGAATTAATAAGCTTTTAACTGATCAAGGGATGAACATGGAAAAAATAGATTTCTTTATCTCACCTACTGACGATGTATGGGCTAGAGATAGCGGACCGATTTTTGTTTATGACCATGATAAAAATCTAAAGATATTAGATCCAGGATTTAACGGATGGGGGAAGAAGACTCCTTTTGCGAAGGATGCTCTTCTTCGTGAAAACCTCAGTAAACAGTTAGGGGTTGAAAGAATTGATTGGCATAGGTTTGTACTTGAAGGCGGGGCAATTGAATTAGATGGTAATGGTACCTCTTTATTAACGAGAAGTGCTGTTACAAATAAAAACAGAAATCCTGATTTATCAGAATCTGAAATTGAAAAATATATTAGTGATCTTGGGGTAACAAATTTTATTTGGTTAGACGGAGTACCTAACTTAGAAATTACTGATTTTCATATTGATGGATTTGCAAAATTTCACGATAAATCTACCCTTATAACGCTGGCAGAAGATGACTTGGCTGAATGGGGGTTATCAGACAAAGATATTAACACATTAATGCATGCAAAAAATGCTTCAGGTAAGACTTATAAGTATGTCTATTTACCGTTAAGTAAAAATAAGGTTACTTTAGAAAATGGGAAGAAACTTGGTTATAAAGGCTCATATGTGAATTATTATATAGGGAATAAAGTCGTGTTGGTGCCTAACTATAATGATCCTAATGACAAAATAGCAAATGATATCATTCAAGAACTATACCCTGATCGTAAGGTGGTAGGTATTGATGTAAGGGAGCTTTATAAAAATGGCGGTATGATACATTGTGTTACCCAGCAGCAACCAATTAATTTGAAGTAATAAATTGATATTTTATTTTGTGAATTTGTCTATTTTTTATGAGAACTTGTTTATCCACAGGATAGGTCAAGATAACATGTTATCTTGACCTATCCTGTTATATTTTTTGTAAGTTAAGTATTTATTTCCTATAACAAGAAGTATATAATCTTTATTTTTTGATAGAAAAAACATAGAAAACATTATATATCGAAAAGGAGGAAAATATTTTTGTTAAAGAATGTAAATATACGGATGACGGCTTGGTTTTTAAATCTTGTCAAGAGCGAATTTTTCGCTTAACCACGGCTTTATATTTTTTATATAAATATATAATATTTCTCCGTGCTATAATCCATTCATGAAATGTGCACGTTTCTAAAATATATAATCATAAGAGAATTGAATTGAGGAATAGTTGTATGTATCCAGCTATTTGCGCGCAGTAAGAACCCCATCTCAAAATTCGGCAAAAGCAAAGAAATTAGGTGGGGATCGAGCGGTTCGTAAAAGTCCGATTGGTGAGGGCTAATAATTAGTGAGGGATGAAGCCCCTCACTGATTAAAGTTTCACTTTATCTTGATAATGATTTGTTTCAATCAGTTACTCAATAACCCTTAAAATAGTGAGGTAAACAATATGAATCAAATACAAAATGGAATTATTTTTACTGCAATACCAAATAAATCGAATCAATATTATCGACCATTTTATGAAGATCTTATTTATTTTAATGAGAACCTAAATGAAAATAAAGCATTTACCGATCAACTTATATCTTTAACTGTGGAAGAACAAAACTTTGATACAAACTTTTTTGAGTATGATGACATTTGGTTGAGAGACGTTGCACCAGTTGTAACAAATCACCTCGTTAAATTTAAATACCAACCAGATTACTTACCTGAAAGTCAAAGTCGATATTTAAATCAACAATTCAATAAATGGCTGAAGAAAAATGACTTTGAATATATTACTTCCCCATTGATATTAGATGGCGGTAATCTCATTTGGAATAAAAAAGATACAATTATACTAACGGATCGCATATTTGACGATAATTATGATTGGACAGAAAAAGAAATTATAGAGCAACTGGAATGGGATTTAGATGTCAGTCGAGTTATTATCATTCCTTCTGAACCAGGAGATGTGCTTGCACATGCAGACGGTATGGTTAAGTTTATTGATGAACATACAATGTTTATCAGTGACTTTCTAGGAGATTATGAATTTAGGCATAGCATTCAAGAAATTATTCAAGAACAGATGCCAGAAGCTGAATTTGTAGTTGTTCCTTCTTCCTATACAGAGAAAGGACAATATGATCACGAGATAGCATCAGCCAAAGGTTTATATATAAACATGTTAGAAACAAGAGATACTCTCTATGTTCCTAGGTTTGGATTATCTAAAGATCAGGAAGTCTTACAATACATCCAAAAACATACTGATAAACATGCGATTCCAGTTCATGTAGGAGATATATCGACGATGGGAGGCGCAATTAATTGCTTAACCTGGTATTGTCCCATTCATTTGTTACCTCAAAAATTTAAAAGAATGAAAAATCGGGAGGATGAATTTTCTATTTTGAATTTTTTTAATTGGAAGTGATGTCTGTTTGCAAACTCCCTGTAAAATAATATTATACCTTTCACGTTCATGCTTATTATGAGGGTGAAAGGTTAGTATATGAGATTATAAAAGACGTAGTAAGTAAAGTTATTCAAGGAGTATTTAAATGTATACAATTACTGAATTTTCTCGAATTTGTAAAATGAGTACTCGGATGTTGAGACATTACGATCAAGAGGAAATACTGAAACCAGCATATGTTAATCCTATAAATGGATATAGATATTATGAACAGGGTCAACTAGAAGTGGCATTACAAATCAAGAAACTAAGAGAGTATAGATTTCCTCTCTCGAAAATCAAAATAATTCTTCAGTCATCAGACCCCAATTCACTTATCAAACATATGAAATCGCAAATTATGGAGTTGTCTCATGAAGTAAGACAACATTTACAGGTTATTTCCGAAATGAGTGAAATGATAAATAGGAACATAGATTTCATTTCAATCCAACGTAGACACTATGATATATTAATTGGAATGAGAAGTGAAATAACTGTCATAACGGAAAGATTACAAATCAATATTAATGATATAGATGAACATTTTGATGCCTTATATGAAAAAGTACAAGTGAATAATTTTCAAATAGTAGGTTCTCCATCCGCCATCTTCTATGATGAAGAGTATATTCCGAACCACAGTGATATTGAATTAAGAATTCCAATTATTTATGAGAACACTGGAAATGTATCACGGGATTGGGAGATAAAAAAGCTAGCTCAGCATCAAATTGTTACTACCTTGCATCATGGGAGTTATGACGATATAGGTTACGGTTATATGGCATTAGAAGAATGGATTAAGAATAATGGATATCTGATAGTTGCTCCACCATGTGAAGTCTATTTAAAGGGTCCTGAATGCGATTGCCCAGTAGAGGATTATGTGACGCAAATTTGTTATTCGGTTATTAAAAAGTAACAACGTAGTTGATAATAAGAAAACACTTCTCGTTTTAAGAGAAGTGTTTTTTTATTATTGATTTGTGCCAAAAGGATTTAGTTTTTCAGCTGCAGATTTAGCATGTTGCGTTCTCACAGTATGTACGTCTGTATCAGTTGCGAATTCTATACCATAGCTAGCATTTGTGTTGTGAATGTTTGAGCTAGAAGCCTCCTTATTGTAGTGTTTATAGGATATTTTGAAACTTTTGGTTTAATGAATTCAGAATAATTTTTTTGCAATAGAATCATCTCTTAAGAATGTAAAGAAAATCAAAACTTACCCAATATTTACTTAACATAAATTTTAAGTGGCATGGCAACTTAAAAAAAGCATGTTCTATACCTTTTATAGAGTTTTTAATAGGTGTTAAAAACTTTGCTTATTCATTGTATTTATTTTTAATAATATATTCAATTCAAATTGAATATGAGAAAGAAGGCTATATTTATGACCAAGACGAAACAATTAACACTTTTTGGATTGATTGGTATTACGATGGCTTTTTTTGGGACGGTGCGTAGTGTGCCGACTCTTGCCATTACTGGTTGGACCCAAATTTTCTATATGTTGATAGCTGCGTTCGCATTTGCCTTACCAATTGCATTAATGTCAGCCGAACTTTCAACAGGATTCCCTGAAGAAGGCGGGCCACAGGTCTGGGTGAAAAACGCTTTAGGTGAAAGATGGGGATTTGTTACTTCCTGGTTATTATGGGTTCAAATGTTTTTTGGGATGGTTATGGTTTCATCAACTGTCGGTGTTCTTTTAGGGTATGTTATTAATAAACCTGAACTATCTTCAAATAATTATTTTATTTTTGTTCTTATTCTCATCTCATACTGGAGTGTTACATTATTAAATCTTAAATTTGATATGGTTAAAATTGCAGGGAATTGGGGAGCGGTTATTGGAGTATATATTCCGTTTGTTATCCTTGTAGTTTTAGGTGTTATGTATATGATTAAGAACGGGATTCAAACTAATAGTTATTTAGGTGGCTTTAAACCAAGAGATATCATTCCTAATTTTAAAGATTTAGGAAGTTTAACTTATTTATCAGGAATCATCTTTATTTTCGCTGGAGTAGAAATTTCATCAGTACATGCGAATAATATTGAAAACCCAAAACGTAACTATCCGCTTGCTGTTATTACTTCTGTCATTTTATTAGCAATTTTTAATATCGTTGCTGGTTTAACGGTTTCAAATGCAGTGCCAAAGGGAAAAATGGAGCTTGCTAATATTACGCAACCGTATTTGATTTTTTGTAAAGATCTAGGTATTCCATTGATTGTTGTTAATCTCATTTCGTTAATGATTTTAATTGGGGTTTTAGTACAGTTAAGTGCTTGGGTACTTGGACCAAGTAAATCAATGATTAAAGTTGCAGAAGAAGGTAACCTCCCTAAATTCTTCCAAAAAAGAACGAGCAAAGATATTCCTATTACATTTGTCTTGATTCAAGCAATTGTCATTTCTTTAGTAGCAATCTTATATGTAGTAGTGCCAGATGTTAGCAGTGCATTCTTAATTATGACAATTACAACAACTATTTTATATTGTGTAGTATATGCATTAATTGCTATCTCAGCAATTCGGTTACGTTATAAAATGCCAGAAGTTGAAAGACCATTCAGATTGGGCAGCAAAGGGAATGGATTAATGTGGACAATGTCTATTTTGTCGATAACGTGTATTGTATTTACAATTGTTGTAAGTATTATTCCGCCATCCATTTTAAAGCCGAGCCAATATACGGGATATATTATATATCAAGTAGGAGCCACAATAGTAATGATTGGTATTGCTCTTATTATTAACAAATATAAAAAACCAGAATGGAAAAAAGAAGATAACAAATTAGATGATTTGAAGCGAGCAAACTAAAACGTTACGAATAGTTAGTACTTATTTCTTAAATATGGTTATTGAATATTTGAGTGATTTGGAGGAAATGAAAGATGAAATATGAAATGCCAGATATAAATTTAAAAGCATTATTCTTAGGTGATAAGGGTGAAAATGCTGACTTATTTAAGGAGTTATTAATCAAAATGGTAGATGAACATGTTGGTTGGCGTCAAAATTACCAACCACAAGATTTACCAGTTATTACTCCTCAAGATAAAAGTTCAAAAAGTTTTCAGGAAACAGCAGACCATATCCGAAGTGTCATGAATGTATTGTCTTCAAAACTTCGGACAAATTCATTACCGTGGCATTCGGCCGGAAGGTTTTGGGGGCATATGAATTCTGAAACACTTATGCCAGCTATTATTGCATATACAGCTGCAATGTTATGGAATGGGAACAATGTGGCATATGAATCTTCCCCAGGCACTTCTCAAATGGAAGAGGAGGTCGGCCATGAATTTGCTGCACTTATGGGTTATAAAAAAGAAAAAAGCTGGGGACATATTTGTGCAGATGGTTCCATTGCCAATCTAGAGGGTCTTTGGTATGCAAGAAACATGAAGTCTCTTCCTTTAGCTGTTAAAGAAGTCGCTCCTAAATTTGTTGAAGGGAAAACGGAATGGGAATTATTAAATATGTCTACAGAAGAAATTTTAGATATGTTAAATCAAATTCCTGAAAAAATTGATGAAATCAAAGCGCACTCCGCACGTAGTGGCCATCATTTACAAAAATTAGGTAGATGGTTAATTCCGCAAACAAAGCACTATTCTTGGCTAAAAGCAGCAGATATTATTGGCATCGGTCTTGATTGTGTAGAAGCAATTGAAGTTGATCATCATTATCGCATGAACATTGATAAACTCGAAGAAAAAATTCGGGAATTGACTGCAGAAAAAATACCAATTCTTGGTGTGGTAGGTGTTATTGGTACAACAGAAGAAGGGCAAGTAGATCGTATTGATAAAATTGTTACATTACGAGAAAAATTAATAAAAGAAGGCATTTACTTCTATATTCATATAGATGCTGCTTATGGTGGATATGCTCGTTCTATTTTTTTAGATGAAAACAATACATTTATTGAGTATGACAAAATCGATAAAATATATAAGAAATATAACATTTTTACTGAAAACAATGAATGGTTATCAAAAGATATTTATAATTCATTTAAAGCAATGAATCAAGTTGAAACAATAACAATTGATCCACACAAAATGGGGTATATCCCTTATTCTGCTGGTGGTATTGTTGTAAAAGATATTAGAATGCGGGACGTAATTTCATACTTTGCAACATATGTGTTTGAAAAAGGAGCAGATATTCCTGCATTACTTGGAGCATATATTCTCGAAGGATCTAAAGCAGGAGCAACTGCAGCTGCAGTTTGGACGGCCCATAAGGTTTTACCATTAAATGTAACTGGATATGGCAAATTACTTGGAGCAAGTATTGAAGGTGCATATCTTTTTTATCATTTTTTAAAAGATAAAAAATTTAAAGTTGGAGATAAGACCATTTATGTTTATCCATTAACTAAACCAGATTTTAATATGGTTGACTACGTATTTAATGAAGAGGGTAATACGGATTTAGGAAAAATGAACAAACTAAACCATGATTTTTTTGGTCAAGCTTCTTATGTCCAAGGACATTTATATAACAATGAATTTCTGACATCTCATACAGATTTTGCCTTCCTAGACTATGGTAATAGTCCGTTGCCATTTGTGAAAAGTCTTGGATTTAGTGAAAGCGAATGGAATAAGGAAGGGAAAATTACAGTGCTACGTGCTTGTGCATTGTCCCCATATGCTCATTATAAAGATGTATTTCAAGAATATGCCAATAAAATTGAAAAAGCAATTCAAGCTAAGCTTGAAAAAATTTATGGTGTAGAGAACTAAATTTGAGAAGTAATATCTATAATTGTAGTAAAGTTCTCATAACAAAATTATAGGGCTAGGTGTGTTTCAGTCAATGAGGGATTACTATATGACGAATTCAATTGTAAAGTTTTTTAAGTTATATTATGTACAGTTCGCATAGGCACTCAAATGAGTGTCTTTTTTAATTTCATGTAGACACGCTCAAAAAAGACATATAAACATACTGTATAATACGAACACGTTAAAATGATTAACCCTATTCATTTTTAAACTAAAAGGAGGAGAAAATATGGGTTTCGGTGGTTCTTGTGGTTTTGGTGGAGGCTTTGCTTTATTAGTTGTATTATTTATTCTACTGATTATCGTTGGATGTAGCTGCTGGGGCGGAGGGTATTAATTCTTAATTAACCTTCACAAAATGTGTAAAAGAAAAACCATGCAAGGTACTTTTTAGTACGAATATGAGTGAACAAAAAGGAGCTATCACGCTCCTTTTTTGTTGGGGATTATACATATATAACCTTCTTTCAAAATGATTTATGTCTGATTTTATAAAATTTGCCATATTTCCAACGAAAAGAGCTAGATTGTAGAGCAGCATAGAAAGAGAATAATCCAACTTTTTTAAAGTAAAGATTGACGTTTTATAAATCACCCGCTAACATGTTAGATATCTAATATGTTAGCGGGTGATTTTTTGTCTTTATATGAACAAGTTAAGCGTATTAATGAAGCTGAATATACAATAAACCGTCTGATCTTTAAACATTATAAGCAATATTTAAATAGTGGCATTACAACACAACAAGCGGTTGTATTAGATATTGTGTACTTAGCAAAACGCATTACGGTTGGTGAAATTGCGATTGAAATGAATATTAGCTCTAGTGCAGTTAGCCAATTGATTGCGAAATTAGAAAAGAATCAATATATCAAGCGAGAAATGAATCCACAAAATCGACGCGAAGTATTTATAACGTTAGATGAAAAAGGAATGGAGTATTTTTCGAAGCAAGATTATGTAGAACAGCAAATCGCAGATAAAATTTACAGCAAACTTTCATCAAAAGAGGTAGACGAATTAGAACGCATTGTTGAAAAATTAAGGGAGATTGTGATGAAGGAATTATAAAAATTTCTTCATGTTCAATATGTTAGATGTCTAATTTATTTAAGGGGTTAACAAATGAAAGATCTACTTAAAAATATTGCATTTAATGGTGCTGTGTATCATGAAAAAAATGGACAAATCAAGCAGTATTATCATGGTTATCAAGAAATCAAAAAGCAGCATCTTATTACGGAAAATACACAATTTAATCTAGCATCATTAAGTAAAATGTATACAGCGGCAATGACGTTCCAGCTAATCGAAAAAGGACAGCTACAGTTAGAAGATAAAATTACAAATTGGTTTAACGTACCGCATTTTACAGGGGTGACAGTTGCACAATTACTTACACACACATCTGGTATTCCAGAGTATATCGCAGAAGATGTAACAATAGGTGTTGAAACATTTATCGAAATGGTGCTACCACAATATGCGCCGAATGAGCATTGGTCTTATAGTAATACGAATTATGTTTTGCTTGCGAAAATTATTGAGGAAGTGAGCGGATTATCGTATGAAACATATTTACAACAATATATTGCAGAACCATTAAATCTTATCCATACGACAACACAACCTACAAAGCAATGCGAGGCGCAAGGTCAAACGTATGATTATGAGGAGCAACAATATAAAAAGGCTATTGATGACCCATATTTACAAGCAATTGAAAAACATAATGATGAATATGGTGATGGTGGTATTTATGCAACAGTGACAGAGGTAGCGAAGTTTTTAAAAGCACTTTGGCAAGGTCAGTACATTAGCAAAGAGATTGTGCAATTGATGTTAACACCAACAGAAGTCGCTGAGCATTATAGTTATGGTTTTATCATTCAAGATGAGTGGGTTGGTCATACAGGTGGCTGGATTGGTTGCTCAGCACAAGCCTTTATTAATATATCAACGGAAGAAGTGATTGTGTTAACGATGAATCAAGAAGTATTTCCGCAATATGAGCAAGAAATTATGGATTGCTTCATGGGAATACAGTATGCTGTAGAAGCACCAAAACATGTAGTAATTTTACCGCTCACTAATACAGATGATATTATGGGTCAATATGAATTAGCAGATGGACTTGGCACAAGATTTACGATTGAAAAGGATATACAATTTATGATTTCATTTGATCATCAGTTGTCTGTACCACTTTTTAAAATAGATGAGTCGTATTATTGGGTACGCAATACGATGAGTTATGTAGATGTTGTGAATCAATTATTTATCGATGAAGGTGTTGAAGTACCTTATCAAAAAGTTGATTGATATAGTCAGGGAATTTTTTGATAAAAATGGCTATATCAATTAATAGGTAAAGAACCATTTTGATCAATCTTTTTTCAAAATGGCTTCTTTTTATTTACCGTAAAATACAGGTTCATGCGATATTTTTGATTAAACTTTATTTTATACCAACACTGCGTGCTGCTTCCCATGCTAGATAAAATTCTTCAACGGATGCATAGCGCTTATTTCTATCATTTTCTATAGCATGGCACGCTACATCATATAAAGGCTTTCCAGCATTCCATTTTGAGAATGAGCGATCAAGTTCTCCTCCTAGAAGTGAGAAAGTCATTGCGCCCATATTAAATACATTTGTTTTTTCATCTATTACTGCGCCTAATTTAAACTCTTCAGGGGACATAAATCGCGAGGAGCCCCAAAGCCTGCCCATTTTGTTAACATATGGCTTTTTAGCATAGAGGTCGATGTCACAAATTTTCGTTTTATTTGTTTCAAAATCATATAAAATGCTTCCATCATAAAAATCAATGGCTACATAATTTTTTTGTTCCACATGAACATGAAAAGAAAAGATACAATCTAGTGAGGTGAGGCGCTCTTCAATTGATAAATGTTTATGCCTGTAAAACGGAGAGAAGGGATCGTTATATTTTACTGGTGGTGGAAATTCCAAGTAGGGATGAAGGGATTCTCCATTAAACCAATTAAAGATGGCAACATATCCATATTTTACTTCGAAATGTTCATTCAATTGAATAAGGTGATCATGTTTTAATTCTTCGTAGAGAACAACCGCTTGCTTTAGCCTGGCAATGGCATCATCTGGATTTCCAGTATATCCTGTTGTTTTTGCGCCTGCATATTTAACAAATTTTTTCTGTCCATCTTTTTCAATACCAAAGGATATATTACCTGAATCTTGTTGATCAAATACAGTAAATACTTTTCCTAAACGAACAAGCCAATCAAAATCTTGATATTCTTTCAGTTGAAAAGTGACGTTATCTAAATGAATTGTGACCGGAATTTCATTCATTTTACACCTCTTATTTACTATAATTAGATTGAACGTGACTATATTCGATATATGCATTGAAATTCCTGTCTGAGTAAATAAAAAGAACGATTCCATTATGATAAAACAGTTACATATTATGAATAGAGGAGGAAAAAGATGGATAAAGAAATCATAATTAAACCATACGATTCAAATTGGCATAAGGAATTTGTTAAAGAGAAAGAGAAATTTATCTCATTACTAAGAAAAGACATCTTAGCGATTGAACATATCGGAAGTACGTCAGTAGAAGGATTAGATGCAAAGCCTCTTATAGATATGATGATAGGTGTAGAAGATTTAAAGATCGTTACTCATTGGATAGAACCCATGCGAACCTTAGGGTACGAATATGTATTTCATGAAAAATTTCCCGAGCGGCGTTTTTTTAGAAAAGGAAGATGGAGAGCGGGTACGCATCATTTACATGTTTATCTGTATAACAGTGAGGCATGGAATGATAATTTATTATTTCGTGATTTTTTGAGGAAGAACGAATGGGCACGTGAGGAATATAAAAAATTAAAGCAAGAACTAGCTGTAAAGTATCCGTTTGATCGGGTTTCCTACACAAATGCAAAAGCTCCATTTATTCGAAGTACTATTTTATTAGCGCAAAAAATTACACATAAGGAAAAAGGATAATACTTTTTTATTTATTTTTTCATGTATGATTTCTCATTTCATTTTAATCTTTCTTTCATTTTATTTTCTCTTCCATTTGTTACAATTTTAAATACATAACTCTTAATAGAGGAGAGGAGAAAACGAAATGGAGAAGATACTTAAGAATCAATTTTTTTATTTATTAATAAAGATTACAGGCATTTGTGTGATTGCCTTCAGTATTTCCATGTTAATTATAAATTTTACGTACGGAGATCAAATGCATGTAAAAGGTTTAAACAAACAACTTGGATCGCTTGGCGAGTATGGTGCAATCGTAGCAGCATCACTATGGTTTTTACGGCATATATGGCTATTTTTATACAGAAATAAATTGTATGGGTTTAAAGTGATGAAAGAATTTTATATTTTAGTCAAAAAATTTCATACTTTGATTGGATATGCTATATTATCTGTTGCAACTACCCATGGAGTTTACTTTTTTATAAAAGGAAGTCATCATATAATTCAAATATATAGTGGTATATTTGCTTTTATATGCTTAACATTGCTTGGATTTGTTGGTATTCTATTGCGTAAGTCCAAGAACAAAATGAAATTAATCGTTTATCGAAAAACACATCAAATAGCCGCGGTTCTATTTGGTATAGGATTACTTATTCATTTAATGGTATAGGAGGAATTATTGTTGCATTATGTATTAATAATCGAAGATGAAGAAAGTCTAGCTGATTTTTTAGAATTAGAACTAAAGTATGAAGGATATAAAGTAGATGTACAGTTTGATGGAAGAAAAGGATTGGAAGCAGCTCTTGAAAAGGACTATGACATTATCTTACTCGATTTAATGTTACCAGGATTGAATGGAATCGAAGTGTGCCGTAGACTACGGACAAGTAAAAACACGCCTATCATTATGTTAACAGCCCGCGATAGTGTTATGGATCGGGTTACAGGATTAGATAGTGGAGCTGATGATTATATTCCAAAGCCATTTGCGATTGAAGAACTTTTAGCACGCATGCGAGTTATTTTCAGACGTGAACAAAAAGAAGAACAACAACAGTCCTCATTTCTGACATTTAAAGATTTACAGTTACATGTTGAGTCTAGAACGTTAAGAAAAGACAACGAGAGCATTGAACTTACAAATAAAGAGTTTGAGCTACTTCTTACGTTTATGAAAAATATCAATCGAGTACTTACTCGTGATATTTTACTGGAGCAAGTATGGGGTTACGATGCCATTGTCGAAACAAATATTGTTGATGTATATGTTCGTTATTTACGAAATAAATTACACAGTGTAGATAAGGAGGAGTATATCCAGACTATTAGAGGTGCTGGATATATAATGAGATGATTAAAAATATAATGCATCGCATCCGTAATCTTCCAATAAAGTGGAAGTTAACACTTTGGTCAACTACATTATTATTCGTTTTATTTGTTTTATATAGTCTTTTGCAGTTTGTTGTAATTAATCAATGGACTGTAGATTACGAACAAAAACAAATGAACAGACAAATAAAAGAAATAGCAGTATATTTTCAAGATAAAAATGAAACACTTTCACAGAAAACCTTTGAAGATAGTAAGGATTTTCTCAATAATATGATCGATAAGCATCAAATGATTCGAATTATAGACAAAGATGGAAAATCAATTCTTTCAGTTTCTCATGACTTTAATCCGAAGTGGGTGTCACCGAAATATAGTAAGAAATCCGAATCTTATATAAAGAGATATTTAGAAGACAGGATATTAATTGAGCGTGTACCAATTCAGACAAAGGGATTTACAGGAACTATCGAGATTGCAACAAGCTTAGAATCATTTGATCATTTGCTAAAAGGGATTTTCGTTGTGATGGTTGTAGCAGGTATCGGTGGGCTCATACTTAGTTTTTTAGGTGGAACGATTATAGCTAAAAAACTTCTATCTAGTGTCCAGAATATAACAGATACGATGAATCGTATTAAAAAAAATGGGCTAAATGAAAGGGTTCCTGTACGAGAAAATAGTGATGAACTGGCGAAATTAGCTATTCTTTTTAATGAATTGATGGATGATGTGGAAACATCTTTTATACAGCAAAAACAGTTTGTGGAAGACGCATCACATGAACTTAGAACGCCATTAACGATTATTCAAGGACATTTATCAATGCTAAATCGTTGGGGGAAGAATGATCCAGAAGTGCTCAATAAATCACTTCAATCCAGCTTGAAAGAAGTAGATAGATTAAACAAATTGGTCTCAGAATTATTAGAGCTATCTAGAGCGGACTCTGAACAAATACATCCATTGGCTACCGAACCAGTTCATGTGAATACCATATTAAAACAAGTGATCCAAAACTTTAAAGTTATTCAAACTGATTTTCAGTTTCATATAGAGATGCAAGCGGAAGAAGCATATGTATCCATACCATCATCTTACTTAGAGCAAATTATGATTATCGTTATGGATAATGCAGTTAAATATACAAAAGAAAATAATAAATATATTTGTATTCAAACGAATATGCAGAATAAAAACATTATCATCCGTATTATAGATCATGGCGTTGGAATACCTGAGTCAGATTTACCGTATGTACTCAATCGTTTTTATAGAGTAGATAAAGCAAGAAGCCGTAAACAGGGTGGAAATGGACTTGGTCTTTCAATTGCAAAGCGTCTTGTGGAAAAGTACGGGGGAAACATCAATTTAACGAGCAAGGAAAGTGAAGGTACAGTTGTCACAATAACATTCCCTTGTACACGTTTATGAAATGAAAGCATGAGATACACATTGTATTTCATGCTTTTTTGATTGTGGTGTACTTGAATATCATTTTATTTGTTTCGATATTTTTAGTACATAAAAATATTAAGGTGCACAATTTGGAAATATAGTCCTTTGCGCGGAATAAAATCTTATTTCTTAATAATTTTTTTCGTATTCTTTTGTTAGAAATATTTGTACATGATGAAGACCAAAAATATCAATTTTATAGCGCCATTCAAAGGCTCTGAGGTATTATACATATTTTTTCATAAAAAATACTTAAGGTTTTGTCATATATTTTCTTGTTAAAATGAGAAACAAATGAGAAAAGTTTAAGACCATTTTCATATTGATGTTGTATACTGTGTAAAGCAATAGAACTTGTACTTTTATTTTAAGTGCAATGAATGGAAATAGGGAGAGAATAATATGAATTACACAGTATTCCAATGGATTAATGATGTCGCCGGATCATCAGCACTTTTAGATAAGTTGATGATTACAATTACAAATAGTGCACCTTATGTGGCTATTCTTTTCATGCTTATTTTATGGTTCAGTAATGGAAAAAAAGAGATAGCACTAGGAAAACAATATACAGTTTTATATAGTGTCCTTTCAATGGGTATCGCATTACTAATAAATGTTTTGATTCATGCGGTATATTATCATCCACGCCCATTTATAACACATGATGTGCATCAATTGATACCACACGCAGCAGATTCATCATTTGTAAGTGATCATTCTGTACTTGTATTTTCAATTGCATTTACATTCCTTTTAAGAGGAGAAAAACTTAAATATATCGCTTTAGTATGGGCTATATTAGTAGGTGTATCACGTATTTATGTAGGTGTTCATTATCCAGCAGATGTAATCGGAGGAGCATTCCTTACATTTATCACAAGTGCTTTAATCATACAAAGTACACGTAAATTAGAACCGTTAGCAAAAATTATTTTTCAAATATATGCAGCGGTAGCAAAACGAATTCCGTTTTTATCAAAATACAATCATATAGCTTAATTAGAGAGGAGAACCTATAAAAAGTAGGTTCTTTTTTTTTGAAAGAGCCCCTTAATTTCACGCACCGTATTTTATTATAAAAAATATAAAAAACGTTTCAAGTTCATAGGGAGTTAAAGTTACTGTTCAATATAGATTGCTTTATAATGAATATCAGATTCTAATGAGAACTGTTTAAATCAAGGAGGATGAGCAGTGAAAACAATACATGAAATATTACAAGATTTTGCAGAAATAAATGCATTTAGACAGGTGAGCAATTATTATGAATTAGTTCTATTATCATCAAATAAACAGGACGACATCTATAAACTTACAAAAGATTTCATTAAAGAAGACAACGTTGAACTAATACAGCTAAAAGACTGGAAAGAAAAATTTCTCTTTTGCGAATATCCTGACGGTATAGAATATTGGTTTAGGAATGTCCCAAAAGGTTATGAGTTGAATGGATTAACACCAAAACAATACATAATAGAACTATTATTGACTGAATTTGAACAAGAATTATACGAAGTGTATTGGGTACGAGTAGATGCAGAGGGTTATTATGCATGCAGTTCTGAAGAATATATATTTAAGACAAAGAAGGGTATATATTTCTTAAGTTTGCAGGTACATGATTAAATAAAGGGGGGAGTAAAAAGAATTTCAATCATTTAAGACCATTACGAGACAAGAATTCAATAAAAGCAGTAAAATATAAAATCTATCCCCAAGCATAATAAATGTAGAATGAAGGTTTTTATATGTGGAAAAATTTGATTTTAGAGATCGGAAAAATAGAGAACAGCTTTAATGATAAACTGAATACACCTGCAACAGATACTGAAGTTCAGAAATTAAGAGAACGTGTGAAAAAGAGTTTTAATGTTGACTTACCGAGTGAATATGAAGAGTTTCTTAAAACTGTAAATGGTTTAGATTTTAACGGGCTAGTGATTTATGGAGTTGATCCTTCTTTATTAGAGACAGAAAGAGATGAACAAATTTGTGGACTTATAGACACGAATGAGATTTGGTATGAAAATGAGTGGCAAAAGATCTATCTATTTCTTGGTGATTCAGATATAGCATGGTTTTGTAAAAACTTATCTGACGGTACTTATCTAAAACTTGATAAACCATCTGGTACAGTGATGGAAACATATAATGATTTCAATACAATGCTTGAGGAAGCATTAAAAACAACTCTTCTTTAGTACGGTGTATTATAAAATGAACAACATCAAATTGATTGGATTAAAAGGGGGCTCGCCACATCGCCATCAAGCCAAAGATAAGAAAAAATCTATTCAACTAAATTTTTCTGTTTTCTAAAGAAAACACTGAGATGGATATAGCTTTTGAATAAGCAAGGAAGCGAATATATGTTGAAGGAACTTGAAAGCTGAAGAATTAAATCGTTGATTGAGTCCTTCAGGGGTCATCAAAACCCCTGTCGAAGACTCTAAACTACTACATAATTGTGTTAATGAAGTACTCGTGATTTTTTGACTTAGCTATACACAAAGAGCTACTAATTCTTGAGCACAATATTTACTAGTTCATTTAACAAACCTAACCTCTTTTGCTAGTTCTTGAAGAGTTAGAGGAGATAAACATTGTTGTAGTTCTTTGGAAAAGAGGTTTAATTCATCTGAAATTGAAAGAGTCATTCAAAAACGTCATTCTTTCCTATCATAAAAAATAAGGTGATTGATTCGAGTGTACTTATTCATCAATGATATTTTATCCTAAGTTTAGCTTACGTTCTTCAAAAATTCGTTTTGCCACAAAGATTGCATTAAGGACTCGTGGAAATCCCGTGTAAGGGATGCAGTGCATGATTGCTTCTACTATCTCATCTGGTGAGAGACCAACATTAAGTGCCGCGTTAATGTGGACATTAAGTTGTGGTTCACAGCCACCCTGTGTAGTTAGTGATGCGATTGTAACCAATTGACGTTGTTTGAGGTCTAATCCTTCTCGATGATAGATATCACCAAAAGCGAATTCAATAACATATTTGCCGAGATCAGGAGCAATATCTTTTAGCGAATCTATAACACGTTGTCCACCTTCTCCATCTACTTCCATAAGTTTTTGCCAGCCACGCTGATAACGTTCATTACTCATTGCATTTGCCTCCTAAGAATTTATCAATTTAAATTTTTCAATCATTTAGTACGTCTATGTTGCGTAGTATCAATTGATTAAAAAGTAACTCTTGATTAAACGTTACACCTTAGAGTGCACTCTAAAGCAACCCCTTTTCTTTGTGTTATAATGAAATGTATGGAGAAAATATTTACTATTAAACAAATTTCAAAAATAACAGGACTTACTGTGCACACTTTGCGTTACTACGAAAAAATTGGGTTACTTAATGAGGTGAGCCGAGATATCAATGGTTATCGTCAATATTCGGAAGCTGATATTTCTTGGATCAATTTCTTAATCCGTTTAAGAGTAACAGGAATGTCAGTCACTGACATGAAACTTTTTTCTGATTTACGAAGTCAAGGTGAACCTACAATAAGCGCTAGACGAGAATTGTTAGAAATACATCAAAACAAAGTCCTTAACGAAATGAAAGAGTTGAAGGATAACTTGGTGAAAATTGAAGAAAAGATTGATTACTATAAGAGGATGGAGGAACATAGGAAATAACCATTTTATATTATCATTTATGCCAAAAGTTTAAAGAAGTATCCACTGAAAAAAACGCCATCCATAGGTCACCCACACGGTCCAACTCGGCTGTCCACTAAATACAGAGGGTGACATGGTGTCAGTTTTTTGTCTCATAGTTGACACTCCTAATTAGTTTGGGGCTGTATCCAATCCAGTGATTACTACCGTATGGGGTTTGCTTAAACTTAATTATAGAGATGTATTTATTGTCCATATTTACACTCCTTTCCCTATGATTCTAACAATATATTCCAATTTCATTGCAGCTCGCAAAAGTTTGCAATTACGTGTTATAAAAATTAAAAGGAGTAGCCTTCTCTCTGACGTATAAAGACTAGAATTCAAGAACGGTAGGAGAGTATACTAGTAATAAGAGAGGTGAATAATATTAATAACAATGGTTATGTTTTAATTAATCCTGTGATGCCAGATATAGTTAAAGTGGAAATGACCCACTAGGGAACCAGAGGATAGAGTAGAAGAATTATTACCTGCAACAGGTGTACCAACAAGTTTTATTCTTGTCTACAAATAATTCACTGAATATTATTTACTTTCAGGTGAAAATGATACATGAATTTCTAGAATAACAAGGATTTAGAGTAGAAAAATGGGTTATATAAAAAATCTTAGTATGCCGAAATTTACCTCCAAGGACATCATATACGGTGAGAATAAAAGGAGTGGTTCATCATATGAATATTAGGTCACTAATAGGTGAAAATACAAGAGAATTATTTGTTTATTCAAAAGAGATAGAGGGATTTCTTAACATTTTTTTAGGTACGAAGCCTAGAATGTGCTTAGAAGAACTTGAGGAAAACCAAAAAATTATTAACAACGTGTGTAAATTGGCACTATTAGTAAATGATTGGGGTGTTAAATAATGCACTCAGAGAAGCAAGTTGTATTAACATGTATTACCCATGACCCATCAGGTAGCTTGCTGCCAATTATACGAGAGTTAAAGGATGAATTAATAAAGCTGAACTACAATCAAAAATATATAACAATCAGTGATTTAACTCCAGAGGAAGTTGTTAGTGAATTAAAACAATGTAATTTTAATATAAGCATTATTGAAAAATCAGGAGCAGCAAATGCTCGACGAGAATCATTAAAATTTGTTAATAATTATAGTCATGATTATTATCATTACTGTGACTTTGATCGTCTATTGACGTGGATTATTGAGTTTCCAGATGAATTGGATACCTTGATAAAAAACATAGCTGATGTAGATTACTTAATAATTGGGCGGACACAGAATGCTTTTCATACACACCCTGAAGAATGGAAAGTTACGGAGTCAATATCAAATAAAATTATGTCGTTACAATTAGGAAGAGATGTTGATATTACAGCTGGTTCGTGTGTATTGTCAAAACGCTCGATGGACTACATAATAAAATATTCTAGTTGGAAAATGACAGATGCAGAATGGCCGATGATTATTAATAGATTGACAGACTTTGATATTGATTATATTGAAGTAGAAGGTTTAAAGTATATAAATAAACTCAATAAAGACAATATAATTGATCCTGTACAATCATGGTCGGCTAGGCTAGAGCTTTCGTATATTATAAGTCAATCAATCTCGGATTTTGAAAACAAAATTCTAAAATCTAAGATTGATTGACTGAATATTAAAAAATCAGTTTAATTCGTTGTTGCTGAAAGGACAAACTCTAAGTATCTAATTGTTAAGAAACCTTAAACTGTGTGATGGATCTTCGATGTAATAACGAAAAGTTTGATATATATGGGGGCCCACCCGCCACATGTCCATCAACCTAAGAATAGCTTTTATGCCCACTGGGGGATAAAAGCTATCGTAATTCCTGAGCGAAGAGTTGCAACTGTTCTGTTAGTGAAATATTCATAAAAACGCCATCCTTTTCAATGATTCTATTAAAAGGATAGCGTTTTTTCATTAATATAGATACAAATTCACCTTAATTCGATGGTAGCAAGATCTCTTTTAGTTATTCTTCTGTTTTTTATAATAACGATTTGATAAGATTATCTAACCCTTCTTTGTAAATGTTGTTTCTTCCGCAATATTTTCTCTGTTAGCTAAAGTTAAATAAAAATGAGATACAGTTGTATTGTAGTATGGGGAAATCCATAAGTACGGGATGCTCAAAGTGAAAAGTCCTATAAAAGACCCTAAAATAAACCAACCAATAAAACTTAACCAAAGTATGAATAAATCTAACTTATGACCTTTCATCATTTCTTTGCTCTTTTTAATTGCTTCACTTGCCGTATATTCAGGATTCTCTAACAAAATAAAATAAGCCATAGAATAGGAGAAAAATTTTATAATACCCGGAATAATGAATAATAAACTCCATAAAATGATAAATATGGTTTGCAAGATACCAAGCTTCATAGATCTAAATAAATTGTTTTTCTTAAATCCTTCAAATAAATTACCAATTGTAGTAGATTCATTTTTTGCTAAACACAATGTAAAGTTATAATATCCGTAACTCATAACACTTTGTGCAGCAATATAAATGATACATAAAATAGCTAAAAAAATATACAGAGAAGAATCAACAAAAAAAGCGGATATTGTACCTGTTTGAAGTTCTCCTGTAATCGAATAGTCTACCGAAGACTCACGTATCATGTCAAAAGATAAACCAAACAACAGAGTTAGTAATATTCCAATAAAATACATACCTACTGCAGGAATGACATAATGAAGAAATGTTGTTCCCACTCCTAATCCCCAACGGCCTTTCAACGAAGATAAGGCTGCCCTTTTTAAATCACTAATCACTTTAGTTCCACCCTTCAAATTCTTTATCCTCTAATATATGAATTGCATATAACATAGAGAATAATAACATTTTTAAGAAAAAATAACATTATGTATTAAATCAATCTTAAAACATTGAGACTAAAAGGGAAACGGGTGCATTGATAGATGTTTATAAACCATTTTACTATCTTACAAATATTTATATTTCATTTATCGCATATGAACTCTTAAAATAAACGGCTCAATTAAATTTATTTTCGCTGGATTATCAAATGTTGGAGTAATTTTAAAATCAAATTTATTAGGTGTATTTTAGGTATCACCATATACCTATCAAGCTAAGATTTCGAAAAATCCCAAAACAAAAATTTTATATCCCTATAGTTATTTATGAGAATTTAGCTCGTTTTTTCGTTTTAGGAAAGAATATATTTCTTAACTTGACGGCGATGTGGTGATACCTCTAACTGTAAATTAAGAAAATTATTTTGAGTTTCCCTATGGTTGATTTCATCAACGAAAGTCAACTTTAAATCCATGGTTTATGTAGAAAAGTGCCTTTTTAGGAAAGCTTTGCGGTCTTTTCATGTTTCAAAGCCTCTTGTTATCACAGTAGACAAGAATCTAGCCTAAAGTAACTATTTTTATAATTTTTTAAAAATTTGTTATATAATCTAAAAAGAGCAATTGTTTTAGTTATACTGTAATCAATTAAAATTCAGAAAGAAAAGGAGTGACAAATTGAATTCTTGGAAAAATCCTATTCTTTTATTATCAGGAATAGGCATCTCATACTTAGGAAATTGGATTTACTTAATTGCACTTAATATAGCAATTTTGAATTTAACAGGTTCTGCTACAGCCGTTGCAGGTCTTTATATCATTAGGCCAATTGCAATATTAATCACGAATACATGGTCTGGGAGTGTAATTGATCGAGTTAACAAAAGAAGGTTAATGATATGTATTGATATTGTTAGAGGAATTTTGATTATGTTAATTCCTTTTATAGGCTCATTATGGTTTATATATTTATTACTCTTGCTAGTTAATATCGTAGGGGCATTTTTTGGACCAAGTTCAACTGTTTATATTACTAAATTAGTTCCGTCAGAAAAACGTAAAAGATTCAATTCAATTATGAGTATGACCAATTCAGGTGCCTTTCTAATCGGTCCAGCAATTTCTGGAATTCTTATTATGTACTTTGGTACAGATTTATGTATTATTATTAATGCCATTACTTTTTTAATTTGTGCGTTGTTTATATATCTACTTCCTAATGTAGATAAAGATATAGGGGAAATACGAGAACCTATTCATTTAAAAACTCTAATTGAAGATTGGAAAACAGTGAAGAAATTCATCCAAAATGCAAAATATTTCATTGTGGTGTATTTATTATTTCAAGGTGCAATGTTAATTGGATTTGCATTAGATTCACAAGAAGTTACATATATTAAACAAAACTTAAAATTAACTGATAGAGATTACGGAATAATAGTAAGTATAACGGGAATTGGTGCATTAGCTGGAGCATTTGTTGCAGCAGTTTTGGTTAACAAAATTCATCTAAAGTTATATATAGGTGCCGGAATGTTACTAACATCTATAGGATATGTATTTTTTTATTCATCCTTTAATTTTATCGCTGCAACTTTTTCGTTTGCTTTTCTAGGTTTCTTTATGGCTTTTGCAAACACAGGGTATGCAACCTTTTTTCAAAGTAATGTACCAGTAAAAATTATGGGTAGGTTTGGAAGCCTAACTGATATGATTCAAGGTTTTATTCAAATAGTCTTCACACTTCTTCTAGGTTTTTTAGCAGAGTGGTTCTCATTACAGTTAATTTGTCTTGTCTTTGCTATTGTCGGTACATTATTTGCTACCATTCTTTTTGTAACAATCTTAAGACCTTCAAAAGCATATTATTTCAAAGAAGGTACAGATGTTACTACTAGATAAAAGTATAGTCTTCTTAATATATTTTAAGGGTATTTGGTTGTTACTACCTTTATTAATGTAGTGTCTATACATGTCTTAAGCTATTTACATCCTAATATAGTTCCATTTGTGGATTGGAAATAAAGTTTAACTGTTTATAAAAAAGTTACACCGTTGTACCTTTTGGACTTAGTATTTAAATGGGTGTTATTTATTTTTGATGGATTGTATAAGGATTACACCTATTTTTCAAGACCGAAAAATACTTTCTGTTTTGTAGATTAATTGCAATTATACTACGCCCTCTGCTCTGCTTCGGTTGTGACATAATAAGAGGGCGTTAATTATGAATAACAAAAGATAATTATAAGTTTTTGAAATGGATAATCTTCTATTCTAGAGAAATATTATATTTAGATCGTTTTAATATGAGTTATAACTGTGTTATCTATCACCTTGTCCTTGCCAATAACCCCATCAAGCAGCATCACTAGATAGGTAAGGAGTTCCATCTTAACGTTAAATCCGAATGTAATGAGAATAGATAAGAGTAAATAACATTGATATAATCATCTATTTGACGACAGGCCATTTTTCCTTGCGTAGCGCGTTCATCAATTCTGGACCTACATGTAAGTGTTCCTCTACTAGCTCTTTTGGAGTCAGCGCCATCCATTGGTTCAATGACACGTCAGCAAAGCGATTACTCTTGAACATCTCCAGAAACCATAAGCTTTGATGACCTGTGTTTTGGATGTAATGTCCCATGGCGAACGGTACATATCCTACATCGCCAGCCCGGTAATTAAAAGTCCGAGCTGTGCCATTCGCTGCAAATACCGTCATGCGCCCAGTTCCTGAGAGGTAATATTGCCACTCATCGTTATTCGGATGCCAATGCATTTCTCTCATTCCGCCTGGCTTGATTTCCACCAACGCCGCCGCAATTGTAGTTGAGATGGGGAAGTTGGTGGAATCAACTATACGTACCGTCCCGCCCGGAGTCACAATCGGATCTTGTGCAAGCAGCCGATGTGTGAAGCTTTTTGGCACAGTACCATAAGGATCCGAAATCTTCTGACCTTCCAGTGAGCCGGGCACCTTTGCTTGAAAAATGTATCGTTGTTTTGTAGGGATGTGAGCAAAGGCGCTTTCCGGTACACCGAAATTCGCAGCCAGCACGCCCCTTGGTGTGTGAGCGAACCAATCAGTAATAGAGAAGGTATCGAAATCGGAGAAGTTGCCATCGTCGAACACGAGCAGAAATTCGCAACCTTCCTCGAGTCCTTGGATCGAGTGTGGAATTCCGGCTGGAAAGTACCACAAATCCCCTGCGCCGACATCGGCTATAAAATTCCGTCCGTCCTGGTCGACCGAAGTGATTCGTGCCCGCCCTAAAATCATGTAGGCCCATTCAGCTTGCTTATGCCAATGTAACTCACGCACACTGCCCGGCGTTAGACGCATGTTCACCCCCGCAAGCGTGGTTGCAATCGGTAGTTCTCTAATCGTTACTTGTCGTGACCAACCGCCGTGATTTAACTGCATATTGGTGTCAGAAAAAGAAAACTTTAAATTAGGGATCGTTCCGGCGTCGGTGATCGGCGGAACTAACATGTCAGGGTTTTCAATATCTCGCATGATGTCCCGGGGACCAAAATCGGTCGCGCCAGCGCCATCATCTCTTATAGGGTGGGGGATATTTCCGTACACAGTTTTATTTGAAGGTCGTGATTCCACAAAACATGCTCCTTTCTTATTACAATATATTACAATGTCTGTATTATCGCTTTATGCGTCATATAGATAGGATATGTATGGTTACTTGTACCAATATATGATATAAACATGTTTGGTATGCAGGTATACAGAATAAAGGGAAAGGCGAGGAAATGACGATGTATATCTTATTTTATTCAAAGCTACACTCAGTCCTTTTACTACAAAAGTGGTAGTTTTTTAATTGTAATTTCACTCTTCAGATTGATTTTTTCTGTTAGTTATTCAAATAAAATATTAATAGACATAATGAATTGGGAGGTTGATTACAATGATTACACATATTTCAGATATAAAGTTACAAACACTTTCTATAGAAGGAGTAAAGCAAGTTTACCGAGATATATTATCTTTGCCAATAAAAAAAGAAACTGCATCATTTGTTCAATTTCAAATAACACCTTATACAACAATTAGTTTTCATGAAATATATGAGCCCATCGTGCCAGCTCACTTTGCCTTTCAAGTCCCATTTTCAAAATTTTTCGAAACAGCAAAGTGGATTGAAGAATCAGGCCTACTTATTGCTAAATGGAAGGATGGTCACACAATTGATGAAGAAAATGGTTGCTTGAATCTATACTTTCGTGATGGAGATGGAAATCTTCTTGAAATTATTGCTCATAACTATGTGGAAGAAGATGTTTTAATTCCACATTCACCTCTCAACGTTTTATACGTAAGAGAAATAGGTCTTCCAGTTAAAAGTGTACCTGCATTTACAAAGTGGCTAAAATCAAATTTACGCATGAATACAATTAAGGACGGAGAGATTTTCAATTTTGTAATTAGCGGAACAGCATATATTGTTGCGAATTGGTGGAATAGACCTTGGCTCCCAATCGCAATGAAAGCTTTGCCGCCGAAAATACACGTTTCTTTTGGAACATCGGATCTTTCATTCTTACAAGAGATTCAAGAGAATTTTCGGCAAAACAATGTTCCATTTGATTTTTATAATAATGAGGTGTCGTTTATTCAAGAAGGATATTCATTTTCTGTACAGCATACTACAGAGTTTCATTCCGATATCCCGAGTAAATTAAAACTACCACTTTCTATTAAAAAGTAGAAAGTGGTAGTTTTAATTTGTTTCAAAGTAATATGTATAATTGTAAAATCCCAAAATGATTTGGATTCTTGATTTAAGTCAATGACCAGTCATAATCTTCCTATTAAAATAAAACCAACATTGTAATATAGGAGGGTATATTATGGATACATCAGTAAAAAAACAATCATATCAACGAAAATCCGCTCTCATTGCGGGCATATCACTTATCATCATGACACTTGCTGCATTTTTTTCCTATGGTTTTGTCCATGGAAACCTTGTGGTGCAAGGAGATGCCAGCGCCACTTTTAATAACATTAAGTCATCAAATATGCTTTTCAAAGCTGAAATCTTTGGGTGGGTCATCATCCTGATCACTGACATTGTGGTCGCCTGGGCTTTTTATATCTTTCTGAAGCCAATTAACCAAAGCCTCTCATTGCTCGGTGCCTGGCTCCGTCTTACTTACGCGACTATATTGGGCATTGCCATACTGAATTTAATCTTTGTATTGCTTCTTTCGAAAAGCACAGACTATTTATCATTATTTAAAATTGATCAACTTCAGGCACATATGATGTTGTTTCTTGAAGCATTTGAATTTATTTGGTCTATAGGATTGATCATTTTTGGCGGGCATCTCATGATTGTAGCGTATTTGGCCCTCAAATCAGATAGAATACCTAAAGTCATTAGCATATTATTGTTGCTTGCTGCAATAGGCTATATTGTCATTAATTTATTTAGCACGATTCTTTCACAATATGATACGGTAATTTCAATTCTTAGAATTGGATTTAGTGTACCAATGATTGTAGGAGAATTGGGCTTTGGTATATGGCTGCTATTCAAAGGAGGAAAAGTCCCGAAAGATGTATGACAACTTTCTAAAACGTATCTTTTTTGATTCGCTTCTTGATTCTACTTAATGATTCTGGGGTAATACCAAGATAACTCGCCAATTGATGTTGGGGGACACGATTGACTAAATGAGGTCGTTTCCGTAATAGTGCTTTGTAGCGTTCTTCTGGTGTAGATGCAATAAACGAAGCCAATTCATCTTGTACCTCACCAAAGTTATGCTCGATCATTTGGCGTGTCATTGTTTCCAATTGTGAGTGTTTGTTATACATGTCCTTTTCGGTGTTAAGGTCGCCAACGACCAATATACAGTCTTCTAGGCAAGTTAAAGAGTACACGGATGCTTTATCCTGTTTATGATGATTAAAATTCGAAATGGCTTGTTCTTCTGTGTAAAAATTGGATGTGACCTCTTTTCCCGTTTTATCTATAGAATACTGCCTTACACATCCCTTCAATACAAAATAACATTTGGTCGGAACATCTCCTTGTCTAAGGAGTATTGTTCCTTTTTTATATTCTTCAATTTGTACATCTTCAACGATTGCCTGTTGTTCTTCTTCGTTTAGTGTTGTAAATCTAGTCATATACTTCATCAATATTTTTTTCATTTTGTTCTCTATTCAACTCCTTTGATTAAGTTATTATGATTAACATCATTTTTGTATTACAAAACTTCTTAGCAAGCTACTCAATAAATATCATTAAACTTTCTTTTTTTCATTATAAATCTATTTTAATATATTGGCTGAGAAAACTAATGGTTCTATGCTACGACTGATTATGAATTATTTAAAACAAATTCAAGATGAGTTAATCCAAGAACAAAAGTACATCCAATTAAAGGATTCTATTTTTAGGGCATCTAATGAAATATGAAAAATAATATAAATTCTCAAAAAATACATTTACAATTTATGAATTTTGGAATAAACTTCTAATTACGGGGTTGTTAATTACAAATAAATGGAAAGTTCGTGCGTTATATCTAATGTAACAGGGGCTAAGTTTAGTTATGAAAAAGTACAGAATGTAATAATTAAAGTTGCCAAAGAAGAAGTAGATATCGATTCATTGTTGTTCGCAGAGATTTTAATAGTATTACAGGATTAGCTTGAAGTAGAAGAGCATTTAAGCACAAAAGAAAGTACACTAACTGTTAATGATTTGATTAAAGCAGTACGTACACACCCCATAGGTTTAAATGTTTAAACGTGTTTAAAATATTATAACGATAAGGATGTAGATTATGGAAAATTATGAATGCAAAAACCGAGAGAATATCTTAGAACAATTTAGATTAACAACACCGATTTTCCAAGCGTTAGGTGATATTAATAGACAACAAATAATCATGGTTTTACTTAAAAATGATAGCCTTAATGTAAATCAAATAACTGAAAACATGAATATTTCTAGACCTGCTGTATCTCACCATTTGAAAATTTTAAAGCAAGCAGGCTTGATTACTCCAAACAAAAATGGGAAAGAAATTTATTATTCTTTAAGTACGAATGAATTTTTGAAGCATATTAAAGAGTTGGTATCCGCAATTGAAGCAGGATATTAATTTTTTTAATAATCACGTTTATAAGTTTGAACATATAAACGTAATTACAATGAACTTTGAAAATAGGGGGAGCAAAAAATGAAAAGTCACAACACTTCAAACAAAATATACTTTTTAATGCTATTAGTGCCTTTATTTTGGGGTGGTTCATTTTCAACGGCAGAACATGTAGTAACGGAAATTCCACCTCTTGTAGCTGCAACACTTCGCTTTGGGATAGCTGGCATCATACTCATGATTTATTTAACGATTAAATCAGAATGGCACATAGCTACTTTAAAGAAAAGATGGAAAGGTTTATTACTAGTTTCATTGACTGGAATTTTTGGATATAACGCACTTTTCTTTTTGGGTGTAAATTATACTTCTGCAATCAATGGTTCTTTAATCATTGCGACAATGCCTATCTTTGTCACGTTAGGTGCGATAATTTTTTTAAATGAAAGATGGAATAACAAAGTAGGAATAAGCTTAGCTTTATCATTAATTGGTGTTGTTATAGTTATTACAAAGGGATCTCTGGATATGTTACTTTCATTAGCTTTTAATATAGGTGATGTATTGTTTATTGCAGCATTAACATGTGGTGTAATTTATGGTCTAGTTGGCAAATCCGTAATGAAAGACGTATCGCCTTTGTTCGCTACTACAATTATGACTGTAATAGGAGCCGTTTTCCTTGCAATTACTTCAATATTTGAAGGGGGATGGGGAAGTATTCCAAGTATGTCAGTTCAAGGATGGCTAGAGATGTTTTATATGGTCATATGTGGAACTCTTGTTGGATATATTATATTCAACAAAGGCGTGGAACAGATTGGAGCAAGTAAAGCAAGCATATATTTAAACCTTACTCCAATTGTAACTACATTAATTTCCGTTTTATTCTATGGTTCCGCAATGACTTGGAAACAAGTTATTGGAATGATACTAGTTTTAATAGGTGTCTATATCGCTACAGTAAAAACTACAAAGCAAAGTAAGAGTGTTTCTTTAAAGGAACCAATATAGGCTCCTTATCTTGATTCCGAAGTTATATAGTTTTTCTTGATGATATCTCGCATGTTGCCAATAAAGAATATAAGGAATAAAACAGCTAGGGTGCCACTAACCCACAAATATGTACTTGCTGTTGTGTACTTAAGATAGAAATTATAGCTATTCCAAATTAAAAAGAATGCCGAAAATACAGTAGAGACTATTAATGAACCTAAACTTCTCATGATTGTCACCTCTATTCTAAATGATAGAATTTTCTATTTAATTATACATAGAAATAAAGTAATTTACAAAGAGCATTACATTAAAGGGGAGTTAACACGAATTGATTCCTATTAGTCATATTTAATATGTTCTTCCTTTTTGAGTTGATTTATGATCAAAATAATTTAATCGTAGTAAGTGAAAATGCAAGGGATCTCATTCTTACTTCAGAATTCAAAACATACATTTTGAAAAATACTAGTGTGCTCCTATCCAAAGCTTCTTACAATCTTAAAATACAGGGATTCTCTCAATATAATAAATTTAGATATTTTATTATATAGTATAGCGAAATAGGGGGATGCAGTGAGATGAATAAGAAAGTTGCTTTATTACTTATAGATGTCCAAAACATTATGTTTTCTTATGAAGGCGGGTCTTTAGGGAACGAGCAAGAAGTACTCCATAACATTTCTTCGCTTCTTACAAAAGCACGTCAATCAAATATATCAGTTATTTATATACAGCATACTGATCCTGGTTTTGATAGTGTGCTGAGTGAAGGGAAGTTAACATGGGAAATCCATCGTGATGTCCAGCCATTAGCAAAAGACACTGTTATTCGAAAGTCTTCTTTGGATGCTTTCTACCAAACAACATTACACGAAAAACTACAAGAACTAGGAATCGAAAAAATTAATCATTGCAGGCATGCAAACACAATTTTGCGTGGACACTACTTGTAGAAGAGCATATAGCATAGGGTATAAAGAGAATATATTGGTAAAAGATGCTCATAGCACATTTGATACTGCAGTACTTTCAGCTTCTCAAATTGTAGAACACCACAACAATACGTTAGGTGGCAGGTTTGTCACATTAAAAGAAACAAGCGAAATCATGTTTTAAACGAATTAACTGCCCATAACTAGAATGATATTGGTAACAGCCTTTAAAAAGGCTGTTTTTATTTTTTTAGCTTGTATTTTGTAGTGCTAGGGGTATCTCATCTAGTAAATGTTAATTGGAGTTTGTATGGCATTAAGTTATCTGCTGAATAGAAAAAGTTGTCTAGTTGTAAGTGTGTTTGGTGCATATTCTTTTTATATCCTTGCAATATAAAAAGGTCTTCTTATATTGATATCGAAATATATTTAGAGGAATAAGAATATTAAAATGCTATTTTATGGGGGCTTTTATGGAAATTCGACAATATAAACAAGAAGATGAAACAGGATGGGTACGCTGCCGAACATTATCATTTTTAGATACCGCTTACTATGACAATGTTCTTAGAGAAAAAGAAAAATATGAGAATCCTGCTATCGAATTAGTAGCTGTACATGATGGAGAAATAGTTGGATTAATTGATATTGAATACGAATTAGAAGAAGGCACCGTTTGTTCAAAAGGAGTAGGTCTCGGTGGTATGGTTTGGCATATTGCTATCCATCCAGATTTTCGTAGACAAGGAATAGGGAATCGACTTTTATATGAGGCAGAGAAATTAGCAATCAAACATCAGTTAAATCGATTAGAAGCTTGGACAAGGGATGATATGTGGGTACATCAATGGTACGAAAAAAATGAATTTTTAAATACTGATTCCTATTTACACGTATATATGGATGAGGAAAAAGAGGTAAATGGAGTACTCAAAAGCAATACACCCAACTTATTTCCAATTCAAGCATTTGCACACTATGTTGGAAAAGATAGGGGAGATATACAGAAACAGTTTAAGCGAGTACATGAATGTTTTTGCTTTGTAAAAACACTCAATTGAACCAACTTTTAATAGGTGGAATAACAAATATTTTCTTCAAGAAACAAGAAAAAGGCGCTCAACATGAGCGTCTTTTTTTTATATTAAAGCTCCATAAATCAGCCTACAGTCTGATGATTGCTTTTTTTTATTTTTTATAATCAAAAGGTATTACCCTGTTTTCGAAAGTATGGAATGGTTAGAGCTGAATATAATTTTTAATATTACAGTATGGAATTGGGGGAGAAGCATGGATATCATTCTTGTTATTCTTATCATTGTTTTATTGCAAGGAAGAGAGCGTAAAGTAAAAGTCAATCGTCTTTGGCTTGTTCCAGCTTTGCTTCTATACGTAACCGTTCAATCCATTTTTCATATGGGAGCTTTAACCTTATGGGAAAGCATTATATTTCTTACAACCTTCTTAATCGGTTTAGGACTCGGTGTGGTAAGAGGGAGATTGTTAACATTCCGATTGGATAGTGAAACGGGCCATGTATTACGGAAAGGAAATTGGGTAAGTAGCATTTTTCTTCTTGTTATTTTAGGGGCAAAAATTTTTATTAAACAAAGCATGTTTTTTGGTAACACACATTATGCATTAACAATTGTGACAAATGCCTTTTTATGTATGACGCTTGGTACTATCATTAGTAGAAGATATTATATTTGGAGAAAATATCAAGAATTAACGAGTAAGGGATAGAAATAGTTTCTCCTTTGATTAGTAAATGTAAAAACGGTGATACTAATAGACAATGAACGTTTACGACAAGGGATGATACAATGATTTTTATTTATACCGACTTTGGCGGAACACATACAACTTCACTTGCAGCAGCATATCATTTGAACAAACTTCCAACTGATCGAAAATTAACAAAAGAAGAAATTTTAAATGTAGATTATTTCAATAAACTTAAAACTTCTGATATGGGAAAAATTATTTTTCACGGACGAGATGAGGAAGGAAACCCAGTTTATACAATAGGGCACGGAACATCAAAGTTAGTTGTTCCAGCTATGAAGAATTTAGGAGAAATTCTTCAACAGCAATATCACAACAATGAAAAAATCATTTTTTCAAATACATCACCAACGGTGCCACTTCCTATGACGTTTGGAGGCTTGTTTTCAAGAAGGTTCCATATTGATTTTATTGGTGTTCCATTACTCGTATGGGGAGCAAAGCTTTGTTGTGATAATATACAACGACTTGTTAGTTATACAAAAGAGGCTGGAAGAATGACTAATGATTCTGTTGTTATTTTAGAAAATGAAACTTTTTAAGCTAAACGACCTTTGTTATAAGGTTATTAAACCTTCATTCTTGTGTTTATAAGCATCATCACTCTTTTTAATGCTTTTAATTTAAAACATAAAAAAGGACCGTTTTTTAAACTGTCCTTTTTTTACTATCTACAAAGGTAGATAAGCGAGAAGTAATGTGTGGAAATCATGAAACTCAATAGTTGTTCGGGGCTATCGGAAAGGTACGTATGCGGTATGTATAAAAAATAAATACACAAAAATAATCAAATTATTTATTTGAGAAGGTGGGAGAGAGATGGGGCAATTTTCAGTATATTTTCATTTTACAAATGGAACATACAAAAAGTGTGATATAGAAAGTGAAAGTCACGCAGAATTGATTCATAAAATTGAAGAAAGTAAATGGTTTGAAGACGGAGAATGTATCATTAATTTAGAAAACGTTACATATATAAAAATCAAAGAAAAGAATACAGCAGTGCGAAATATAACTCCAAGAGTACTATGAGATCGTGTCTTCTAGTTTTGTTTTTAATTAAGCCACTGCTCTCGGGCATTGACTGACATGGATGCTCTCTTTTTATTTTGAATAAAATGGACATTTAAATAGAAGCACAGGACTGTAATGTGTCCTGTGCTTTTTCTATAACAATTCGACTTTTTTTCGAATGACAATCTTATCAATATCGTCTTCTTCATCTCCAATAAATAAACCGCGCTCTTTCAAATATGTTTCAAAATATAAATCTGCTTCCGCACGCTCATCATAAGGTTTTACAGATAAAACAAATCCTAGTTTATTTTGTTCTTCCAAATGAGAAGTGGAGATATAAGCTGGAATATTATGACGTAAAAAGAGTTCCTTAACAGGAATAATCATATCCTTCATCAATTTTGATAACATGCTCATTTCAAAATCGAAGTTAAAGCGATCAATGCTAGATAAATCCGCGAATACAACTCCAATAAATCCAGTATTAAATACTTCTTGATATTCTGCTTCTTGATCATTGTCACCATAAAAATTCTTTTCAATTAAATAATTTTTAAAATAAGCAATGCCATCTGCTTGTTCAAACGGTTTTGTTGAAAGAACAAAACCAATCTTCTTTTGTTTATGTAAATACACACAAGACATATGTGCAGAAATAGTATGCTCTTTAAATAAAGAACTTGTTGCTCCTGCAAGACCATCTAATACATGATGGACAATTTGAAGCTTTTTTCGAGCAAAATAATAGGATTTTTTTTGTAATTCCAATGTATCAATAAAGACAGAGCCGATAAATCCTGTATTTGAGATAGTAGGTGTCTGCTTTTTTCTTCCTCTGCGCTTATTTTGAGCCATTGTAAAAATCATCCCTTCAAGTACGATTAAAATCAAAAGAACGTTTGTTCGTATATTTATATTTTACTATTTAATCACTATAAAGTAAAGGATTTTTCACTAAAATAGAAATAAAAAAGACACCTATAATAAGGTGTCTTAACGCAGTAGAGAAGAGGGCTCAACCCACTTTATTTGCAATTTATATTATGAAACAGAGACAAGTTCTTCTGAATCTTCTACATCTAAGTGACAATCCATTGTACGTACATCTTGATCTTCGTGACTTCCGAAATAAATAGTAATCTTCATATGTATCGCTCCTTTATTCTAGGAATACCTAAAATAATTACTAGTAATGTTACTGCCTATTATATACCACTTTTTCCATTTCGACAATCTTATCCAGATTACAGGTTTATTTTGTTAATATTAAGAATAATAACTTAAAGAGTAGTCCATTTCTTATTAAAAGGCCTTTTTACATTATTAATATTTTGGATCTTACTATATAAATTATTGTTTTGTTTAAACAGCGTCATTAGCGAGAAATAAAGAGTGATAGAATTGAGAAAATTGACAATTATATAACAGGGAAATTATTATGGTTATAATTGGATATTATGTTTGAAAGGATGGGTAATATGAATATATTAACAGTTGTACCACGTATATATGTTTCAAACCTACAACCTCATCTAGATTTTTACAAAACTTTATTAAAACAAGAAACACCTCATGAATTTCAAATAAACCAAACATGTGTCGCTAGATTTTCAAACTTATTATTAATAGCAGATGAAAGTAACGTAATTCCAAATCAAGTTGCTGCTACAATCACTACGGATGCAGTGCAGAAGGTAAAACAATTTATTTTACAGCAGGATGGTCATATTTTAGTAGAACCGATTGTAGTTCCTACGGGATTAAAAATGATTGTACGTCATCCAGATGGAAATATCATTGAATATATTGAGCCAAAGACTTCTGGAAAATAAAATGTGACTAAGGGACTTATACCTGAAAGACAAGAAAGTGAGAAGAATATTTAACAACAGGTTAGATTTTCAAAGGAGACATATATATGGGATATATGATGGACTTGCGTAATTTAATCGGAAGTAGACCTTTAATTATGGTCGGGGCGTGTGTACTTGTTATAGATAACCAGCAACGAGTTTTATTACAACTTCGAAAAGATAATGCGTGCTGGGGACTGATTGGTGGTTCTATGGAGTTAGGAGAAACACTCGAACAAGTAGCTCGTAGAGAATTACTTGAGGAAACAGGACTAACAGCTGAGAATCTTACATTAATTCATACATATTCAGGGGAAGCTTTTTATTACCAATATCCTCATGGTGATGAAGTTTATAATGTTGTAACAGCTTTTGAATGTAAAGAATATCACGGTTATTTCAGACCTGACAAGGATGAGGCAACTGAACTTCAATTTTTCTCTTTAGATGATTTGCCTAAAAATATAAGTCCACCAGATAGACCTGTACTTGAAGATTATAAGTTTAAATACACTTTATAAGAATTGGTGATTTAAAGGAACCGGTATTTCTGATGCTTTTAAAATACAGCTTAAAATAAAACAACACCTTAGCTAATTGCTAAGGTGTTTCAACAGAAGAAATAACCCATCCATTGTAGAGAATTTATTAAATTATATTCAAAAAAACTAATAGAAGGAGAAAATAGGAATGAACATACGTATCAAACAACTTAACAGTAATGTAGTTAACCAAGAATTCATAAAAGAAATTATAGAATTGTGGAATAAAAACGCTATAGAAACTGCAGAATGTGAACTAGATGAGAGTGATAGGAAGGCTATCCAAGAACAAATAGAACAATATATTCAATCAAAATATGGTGTAGTTTTTGTAGCAATTAATGAAAACCACCAGATTATTGGCTATGGTATTGCTTCTATGAAACAAGATTTAGTTAGCGATATGTTATATGGTCAAGTAGATGAAGTTTATGTAGCATCAGAGTATCGAAGACAAAAAGTTGCTAAAAACTTAGTAGATGATTTAATGAATTGGTTTAACCAACAGGATATTTCTTTGATCCATGTTTATGTCGATTTAGAAAATGAGTTAGCTTTAGAGTTTTGGGAGAAGATGGGGTTGGATAAGGAGTTTTTTATTCTATCAAATAATTAATTTATAATAAAAATCTATTTTGGTATCACTAAAGAAGAATTCAACACTTTATATTTTCCTAAATAAAAACTGGGAGTTATAGAGAGTCTTCCCTATTTATTTCAAAAATGATAAGACTGGAGGTAAGGTAGAGTGATTCAAATAGAAAATGCTATTTGGGTGTTTGTAATTGTTTTCATGCTTCATGATTTTGAGGAGATTATCAGTGTTGAGAACTGGGCGAAGAGAACAGAGAATATGCTACAAGATGAGAAAAACTGGATCAAGAGAAATATTTGGAAGTTTTGGAATGTTAACTCGTATTCATTTGCAAAAAGAGACGTATTTATATTTTTAACAATGTCAATTATTACATTTCTTAAAGTCCAATATTTAGAGAGTACTTGGAGTTCTATGTTATTTTTGTTTTTCCTCCTATTTGTATTACTACATAATATAGTTCATGTTTTACAAACCGTTATACTAAAGACATATACTCCAGGACTGTATACATCTATTATTTTAGTAACTCCATATACGATTTATTTAATACATAGGTTAAGATTGGAAAATTTAATATAAATATTGCCACCTTATAAAAATTAACCATGAAATAAGAAAACGCTGGGATTTCTAAATTTGTCCAAGCGTTTTTGTATGTTATTTATATTAATTGTTTTGCTATTCCTAATGAAATTGTTAATTTTATTGTTTTGGGGAAGCATTCTTTTTTAGCTTGATAGCGATGTGCTGAGATTCCTATTAGGAAAAGAAATGAAATTATGATGAGGAGGACGACAACGATGGCTGAAAAAACAAGAATAATAGAGATTATGCCATATAACCCTGAGTGGAAAACAGAATTTAAGAAAATCAAAAAGGTGATTGAAAGCTATATCGGGGATTTAATATTAAGAATTGAGCATGTAGGAAGTACTTCTGTTGAAGGATTAGCAGCAAAACCAATTATTGATATTGACGTAATTATAGAGAGTTACGATTTGTTACCTGACATTATAGAGCGATTAGAAAAAGAAGGCTATCAACATCAAGGTAATCTAGGAGTGGAGGGACGTGAAGCTTTTCAAAGAAATAATGAAGATAATTTCATGAAGTATCATCTCTATGTTTGCCCAAAGGATGGAAAAGGGCATTTAGAACATGTCGCTTTACGGGATTATTTATCAGCTAATGAGGCTGCGCGGAAAGAATATGAAGAACTAAAATATCGATTAGCTGAGAACTATCGATATGACATTGATCGTTATTGTGAAGCTAAAACGGATTTTGTAAACAAGATTTTAAACAATATGCTTTACAAAAATGAGAGAGGAAACAAAGGATGAGAATTGCTGCTTGTAATAGAAAAGAATGTTCATAAAGGTAAGTTGTCAACATCTTAACATAGGAATCCTTTTGAAAGTCCTCTTCCTTACATGAAGAGGACTTTTCTATGATTTCATTAATTCACGAACAATTTGGCTTACTTGATAGATTCCTTTCGTAAGGTCTTCGATAGGTGCATAGCCATATGATAAACGAATATGCTGATCCGATTCCTCTCCATAAATACGCCCTGGGTTAAGAAGAATGCCTTTGGATAATGCTTTTGAAAATAGTCTTTTCATTGGAATTTTCGGTTGTATCTTTAGCCATATAAAAAATCCTCCGCTAGGGACATCCCACGTTGCGATGTCATTACAATACATGTTCAGGGTTTGAATCATTACTTCTCTTCGTTTTGCCAGCTGCAATCTGACGGATGCTACATGTTTCTGATATAAGCCACTAGATAACCATTCCGCAGCAACTCTTTGTGATAATGAGCTAGATCCATAATCCGTTTGCATTTTTATGTCTGATAATCTCTCAATCACAGGTTCTGGACCAATAATCCATCCAATTCTTAATCCAGGACTCAGAGTTTTTGATAAACTACCGATATACAATACATGTCCATGTTGATCTAGTGCCTTTAACGGAAGTGGAGGTGGTTCATCAATCCATAATTCTCGATAAATATCATCTTCAATGACAGGAAGTTGTTCTTTTTCACAAATCTTCATAAGTTCTTTTCGGCGATTTTCCGACATTAAAACACCTGTTGGGTTATGAAAACAAGGGATAGAATATAAAATGTTTTTCTTTTGACTATATTTACTTCGTTTGGATAAATCGCTTGGTATGACACCATGTTCATCCAGCGATATTCCCGAAAGATGTATACTTGCTGATTGGAATACATGAAGTGAGTATAAATAAGAAGGCTTTTTAAGTAAAACTGTGGATTCGCTATGCAAAAGACCAACTGATATTAGCTGTAGCGCTTGTAATGCTCCAGAAACAATTAGTATAGAAGACGGAGATACATCAATACCAAATGATTTTACGTAATTACTTATTGCCTGACGTAAAGGGAAAAAACCTTTTGGTTCTTCGTATCCGAAAGTATCTAGTTTGTTAGACACACTCTGCATAACTAATTTCATTGTTTCTAATGGGAAAATATCAGAAGCAAGTTCTCCCTTACTAAGCTGAATGAATTTCTTATTTGCTTCCACTTCATTAATTTCTTGAACGATTAATTTACTTGGTTTATGTACTCCTGTTTTTACATACTCATTCCAATTAGGTGGAGGATTCGTTGCTAATAATGACCATGTATTATTCATTACAATTGTCCCCATACCCATTTGTCCTCTAATTAAACCGTCTGCTGTTAGTTCTTCTAACGCTGTAATTACTGTACTTCGATTTACATGGAACAGTTTTGCTAATTTTCGTTGGCTTGGAATTTTACTCCCGATTGGCCATTCTCCATTCGCAATCTTTTCTTTCATATAGTCTATAATCTGTTGGTATTTTGGAAGTTGTTTATCTGTTTTGTCATTGTACATATTCATAAAAAAACTCCCTTTATCCACTATAAAAATGCGAAGTGGTTGTTTTTTTCAATACATAACTGGTTGAAGACATTGTATCAATTATTAAATATGATGAAAAGAAATAATTGGTAAAAGAAAAATGGTTTCCTTTTATAAAGGGGAGGAAAGCGATGAAGAACCAAAAATGGGATTTTCGTATTTTATCCGCACATGCTCTTACTATTATTCTTTGGGGAACCGCATTTCCAGGGATTCGTATGGGACTTGAAGCGTATACACCTGAACACCTTACATTACTGCGTTTGCTAATCGCTTCATTTATGTTACTTATCTTTGCATGTATAAACAAAATGCAGTTACCAGAGTTAAAAGATATACCGGTAATTTTCATACTAGGATGTTTAGGTTTTACTGTTTATCATCTCGCATTAAATTACGGAGAGAAAAGCGTCAGTGCTGAACCAGCGAGTTTTATTGTATCAGTGACGCCTATATTTACTGCAGTTCTTGCTCTTATATTTTCTAGTGAAAAGCTAAAGCTAAATGGATGGATTGGCGGTGTAATTAGCTTAATTGGAGTAGCCATTTTATCATTAGGTGATGGAGATTTGCTCCACTTAAATAGTGGGGTACTATTTATACTACTAGCAGCATTTTCAGAGAGTCTATTTTTTGTTTTCCAAAAGTCTTATTTAAAAAAATATGGTTTTCTTGCATTTACAACTTATACAATATGGGCTGGAACCATAGGTATGCTCATTTTTTTACCAGGAATCGATCAAGAAATAATAAAAGCTCCTATAGAAGTGACTCTTAGCGCGTTATATTTAGGGATTTTTCCGACGGTACTACCCTATGTAGCCTTAGCTTATATTACATCTCATGTAGGTGCTTCCGAAGCAACAAGTTCTCTTTATTTAACACCAGTAATCGCATGCTTTGTAGCGTGGATTTGGTTAGGAGAAATACCTAATTTCATTTCTATAGTTGGAGGGGGCATTACAATAATCGGGGTTTTAATTGCTCATGTAACGAGCGAAAGGAATTGTTATAAACAAAACGAAAACACGTTGTAATTACACGTAATTCAACGTGTTTTCTCATGACCACCATCCTAATAAATAAACGAATCTCCTACATATACATAACTATTGTAAGTGCCTACTCTTGTAGAGAGGGAATGATGACGGCTCGTTGAATATATAATACAGGAATTCTATGTTATGAAAGAAAGATATTTTCCAAAAGGAGTTTCAAACGATGAATATTCAATTAAAAATGATAACAAGAGATAACTGGGAGGAAGCACTGAAATTACAAGTATCAGAGAAACAAGTTACATTTGTACCGGCAGTAGCAGTATCAGTATCACTTGCTAAAGTATACATTAAGCCAGATGGTGAAAATATCGAATATATTCCATTCGCCATCTATGATGGCGATCGTATGGTTGGATTCATTATGCATGCATTCGAACCAAATACATCGGACATGTATTGGATTAATGGATTTATGATTGATGAACAACATCAAGGAAAAGGATATGGTAAAGCAGCTTTAGCTAAAATGATTAAATGGATTACGACTGAATTTATGGAATGCAAGGAGATTAGGTTAACTGTACATAAAGAGAATATTATTGCAAAGAAGTTATATGAGGACTACGGGTTTAAAAAACTTAATCATGTTTATGACGGAGAGCAAGTATATCGTTTACATGTGTAACTTTCATTTAAGATTTAACTAAGATAGATGCTATTAAACAACTTTTAAACATGGAGGGGAACTTTAATTGACAACAAAATTCCATCATATTGTAAGAGGAATCATTATAAAAGATGAAAAGCTTTTAATCGCAAATTACATCGGCCATCACTATTTTTTACCAGGCGGTCATGTTGAATTAGGCGAATCTGCAGAAAAGGCATTGATTCGTGAATTGAAAGAAGAACTAGGAATTGATTGTATAGTGAAACGTTTTTTAGGAGTTATTGAAAACCAATGGGGGGATGAAACACTTCATTATGAAATCAACCATGTTTTTGAGTTTGATAGTAGCGATTTAAGTAGTTACTTATCACCTACTTCTAAAGAATCACATTTGACATTTCGTTGGATTACACCTAATGAAGAAAATTTAACTACCTATAAAATAATGCCCGATCCTTCAGTCCGAAGATTAATAGAAAAGGTGCAAAAAGAGGAACTATCAAGTTGTTGGCTTAGCAATCTATAAAATAACATGCAAGGGTACTACGTTGTAAAAAAACATGATATAAGTACCCTTTCTCGAAAAACTAATATACTCTTAGTTCATCTTTTTAAAAATTTAATATCTGTGTTTTTTTTGACTAAAAGATATCACGCAAAAAACTACCACGCTTAAGCTATAGAACTAGAAAATGATGACATAAAGCTAAATGTTATTGTTTAAATTCATATTTTATTATTTCCATTTATACAAATGAATCCATAGTAAATACCCATCTAAAAATAGGCATTCGAACAAGGTACAGCACCTAGTGATAGTTCATATTTTGTTGTTGTACGTATTGAACTTAGTTTATAGCGCTATTTCTACTTAGACTTAACGACCAGAAATATAGGAAGGCATCGATGGGGTTTTAATTTATAAACGGAGGTCATGAAAATGAATGAGTTTCAACAAGAACTACAAGCATTAAGCCTTAATGATTATCAGTCTGGAAATGTTGTGTATTGGGACCAGCAAAACCAATATCCATATTACTATATTGAAGATGATGCTCGTCGCTGTGGCCGTTGTGGCGGTTGTGGTCGTTGCGGTGGCCGTTGCGGTGGATTTCGTTGTGGTGGATTCCGTTGTTTTGGTTGCTTCGGTTGCTTTAGCTGTTTTGGTTGTGGCGGTTGTGGCGGTTGTGGCGGTTGTGGCGGTTGTGGTGGCTCTAATTGTTTTGACGGTTTTAATGGTGTTACTTGGTGGGTCATTTAAATTCGTGACATAAATAAAGATATTTTTGAAAGAAAAGTGTATATACAAGTATGAACTGTAGAGACACTTTTCTTTCATTATAAGAGATTCGTTTAACTGCACACAAAGAGAACACTCGGGCAAAAAGGTTATATGAAAGCTATCGTTTTGTAAATCTTGGTCATGTTTATGATGGAGAAGGAGTATATCGTTTACTTGTTTAACTTTAATTAAGAAAATGGATAAAGAGGAGAAACCTAATTGAAAACAAAATTTCATCATATTGTAAGAGGAATCATTATAAAAGATAACAAACTTTTACTAGCAAATTATAAAGGGCATCATTCTTTTCTACCAGGTGGTCATGTGGAATTAGGAGAACCTGCAGAATGCGCATTAATTCGTGAACTTAAAGAAGAACTAGATATAGATTGTGAAGTTAAGCACTTTTTAGGAGTGATTGAAAACGAGTGGCAAGATAGTGAGACTCTTCATTATGAAATAAATCATGTTTTCGAAGTCTATAGTAAAGACTTGCATAGTGATATAACACCGATTTCGAAAGAGTCTCACTTAAATTCCCATTGGATCATCCCTAACAATGAAAATCTAATTACATATAAAATAATGCCAGAACCCTCTGTACAAAGGTTAATAGAAAAATTTAAAAAAGAAGATTTATCAAATTGTTGGAATAGCAATTTATAAAGTATTGCTGAAGGGTATTGGGTACTTAAGTGTTAATAATACTGCATAGTACCCAACTAATTCTTAATAACTATTAAAGAAAGTCATCATCCCCATCAAATGAAATAATTGTTTCACCTTTATTGTACAAAAGAAGTAAACCTCAAACTGTGCTCCTACAAAGAATATAAGATTCTCTCCTATATTTACAAATGAGAAATTTATATAATTTCATATTTGTAAAATTTCTTTTATCATCTCGTTTATAAAAACGAATCCAACATACAAGCTATCTAAAAATAGGCAATCGAACAAGGTACATCACCCAGTAAAAACTCATATTTTGTTGTTGTACGTATTGAATTGGTTTCTAGTTTCTATATTTATCGCTGTTAACTATGCAGATTAAACGAGCAAAAAATATAGAAAAGCAACGATGAATTATGCTGGATAGAAGTTTTAATTTATATATGGAGGTCGTTAAAATGAATGAATTTCAACAAGAACTACAATCATTGAACCTAAATGATTATCAGCCTGGAAATGTTGTGTACTGGGATAATCAAAATCAGTATCCATATTATTATTACGCACAAGAAGATGCTCGTCGCTGCGGCGGCTGCGGACGTTGCGGTGGTTGCGGTGGACGTTGCGGTGGCTTTGGACGTTGTTTCGGATGCGGCGGCTGTGGGGGATGCTTTAGCTGCTTTAGTTGCTGGAGCTGGTGGTTCATTTAACTTTGTAACATAAATGAAGTTATTGTATGAAAGAAAGGTGTATGTACATGTTCAAAGTGTAGAGACACTTTTCTTTCATTTTGTGAATTAAACAAATAAAAGGGCATCTTCTATTTTCGTCGAAATTAATATTTGATATAGCATTTCATATAGAGGTGACTGGTACATTGGATACATATCAAAAATTAGTTTCATGGGTAGAAGATATAAAAGAACGGAATGATAGTTCTGCAGCAGCACTTTTTATTATGAAAGATAATGAAGTGGTACTTGAACATTATAGTGGAAAACATTCTAATACTGAAGACAGTGCATCTATAACAGCCTCTTCACAATTTAATGTTGCTTCCGCTAGAAAGAGTTATTTAGGCATAGCAATCGCTTATGCACTGTATGAAGGGAAGATAAAACATCTCGACGAATATGCAGCTGATTATTTTAAAGACTATGATAAAAATTTGCTTGGTAAGACAACATTAAGGCATTTAGTAACCCATTCGCATGGTTTAAATGAAAAAGAAGACGGGACCATTTATCGAGAATTTGAACCTGGAAAAGAATGGGCGTATAGAGATATTAACGTACGTATGATAACTCGCCTTATTTATCAACTATACGATAAACATTTTTCTGAGTTATTAAAAGAACGTATCTTTACACCTGCAGGCTTTACAGAAACAGGATGGAGAAAAAAGCACCATAAGAATTTGGTCAAAGTAATAGTAGATCCCCATGAAGAAGCAATATGTAGTACAGGCGTTGCAGATGATGGAACAGAAAAAAATCTTTTTGTTTCTGCTAGAGAATTCGCTTACTGGGGGAATTTGCATTTAAATAAAGGATATATAAATGGAAAACAAATTGTACCACAAGAAGTTATTGAGCTTGCTACAAGTATTCAAAGTCCAAAATATCCAAACAAAGAGTTACCCCAAAACGGATTTTTTTGGTATGTGCAACATACACCCACGTTACAAAGCGAAATTGGCGAAAGAGTCCCAAGAGGTTCCTATCAAATATTAGGAATTACAGGACCGACAGTTTTAGTTATCCCTGAGTATAATGTTGTCGTTGCAAAAATGTATAATAAAAGATATAACTACGGGGGAGACAACTACCTGTATTATTTACGTGAATTTAGTAATTTAGTCGCTGATACATTTTGTACCAGTAAAAATAATTCAATTTGGGTATAACTATTTTTATAAAGAAAAGGAGTGAGCCCTTATGAAAAAAGAACCTAATAAAAATAAAAAACAAAATGTAAAAGATATGAGTACTGAACAAAATGCAATTTACAGTGATCCGAAAGATGCAGCGAATATGCAAACTGTTCCGCAGCCAAAAGATTACGAGGAAATCGAATATTAATTTCCTTTTGTTTTCCATCAGACTTTTTTATGAAAGAAAAATACATCTTAAGCCCTATAACAATAACAACATTGTTTGATACCATATATACATAAACATTTGAAAATGTCTTATCTTAACACAGCTTTTCTTTAATAAATCTGTATATAATCTACAAAAAGACACTTCTTAACGGAGTGTCTTTTTGTATGCTAAAAACAATACGTTATCTTAATTTCCATTTTAATATTCGTATTTCATGTAGGATGATGGATATACTAATTTTTGAAAAAACATGTCACTAAAAGAAAGGGACATTTAGCATGAAACAAGCATCTGTACATCCATGGCTTATTGTCCTAGGCACAATTATTATACAAATTGGTCTTGGAACAATTTACACATGGAGTTTGTTTAATCAACCTTTAGTGAGTAAATTTGGCTGGGAACTTCAGGCTGTAGCGATTACTTTCTCCATTACCAGCTTTTCTTTATCGTTTTCCACTTTGTTTGCAGGAAAATTACAGCAAAAAATAGGTCTTCGTAAACTAGTTGCAATCGCAGGAATTGTATTAGGATTAGGCTTAATACTTAGCTCACGAGTTTCCTCATTACCTTTATTATATATATTAGCTGGTGTGGTAGTAGGTTATGCAGATGGGACAGCTTATATCACATCATTATCCAATTTAATCAAATGGTTTCCAAATCGTAAAGGTCTCATTTCGGGTATATCTGTTTCAGCTTACGGAATGGGGAGTTTAATTTTTAAATACGTAAATGGTATGCTAATTGATACAGTTGGGGTATCAAAAGCTTTTTCATATTGGGGTATTATTGTTTTGATTTTAGTGCTAGTAGGTTCATGCTTTTTACGTGAAGCCGCTACAAATGAGGCAGTATCTCAAGCATCGAGTAATGATTATACAACTCAAGAAATGTTACGCACAAAACAAGTATACCTTTTATTCTTTATGTTATTTACGTCATGTATGAGCGGCTTATATTTAATTGGTATGGTAAAAGATATAGGCGTTCAGCTGGTAGGACTTAGTGCTGCAACTGCCGCTAACGCTGTTGCAATGGTTGCAGTCTTTAATACTATTGGTCGAATTATTCTTGGAACGTTATCAGATAAAATAGGACGATTGAAGATTGTTTCAGCAACGTTTGTTATTATCGGATTGTCTGTTTTTACATTAAGCTTTATGGAGTTAAACTACGCAATTTATTTCGCCTGCGTAGCAAGTGTTGCTTTTTGTTTCGGAGGAAATATTACAATATTCCCAGCCATTGTAGGTGATTTCTTCGGTTTGAAAAATCATAGTACAAATTACGGGATCGTTTATCAAGGATTTGGATTTGGCGCGCTTGCAGGTTCGTTTATTGGTGTACTATTAGGTGGATTCCAATCAACTTTTATTACAATTGGTGTGCTATGTATTGTGTCCTTTATTATTGCGATCTCCATTCGCCCTCCAAGCCCAGAAAAGAAAGAAGAAATACAAAAATCATATCAAAAAGTAGTTTAATCCATATAGAATTCTTCGTAAAAAAGAGCCCTTCATATTAGGGCTCTTTTTAAAGAGATTTAAATTTTTTATTTCCAGTTATTTTATAAATCATATAGTTCACACCCAAATACGTGACACCAAATAATAAGAAAAATGCTATAAATAAAATAAGAGCTATTAAACAACCTCCAATATCTCCATTAAAATTTGCAACTGCATTTGAAAAATCCCAATCTTTAACTTTACTAATCATATATCCCAGAATATAAGAAGATACAAAGCAAATAACAAAAGCCCCAGTAAGATATACTGTAAATTCCCGATTCGATATTGCATTCACTATGTAATAACCAAATCCTAAAAATGTACCTAAAACTACTAAAAATAATAATGCTTTAAACAATTTCTTGATAGTCATCCAACACCGAAACAGGAATTGCCTAAACGTCTGCCGTTTACGTCGTTTTATTTTATGTTTCTTCATTCCAATCATCCATCCACAATCAACAGTCTTCCACAATTATACAATTTTAATATAAAGAATTCTATTGAAATTGTATGTAAACCTCTTAAACCAAATGCGTTTGCATGTATTTTCCAAACATTAATGATAGAATAAATTAAATGCAGAAAATTCTATTATTAGAGGGTGGTTCCTATAAAAAGAGTAAATGTAACATATGCGCTACTTTACGATGAATTTCACGAAAAGATATTGATGGTCAAAAATAAAGGAAGACATTCTTCTTATTTTACTTTACCAGGTGGTGCAGTTAAATTAGGTGAAACGTTAGAAGAGGCCGCCATTCGGGAAGTAAAAGAAGAAACAGGTTTAGATATAACAGTAGGAGGGATTTTCTCAATAAGTGAGGCTTTTTTTGAAGAAAAAGATCATCATGTCATTTTCTTCAACTTTTTAGGAAAAGTAATTGGGGGAGAGATACATATATCACGTCCAAAAGAAATTGAAGAAATCACTTGGATGGACTTACAAACAGCAGCACCTTATTTGCGCCTTCCTGAACATGTAAAAGATTTATTACAAAGAAGAGAAACTGTACCTTATATTTTTAACGGGACAATTCTTCACAAGTCATAAAGCAAATATTTTTCAGGTGGGAAAACATCGATGAATCTACAATAAGAATTTCCTCTAACACTTCCCAAATAGGTAAAATATCCGAGACACAGCAAATAGATACACTTAGCGGACAAAAGCAGTTAACTATTTCATTTGATGGCCGCTTTATGGTGGAGGCTTTGAAAACAATAAAAGGAGAAACGATTAAATTAAGTTTTGGAGGTTCAATGAGACCAATTTTAATCGAATCGGTAGACTACTCGTCGCTACTACATCTTATTTCACCGGTTCGATCCTATTAGACACATATCAATATAATAGGCTGGATTAGAAACTAGAAAAAATAAGGAGCGTGTTTAAACTACTTTATTCAAATTGAGTGTACAACGTATGATGTACGAGAAAAGTTAAAAGATGTAAAGATACCTAGTTTTATTTATTGTGGTAAATATGATGCGCAATGTCCATATGAGTTTTCAAAAGAAATTGCAGATTTGATTCCTTTTTCTACAATGACTACATTTGAAGAAAGTAACCATAATCCGTTTGTTGAGGAAATGAAAAAGTTTGAAATGTTTGTGAAAAGTACTTTGTGAAGAAATGAAGAATAGTAACTGCTTAAAAGAGCTAATAGAAAAATAACGGAGGAGCAAATATGTATACATATACGTCTGTTGCAGCATGGTTTTTGGTGTGCTATTACGCTTTTTTTGCACTGACGATTGGATCAATTGTGTGGGCGTTAGTTAAGGGGTGGATGGGAGCACTTTCCATGATCACGCTTATTATTACGTTAACTTTGCCAATTGTAAATTTGCTAAGTAGCATCGGTAGAGATGAGGGGTTAACAGAAATTGATTGGTTATGGAAAGAGTTGCTACGAGGGGAAATGTGGGCTCTTTATGTAATGGGAGGATTTGTGTACTTAGTGGTATGGTGGTGCATGTTAATCTTCAAAAGCAATCCTTTAAAAGATGTAAATTTGTAAAGCTATTATTTATTTGAAGAAAACTTTTATTCCTTGAACTTTTGAAATAAAGTCGCGACGTTTTAAAAAATCCTCCCTTTAGACAATCGTATCTAAAGAGGGGATTTTTTTGTCTCCGAAAGAAAAAGAACACCTAATGTTTGAAAAGTAGATTAAAGAAGGTCGTATAAATTGCACTCTTCTTAAGTGTTATTTTGCAAGGCGAATTCATCTATCAATCAAATAGCTCGCTTGGGATTACTTTTTCTGATTCTCGAATCGTAAAAAAATTAATAGGTATTTTTTGTATTGGTACTTCCTCAATTTTTTCTAATTTATCATTGTTAATAGGTAAAAAAGCTAAACCCTTTCCCTGAGCAATGAATTCTTGAATAAGTGAATAAGAATCTAGCTGCTGAAGTTGCTTTTTAGAGAGATTATTCTCCTCCATAAATTCAATTGTATGATTTCTAAAGGGACATTGTTTATCGTGGCTAACAAAAAAGAACTCCTTTGAATAGTCAATATTAGATTTTTCTTTTGCTTTTAGTAACCCCATAGAAACTGTTGTACTGAAGACTTTTTGAAACACTGGATCGGAATAATCCCCATAAGTTATGACCATATCAACTCTTTGTTTCTTTAATAGTTGTTGCAGGTGATTACTATTTTCCATATATATTTGATAATTCCTGAAATTTTCTTTGATACGGATACTTAAATAATTTAACAAAATAGATTGTGACGTCGCTATTCGATAAGAATCACCACTCATTTTTATTTCATTTTTTGCTTCTTCTACTAGATTTAGTATTTTATTCGTATAATCTAACAAAATATCGCCTGATGGTAATAGTGAAATACCTTTGTTATATCTATGTAGTAACGGTGTTTCTAACTCTTGTTCTAATCTTTTAATTCTTTCCGTTACATTTGGTTGAACATAACCTAGTTCTTTTGCAGCTTTACTGATTGAACCTTCATTCACTACAGTTTTAAATATGATAAGATCATTTATTTCCATTCATTTCAACCCCTTATTGAATATCATTATAAATGATACCATGCATAATTTATACCTATTTTACACTGCTTTAATCTCGAATTATCATAATTTATATAATCTTGAAAGTGAGTGATAAACATGATTGGAATGCAATATAAGGTTGTTTTGCCAAAAAATTATGATATGGAGATTATTAGAAAAAGGGTGCAAGACAATGGACATAAAACGGATGGTTTTCTAGGGCTTAATTTTAAAGCGTACTTAATCACCGAGGCAGAGAAAAACAAAAATTTATATAATTCCTATGCACCGTTATATATTTGGAATAACTATCAAGGAATGAACAAATTTATCTTTGAGGGTTTTTATGACAATATTTTAGAATCCTTTGGATGGCAACACATTAATATTGGTGTTCCTTTATCTATTAACTTAGACAAAGATTTTAATAAAAGTAGATATGTTGTTGAATATGCAGGGAATATTCCTAAAAGCAAATCATTAGCCAAAACATCATTTAATACTATTAATCAATATGTGAAAAATGCAGAAAAAAGTTTGGGGAATTTATTAGTTTATAATCCAGATAAATGGGGCTATAGTCAATTCAGTTTTTATCAAGAAAAACCAAAAATTAACTCATCAGACCATCTTACAGTATATGAAGTTTTGTATATTTCACAATAGAAATTAATATCAAAAACATACAACAAGAAAGGAAATGAAAATATATGCCTTTTGTTAACGTTTATTACCCTGAAGGTCTATCAAATAAAGAAGAATTAGAAAAGGTGAGCAATAGTATTCATCGTTCGTTAATTGAACATTTCGGAGTTCCTGAAAATGATTACTTTCAAATGTTTTTTCCCTACCCATCTAATCATTTTTTTTACGATCCGTATTACCTGTTAGAAGGAGGCAAAAAGAGAACAGAAAAAATAATGCATGTTTCTATTACATGTGGGCCAGGAAGAACAATAGATCAGAAAAAGAAATTGTATCAATCCATATCAAAAGCTATTTCTAATCATTTAAACATCTCTACAGCTGATATTTTTATTACATTAAACGAAACATCTGCTGAGAACTGGTCATTTGGTCAAGGAGTAGCACAAATGGTTAATATGACGGAGGGAAAAGAATAGTGAATGATCGTATCGAATCCAACATACCAAAGAAAATGAGAAAAATGGCTCCCGATTTTGTCGATTATAGTGAAAATATATTATTCGAAAAAATATGGAGAGATCCTACTTTAACATCCAGAGAAAGAAGTTTATGTACACTATCTGCTCTAATTAGTATCGGTAATACTGAGCAACTACCATTTCATCTACAATTAGCTAAAAAGAATGGACTTAACGAAAAGGAAATCATTGCTTTGATAACACATATGGCCTTTTACGTTGGATGGCCTAAAGCTGCTTCTGCGTTAAATATAATAATAAATTAAATATCATTACGTTAACTCTGCCAATTGTAAATTTGCCAAGCAGCATCTCGGTAGGGAAGAGGGATTAACAAAAATTGATTGGTTATGGAAAGAGTTGCTACGAGGGGGAAATGTGTGCTCTTTATGTATCGGTATTATTTAAACTGGATTATCCTTACAAACTTGTAATGTTTATGTCACCTTCTCCAATAGCACTTAAAAAACCTTTCCTTATATACTTGAATTATACTTACTAAAAGGGGAGTGAAAAAGCATGGATGAAGGAATCGGGGAAGTTGTAGTTGGCTTATGTGAATTCGTTCTTGAAATTTTGACTTGTGGAAATACGAATGGAGAGAAAAAGGAGTAATTCCAATTGTCTTTCATTAGATATGCTGCTTTACATTAGACACCTTTTTATATAGGTGTCTTTTTAGTTTGTATCGGAAAACACTATAAAGGGTAATGAGTATTCTGTTAGCAATTATTTAATGTTTAATATCTATTTTAAACATTATTACCGAAATATGTTAATGTATATGTAAAAGTTATCCAAAAGGACTCTGTTATAAAATCATAGTACAGAAATCTTAGGGAGGAAAATGTATGCAAGTACACGATGTAATATTTCCGAACAAACAACTCGAAGAACTTATACTGGATGAAAGTTGTGAAATACTGGAGAGTTTGAATAACAAAGAACAATTTATCAGTAGTTTCATTGAGTACTTTACGGAAGAATACAACAATGCAGAATGTGACTACGTAGAACTATTTGATATTGACGGCCCAGACTATATGAATATGGAATTAATAGATAATAAAGTGATCGTTACTGCTTTTTTGTTTGCAGGATTGTCTATATGGTTGAATAAAAGAGCTTTAGGAAAAGTAACGGCTACTATAGAAGGTGTTTATTCATTCACTTTTATTGATAAAGATAAAAACATAATTATTTTAGATGAAAAGTTACCTCTACATGATACTTCTTTTTTTATTACAAATTTCAAAGTAGAAAAACTACAAAGTATTGATCAATATTTTGATGATTATACAGTTTTATAAGTACTGTCTTTGGTATATGGGATATATATGCAGATGAAAGAATTTGGTATATCGCGAGGGGATTAGCGTGAAAAAAACAATAATATATATCGGATTTATTACTACCTTATGTTTAGATGGCTGTAGTTCACTTACACAAAGGACAACAGATGTCGTTTATCTCATCCCAGATGGATATGAAGGGGATTTGATAGTACTTTATAATGTACCTGGTGCGAAGCCATTACAAACAGAGGATGGATTTCGCGTTGTATCCTTCTCACCAGACGGGACAGCTATTACGTCAACAAAAGATATGAAATACGGCATCGTAAATGATAAATACTACATTATATTAATTTATGGCTCAGAGGAGGATGGGCAATTGATTTCCTTCTTGGTCAAATTACCCGTATTCATGAAGATATTGACTTAGTGACATGGGTAGAACATAAAAAAACTTTAGAAAATGCACTAAAGGAAGCAGGATATGATTTTCAACAGATCAGCAGCGGTCAAACTGATTTTCGTAAATCGGATGTAGATGTCCAATTTGGTTTTTTAACCAAAACAAGTGATGGAACTATTCATTTTCATGGTAAACCTGAATGGATTTGGAGAAATAACTGCTTACCTCCTCAACTTTATTACTTGGAGGATATAGCTCTATGTGTTTTAAATCCTTATCAACTTATCCAAGAAAAATATGATTATCAAGAGATAGGTCGCATACCTCGCGATAAAGATAAAAAAGCCTGGAACTGCTTCAACATATTGTTAACTCTATGAAAAAATAATGTTGATACTTTACAAAAGTCAATTATGGCGGACCATACATAAACAGATTTGATTTTTATTGGAATTTAAAAGAGGTAATCTGGCAAGTATAAAGTGGTTTATAAATCATTTGATTTCTTATATTTTATTAGATAGCTTTTTAATACACTTAAAAGACTCCTTAGTTTCTTTGCAACAAGGAGAGATGAGACATAATGACAATTACCCTAAGGTGTATCAAACTGCACCATTTTTCGTGGCATTAATTCCTAAATCACTTGATAGTAGACTTATATTTTATGGTCAAAAATAATGCTGCAAAGAAATAAAACAGCAAGTTGCATTCATTGAAGAAGAAAAACTTTGTATGATATTGAAAAATAAATCAAGAAGGGTGAAAAAATAAAATACCATCTTATATTCATTTTCAAGAGGAGATAACACATACAGATTATGAAATTAAAATGATTTCATCTGGAGACAACTTTCCAAGCGTAGATATAGCTGGATCACGACTCCATTATTTACTTGTAATGCTTCACTTAGGTATAGACTTACAAGACATCACAAAAGAACTAAACTGGACCAATAAAGACCTAAATCAACATATCAATATACTATTGAAAGAAGGCTTATTAAAAGAAATAGAAGGTAGTTATTTTCCGACATGTATGGTCATAACGGCTCATGAAGGAAAGAAATTATATAACTTATGTGAATCTTTACTTACACCTACACTTCAAATCATTAAGAAACACTCTAAACAAATAACTACCATTTCCGAAAGAATTGATACTTTTAAACAATTACCTATAGAAATATATAGCCTCTTACTTTATAGCGGCGTTTTATTAGATTTTGGACAAATCAACAACATCGAGAAAGATTATCTAAAAAGTGAACGACCTCTTAGAAATAATAAAAGATATTACTATTCCATCCAAGAAAAAGAAAAAACAAACGAAGAAGCTTTTGGAGTATACGGAAATGACTATTTAGACTTAGGTGAAATTCAAATTTGCATCTATGGAAATAAAAGATATACAACAACAAATCTAATAACTGCTAATAAAGAAATGTTAGAAGAGTGTTTTCAAGAGTCTGTACTCGATGTTAACCAATTCAAAAAACAAATTGTAAAAACATTTATTTCTTCAAACACACAACCAGATTTACTGTTGAAGTTATTTTATGAAAGAACAGGTTTGTACAGAAATTCACAATCTATTACTCCTGTTTTTAAATCGACAGACCTAACTATACTAGAGGCAATTGCAAACACAATTAGTGAAGATCTAATTATATTATTACAGAAACATGAGCAGCAGCTGAAAGAATATTATTTAGTAAGTACATACGCTAAAGAAATAACATACGAGGAATTTTTTATATGGTGGTATCACTTTTTCTATACAAAAGTAACAGAAGAATTAATTAAAAATAGCATAATAAAAAACAACACTCAAGAAAATCAAACATATATAATTTACTAAAGTGTTCATCATAAAAAAATTAACCTGGAATTAACATACAGATCATACGTTCTCTTGCTATGATATAAAAGAAAGTACATGTTTCATTTATATCTATCGAGAGGAGATAATTGAAATGATTGAAAGGAGTAAAAAAAGAGCAAAATGCCTGCTGGAAAAAGCAGAAATGATTAAGCTTTATTTGGAGGGGGAGAGCACGTCAAATATCGCGAAATTAGCTAATGTTTCTCCTAGATACGTACGTATGGTTCTAACAGATAACAATGTCAAAAAAAGAGCAAGAGGAAGCTGGAAACGAAAGTATCATTTAAATGAGAATTACTTCAAAAACTGGTCTAATAACATGGCGTATATTTTAGGGTTCTTCATTGCAGATGGTGTTATTACGAAGAATAACCAAACTGTAAGCATTTCTCAAAAAGAATCTAGCATTTTAGAAGATATAAAAATAGAACTACATTCAAACCAGCCACTGTACCAAAACAAAAAAACTGGCGTGTACATGTTGAACTTAAATAGCAAAATAATGAAAAATGACCTCATGAACTTGCATGGAATCACACCGCACAAATCATACGATGTACAATTTCCATATGTCCCAAAAGAGCATCTACATCATTTTATTAGAGGATATTTTGATGGGGATGGCTATGTAAATTATACATCGTATACAGTAAGTTTTGTTGGAGGATCACATAGCTTTATGCGTTCTTTAATCCAAATCTTACAAGAACAAAACCTCACACCACACTTCATAAATAAAGAACCACATTATCGTGTAATTCTCAGTGGCCGAAAAATGATTAAAATTTTTTCTAATTGGATCTATAAAGATAAAGAATTATTTTTGCGAAGAAAATATGATATATTCCAAATGGAAACCTTAGATTTAGAACAATTACAAGATAGAAAATTAAAAAGAACAAAATCAGCAGTCATTCAAAGAAAAAATGATTTTCTCGTTCAATATCAACAACACAATTGTATAAATAAGTCTTGCGAAAATCTTAACATTAGCAAAGCCGCATTTAAAAGTTGGCTAAAAAATGATTTAGAATTTAAAAAACGATTTGAACAAATTCATTCAAATTAAAACTCATCTCAAAGATTAGTGTAAATGCTGTATATTAACACTAATCTTTTTTTCGTTAAATCATAAGAAAAGGGGGTACCAAAATAATAAGCAAGTTAATCCTATTTTACAGTTAACATAATATAAATTATAGGAAGTTATATAAAAGTAGTGTTCCTGTGTCTCTAAATACAAGTAAACTCTACAAAATGAGATGAGAGAGAAATATTTAGTTGAATTTGCTTTATATGTTATTTGTCTAATCTTAAACATTTTCATGCTCATTTTATAATTAAGCGCGCGTCAGGATTTTTCGTAGTAATTTTTGAATCAAAAATCTCAAAGATTAAATTTAGAACAGCCATAAATTTTGAATCGATTCATTTCATGAATTATATTTTGTTTTGATAAATTCTTTTAAATTTACGCATGCAGTTTTTCATTCGTTTATATGTATGTGATCTCTCATTACATTTTATTTATTGAATATGGTTCAATTTGGAATTCACTTAATTTTGTAGTTTTTTGCTATCTTGATGCTGTGTATGATCTATTTGCAGCAATGTTTCATTACTCATAATATATATGTTATAATCCTTATTTTTCCCTAATAAACAACATTGCTCTACATATGAAAACAAATCGTTATCAACACCTATAAATGTAATGGTTAATTTACCACATAATTGATTGATTACACATGATGCCCATAATAAAGACATCTCCCCATGGTTTTTATCATTATTACTTATGAAAAAGCTAATATAATTATCTAAAATGATATTTTCGGCATTTAAAAATGATTCTCTAGCGTTTCTTACGGTTTCTCGCAGTGGCTGTATACAACTAAATGCTTTGTCACTCGCTATTAAAAGGCGTTGTTTCGCTTGTTTTGAAGCAAATTCAACTTTGAGCAGTTCATATAATTGTTGTTCTTCCACGTACAAAACCGTTTGAAATCGCGATAAATATTTTATATAACGCTGATCTACATCTTCAAGTAAGCGCATTTCCTTTGCGATTACATCAGTAATTAAAATCGGTGCATCTTTAATATAATTCAAAAATAACGTTTCATTATGCTGAAAGTACGCTTTTTCGTGAATTGAAATAGCGGATGTATCATAGAAATAAATATTTTGTCTTTCAAGAATAATATCTATTATCTCTTCTAATTCTGTAACAAAATGTGTATGTAGTTGAATAAAGTTTGTTAATTCTGGAGATGTCAATTAACTCCATCTCCCTTCATCTTATAGAAATAGCGCGTTATTTCTTCCAACACTTGTTTATTTGCTTGCTGTGCTGCTTCTGGTAATGTATGTTGCTGCATCATTTTTTCTATTTTACCTAAATTAATAACATTGCTTCGCTCAATCATATACGAATCAATGCCTAGCGCTTCAAATTCTTTATGATAATCAAATTTCTGATCAAAATGTTTCTCAATTGTCGAGTAATCAATTAGCTGTAATTCATACAGACGAATTAATATCGCTTTAAAAGGTGCTTTAAAACGACTCATACATAGAAATATTTTATGTAATGTTGTTTCATCATTTTTTTCAAAACCATTATAAAAAGTAATTAATTCATGTTGGTCAATTAATAGTAACGAAGCAAAATAATCTGCTTTTCTTTCAGTGTGACTTTTATCAAGGCCTGCATGTACAATATGTAGTTTCCTATCTAACTCTTGAAGTGAAATTAAATGATATAATTCATGAAACAGGCTAAAATTTTGATAAATTCTAGGTTGATACGTATTTACATAACAAATGTATTTCTCTGTATCTGTTGCACGAATAAAACCACCCAAAGACTGATCTTGAATTGGTGTTTCAATAAAAAAATGCTGCGTTGCGATATATTTTTTAGCACCTTCAATCATTGTCCAGCCTTTTGGGTGGTAATATTGTAAATATTTTCTCATTAAGTTTTCTACTTCTAACTTAATCTTTTTATTTTCCTCTATAATTTGCGGAAGGTCTACAAAATTAAGTTCAGGCATGTGATTCACCCCTATTATAAATCTCAATAAGATCACAAAGTTTCGTTAATTGACGTAGTCCCTCTTCCCCACTTTCTGATAACATTTCACCTGCTGAAAATAAAAAGGAATGCTCCTCTTGACCGTTAACCGTATTATGAAAATCCTCTTTCATAAAAAATGTATGCTCATGTCCTAAACAATCTGCTAAATTTGCAGCAAAATCATAAATCCCATTCATTCTTTTTCCATTTAGATAATCTGAAAAGTTCGACTCAGACATCCCTAGTCTTTTTGCTAAACGCTTTCTTTTCAAACCTTCAGCCTCAATATATTGATTCATATTCTGTACGACAAATTGTAAATGCATTTCTTTCACTTCCTTTTTTATGTGTATGTACTATTATACACTCGCGATACATTTAAAATCCATTCAGAGCGAATTATTTTTATTGATATCGAAAAAATTAACTTATAACTATATTCATTCTGAAATAAATTCTCTTAAAGCGAAGAATAAAGCCACTCTCTAAATATCCATATAGAAAGCGGCTTTACATCCTCTCAAAAACAATCCCAATTATAAAGTACATTTGTAAAATCTAAATTTATCAAGTCTTCTTTTCTTATAAAGAAATTTGCAACGCCGCAATCTCCCCACATAATTCCTAAAGAATCATCTGTATCTATTTGCAGCAGTAAAAATTTGTATTGGTGAAGTTAGCGATCACATTTCACTCTCATTTTTTGTGCTGACGGCGGACAAATCAAGTTATATTCTAAAATCTTTTTATTAATCGTACGAACTAATTTAGCTGCTTCTTTTGAATCTATATTCCCTTCTAGTTTTTCTTTTAATTGATCGATTTCTTTCGAGAGCTCAATCCATCTAGGTAAAACATGATTATCTTTTAATGTTTTATAAAGTTGTTTTTCGGGATTATACGAAAGGCTTTTATCAATATTAAGTGGTTTGCCCTTACCAGGCAGGTCATCAAAAACTCCTGACTTTTCTGCTCGTTTAACGATAGAACTAATGTGATCTTCATATGTGAAATCCCAAACCTTCTCATCTTTTACTAAAATCTCTTGCTTCTTTAGTTCTTTATCTAAGTCCTTTTGGCTCATATTCTCTCTCCTCATTTCTTTTTTAGATAACGTTTTTGAATTATTCAGTGCTAACAAACCATCAGAAAGATTTTTACGCTACCAAATCTCGTCATGACCGCCTCAAAACTCATTGTAGGCAATTTAGGTATTCTTTTTCTTTAAGTGTCTTATATAGACTTATACTAGCTTTTATTCTCAAGGATGCTAGCTGCCATATGCATACGAAATCGTAACGTATTTTTATAGATACTTCTTTTTTTACAAATAAATTCCTATATAAACAAGGTCATAATATTGTATATTTTATGAACAAAAAAACACACAAACAATATAGTCTGTGTGTTTGTATTCTTACTCAGAAAGATAGTAAAGTAATAATTTACGTGCCTTTTCATAATACATATAGTCTCTATGGAACAATGAGTAGTTTTCAATCTTTTTCTCTAGAAAGCGAAATTGTTTAAATTGCTCAAAAAATGATGTGCGCAGCAAATTGATTTGATGAAACGGAATTTTTTCTGCCTTTCCATTTAGGACATAACTTAAAGTTCCCGCAATATTCATCCAGTAGATGTTAAGGTCAGCACTTAAACAATCATCTTCAGAAAATGCGTCTTTAAAATCTTTACGCATGTTGCGTACATCACGATATGGAAATGGCTGATATAAAGAATTTTGTAGTCTCTGTAACTCTTCAAAAATTACTTTTTTCCCTAGTATCAATTGTTCACCCCTATCGTTATCATTTCTGTATCCATTTTAATAACTGTCCATATTGATTCTTTGCATCCTGATACCCAAGATTATATAAATTAACAAGCTTGTCTTTATTTCGTTCAATCCCACTTATAGGGAGCTGGACACTTGGTTGAATGACAAAAAAGTTATCTTTTTGTTCATTAGAACTCATATACGAAATTGTTTCATTATACAATCGATAATGTTCTACTAAGAGCTCTGATATTTTCGGATACCGTCTATATAATAATTTGGCCATTGATGAAAATCTATTCCGATGTTTTATATATCCTTTTGGCTTTGTCATAATCACAACATTTTTGCGAAAACCATCTTCTTGCGCCTTTCGAACAGGAACAGGGTCAATTATCCCGCCATCTAATAATTTTTTACCATCATAATCTACAGCAGGTGCAATAAACGGTACAGAACTGGATGCACGAATAATTTTTAATATATCATTTCCATGCTCGTGTTTATTATAATAAACAGCTCTTCCTGATTCGCAATCTGTTGTCCCAATTACAAACTGCTCACTTGTATCAAGAAAGGTTTGGAAATCAAATGGTACAATTTGATTTGGTACTTCATCAAAAAGAAAATCCATACCAAATAATTCTCGTTTCCGTATGAAGTTTCGATACGAAATGTAGCGATGATCCGACACTAGCTCTGTATTTACTTTTTTATTTCTTCCTTTTTGACGCGATAAGTACGTTGCACCCATGCATGCTCCGGCAGAAACGCCAACTACATAAGGGAAAAATACTTCATTCTCCATAAAGTATTCGAGTACTCCTGCAGTATATAAGCCTTTCATTCCTCCGCCTTCTAATACTAAACCGATATTTTTCATGTATACGCCCTCTGCACTTGTTTCCTGATTTTATTAACAATTCTATTTTAGCACAAGATATTATGATGAAGTATTAATAAATTCATTGCATTTTTTTTAAAAAGCTCTTGCTGTATTGTAAGAATCTATTACTCTATAACGTGATACAATAAAAGTAACTCATTCCATAGATCTAAAGGAGGAATTTCATATGGGTTTATTTAGTGGTATTTTAGGAAATGCGTCTGATGCGAATACAGATAGTGTAGAACGTGATTTACAAAAAATTATGCTTGATGATGAACAAGTTGAACATGCCTATAAACTAATTCGTGATTTAATTGTATTTACAAACCGCCGAATGATTTTAGTAGATAAACAAGGAGTAACTGGTAAGAAAACAGAATATCATTCTATTCCTTATAAAAGTATTACACAATTTAGTATTGAAACAGCAGGTCATTTTGATTTAGATGCAGAACTTAAAATTTGGATATCTAGTATGGAGCAACCAATTACAAAAGAATTTAAAGGTGACGACAGTATTTTAAGCGTTCAAAAAGCATTAACAAAATATACAACAAAATAACATTTTGTATTTTTATGCAAAAATAAAAGTATTAACCCCGTGATTTTTGGAACAACATGCATTAATTTATTTTAAAAATACAAAAAGACGATTTTCTTATGTTATATAAAGAGGGATAGAAAATACAGATTTACTCTGTTTTATCTATCCCTCTAAAATCTATTTTTATACTACCTTGATATAATAAACAAGTGTTGTATGATCATTCAATTTCTTTCTTACACCAGTCTTAGTGTAACCCATTTTTTCATATAAATAACAATTACGTTCTTCCTCTAAAATGGTGGCTAGTTCCCAACTAGTTGCTTGAGGGAACATTTCCTCTATTAAAAGCACCACCTTCTGAGCTACTCCTTTTCCTTGATAAGTAGGTAAAATAAACAGAGGACTTATCCAAAATTGCGTCTGCTCTTTCCAATAAACAGATATAGCTCCCGCAAGGATATCACCAGCTAATATTTTATAAACTCTACCATACGGATTATTTATTCTTGTAATTACTTTATCGACGGTTTCATTTGCAGGATTTGTCTCGTAATCCTTATATTTTTCAAGTAACGGCATAAATGCCTGTACTTGAATATTAAAAATAGATTCTGCATCCAACTCTATCGCTCTTTCTAATGCTATTTTCATAACACCCTTACCATCCTAAACGTTTTCGTAAAGAAGTAATATGTGTAGTATGATGACGACCGTGCCATGCGTATAATCCAATTGCAACCGCAAGCTTTGTCTCTCCTGATTCCGGATGATTAAACGTTTTTTCTAGATCAGTAGCTTCTAAAGAATATAATAGATTCACCCATCGTTTATGTAATGCTTCTAACAATACAAGTGAAACATCTACTGGTAATCTTGAATCTGGGAGCTCTGCCCATTTTTCTTCTCTATACGGTTTAATCGTTGGATTATTTTCTGTAAGTGCTAACTTAAATCGAATATAACTATTCATATGACTATCAACGACATGATGAACAACTTGACGAACTGTCCATCCACCAATTCGGTACGGTGTATCTAACTGTTTGTTATCTAAATCTTTAATTGCCTTTGTTAATTCATGAGGAAGATCCTCAATTTCTTGAATCCACTTGTCTATCATTTCTTCTGTAATATTTTCTTCATAAGTAAATTGCCCAATTGGATAACGTAAATCCTTCATTGTATTGTACCCCTTTTGTTTAAAAGTTCGATTTATACTATGTTAGTATATTTCCAAATGTAATGAATGAAATCCATTTTTTGACCGTTTAAGTTTATAGATCCTTTATCGATTGACATGCGTGAAAAGCCGTTTTTTTCTAACACTTTTTGCGAGGCGATATTATTATTTGTTGTTTTGGCATGGATTTCAGTAACTTGATAGCTGGCTGCTTGATCTAGAAGTAACTTTACCGCCGTGGCTGCGATGCCTCTTCTAAGAAACTTTTCTCCCACACGATAACCTAAATACCCTAATTGTTTCTCTTTCTCTATATCTACTAAATTTATGCGACCAACAATTCTATTCTCCATATTACGGACGAGGTAAAAGTAAGAATTTCCTTCTTCTTGTTCTTTTAATAGCTCATCAAGTTGCTGCTTAAATACCTCGTAAATATAATAATCCGTACCACGACTTGGCACCATTTTTTCGAAAAACTCTCTGTTATAGCATTCAAAAGCAAATAATTCTTCAGCATCTTGCTGCTGTAGTTTTTCTATGTACACTTCCATTCATCACTCATCCCTTTTTCAAATCAGCTAACTATTTATATGTTCTTCTCTTAAGAATAAATATCCTGCTACTAAATTTTCATTATTTTCTTTTTATCCAGCAGTATGATTTCCATTTCCGCTTTTATTCATCCTTTCCCTTCATTACAAGTACTATATGAGACAATAGCCCGCATGCAATGCCTATAAAGATACCAATGTTAGGCATATCTACTAAAGTCGTGATTGATACTAACAGCTTGAATTACGCTCTCCTTTCTTCCTGAAATAGAAAAAGGCAACCAATTTAGTATTGATTGCCTTGAAATACATATATTTTGTTTAGTCCCTATGCCACTAAGCTCTATGCTATTATCACTTTCTTACAGCTTCAAAAGTGATGATTTGACTTGCATTCGTTAGTTGTTTTTCATAAACATAGTCAGCAGAACATGTAATATCAGAAAAACCTATACTTTCTAAAATAAGCTTAAACTCTTCAATTCCATACCAACGCATTGCAAAACGTTGTAACTCGGTTTGTATCAATTTTCCTTGACGCCATTTTTCGTATTTTAAATACGACACAGTAATTTGGTTAAGCCAATCCATTTCAATCGATTTGTTTTCCAATGTAATCCCATCTCCGTTAGGTAGAGAAAAAGTTGATGTATTAATTTCTCCTGTCTTCCAATCATAAGGTAGGAGAAGATCAACAATCAAACGTCCACCCAACGCCAAATGTTTATAAAAACATTTCAATGCGCTTAAGGAATCTGCACGACTTTCAATTAAACAAAATGAACCAGTAGGAATAATAATCGCCTCATAATTAGCTGGTAATGAGAATTCCTGCAGTTTACCCTGATACAAATGAGGATTTAGGCCTCTTTCTTCGCAACGTTTACGACAAGAATCCAACATTTCAGGAGAAGAATCAATTCCGTCAACTGTATATCCAGCTTCAAGAAGTGGGATATACACACGTCCAGAGCCAACCGCTGCTTCAAGAATAGTCCCTTGGCAATTCTTTAATCGTTCTTGATAATATTCAATATCCCCGCTTAAAGAATAACCCACAGGTTTTGTAAAATCATAGAGTTCCGTGCAAAGTGTACTGTAATTACTAAACATTTAATTTATCCCTCCGTTTTATTGTACGGAAGCTGTTTAAAAAGAACTTCCTATAATGGTATTAACCCTTCCGTACCTCTAATTTAATTGGTAAGTGGAAAGATCTGACTGTCATAATATATCACTCACTTTCAATAAAGTATAATGATACTTTACCATAATTTACCTCTCTCAAAAAGAGAATAAAAGATTTACAGGTTCCTTTTGACTATATTTTTTCAAGAACACTCCCCTTTAAAATATGCCAGTAAACTGTAAAGTTAAAATTAAAGCGCCTAAAGCCCACACATAATACGCGAATACTTTAAGAGAATGTCGTTTTAAATATTGAATCATCCAAGATACGGCTATGTATCCAAAGAATGCTGCGGATAAAGTACCAACCATCAGCGATGTACTTGAAATCGCTTCTGCTTTTCCTTGAAATACGTCCACAGATTGTAAGACAATGGCTCCAACAATAGCAGGTGTAGATAACAAAAATGAAAAATACGCTGCGGTTTCACGATCTAATTTTCTCCATAGTGCAGCAACAATCGTCATGCCAGAACGAGAGATTGCTGGAAATATAGCAACCGCTTGAAAAGAACCGATAATAAAGGCATCTTGATATGTAATGTCATCCATCTTTTTACGGCCATTTTTTTGTTTTTCTGCCATGTATAAAAACAAACCCGTCACTAAAAACTCCCATCCAATTGTTACACCTGTTTTTGAAATATCTTCAAAGAAATCTTTAAATAATAAACCGATAATGACTGCTGGAATTGTCCCAACAATAAGCAAGAACATAAGCTTTGAAAATGGATTTTTAATTAAATAGATAAATTCTTTTTTATAGTAAATAAACACTGCGAGCAGTGTGCCAATATGAAGCATCGTATCTAAGAAAAGACCCGCTTCATCTAAGTTAAATAAATGTCTTCCTAAGTACAAGTGACCGGTACTGCTTATAGGTAAAAATTCTGTTAACCCTTGAATAATTCCTAATATAAAAGCTTCTAACCAGTTCATGATGATCTCCTTTCTTGTTTGCTTGTACCAGTATATGAAATAGATTTTGAGAGTATGTGAATAAGGAACAGAAAAACAACCACTTAAAGTTTAGTGGTTGTTTTATTCATACTAGCCTTTATAATTTTTTATCCAATCATCAAAATTATCACTTTCTAAATTCTTAACACTTTCCGCTATAGTTTTACTCGTCTTTCTTGAATAATCAAATGTTTTTAATGCAAAAAGAGTGTTTCCGACGCAATATGTTTTTATAAAATATAAAAAATCCTCAAATCATTATAGATTTAAGGATCAATAAACATTATATATACAGTTATTATTTGTAAAACACTTTATCAACGTTATATTTCGCTTGAAATTCATTAATAATATATGTTTCGTAAATTTCTCTTTCCAGTGGATTTTCTACAATACATACATCAATGCGATATACTTCGTCACGATGTGCTTTAATTGGTGACACGTTGTCTTCAAAATGCTTTTTAATTCGTTGTCTAATTTTTCTTGCTTTCCCGACAAAAAGAAGTTCGTCATTAATGTTATAAAACATAAAAATGCCGCCTTTATCTCTTGGGAACAAGTGGAAATCAATGAATCCATGAATTGGAGTAATTCTTGGTTCATCTCCTTTTATGACTTGTTTTCTTTCTGTTATAGAAACATCAACTGCAGGTACATCAATTTTAATCAAGTTACTTCACGTCCTCTTTTATTATAAAGGTAAATAATAGCACAAGTATGTAAGAAAAGCTATTCGTGTTGATTATAAATACAATTTAATTAAATGTATACGAATGATTTCGCTAAATAAATATGCTTTGAAAATATTCTCCCACCTTTTTTCTCAGTATCTACTAAATATTATAGGTATATCATTCATGCGTTTCCTCCAAATCATATGATCACATGCCTCACCCCAATAATCCTTTAGCAAATAATCAGGACCTCCAAATTTTTTCTTCCATATTTTTTGTGCATTGGTATATCCACTATCCAAACAGAATTCTTTTACCCCTTTATCCAATAAGGTAAGAAACATCGCATTTAAAAGTAAATTCCCTATGCCGTGTCTTTGGTAATTTGGGAGTACAAATACAGTTCCCACCTCATACAAATCTTTTAATGCGCCATCTGTGCAAATATTAATGAGTTGACTAGATGGACCAAATTCAATTGTTCCGATAATTTTATTACACTGTTTATCTACAGCTATCAAAAAATATCGATCTTTCCCATTGCTATCAAAGTCACATATCAAGTATTGCTTTTTATTTTCAATTTCCTTTTCTATATCGTCAACTAACTTCGATAAGCCTTCTTTAGCAAATGTATCTATAATGACTGTATGAAACAATTGATGTAACTCTTCATAATCTTCAACGGTTGGTCTTCTTATTTCAACGTTATACACTTATGGCAACTCCTTAATCCTTTAACATTTTATGTGTAATTTTTTTGTACTATCTATTTCAAAATTACAATCAATATAGCTTTCCTCTAAAATACGCGAAATTTCCTCTGCAAATATAAAACTCTTACTATGTACAATATAAAAAGAAACAAAAAAAATTAGGTAGTTGTCCCTAATCTTTTTTTGTTTCTAGCTCTATAACTATTCAATTGCACCAGCTACATCATAATGACTTAAATCTAATTCTATCGACTGGCCTAAAGCAAGTTTTGCAAGTTCAGATCCTAAGTACGGACCAGCAGTTAACCCCGAGGCACCTAGACCATTCGCAACAAGGATCCCTTCGAAACTAGGTAGTGGGCCGATTACAGGTAAGAAACCTGGTGTAAATGGTCTAAACCCAACTCTTGTCTCCAGCATTGTACTATTTTCTAAACCTGGAGCGACTGACAATGCTTTATCAAAAACTTCATGTAAACCGCCTGCTGTTACTCGGTAATCCAAACCAGTATCATTTTCATGTGTTGCCCCTACAACAATCCGTCCATCTTCAAAAGTTAAAATATATTGATCGTTTGGTGGCATAACAACTGGCCAATTTTCAGTATTCGCATTTGGCATATGTAAATGAACAATTTGTGCTTTTTGGAAAGTTACTAAGAAATTAACGTCCAGCGGTTTTAAAATTTCGTTTGCCCAAGCTCCTGCCGTTACAATTACTTGATCTGCTATTACTGTTTCACCATTTACTGTAACACCTTTGACATGATTGTTTTCATGAATTAAAACTGCGTTTCCTTTTATAAAGGTAGTACCATGTTTTTTTGCTGCATTTACAAGAGACTGACGAAGCGCTCGTCCATTTACTCTTGCAGCACCACTTATATGTACAGCACTATATTCTTCAGATAATGGCGGGAATATTTTTTTTGTTTCCTCTTGTGATAAGCGAGTAATTTTACCAATTTCAGGAGCATCCTCACGTCGTTTATATGCTCGCTCTTCCATTTGATCCAACTTTTTTTCGTCCGTATGAAGACTAATGGCACCTACTCGGTTATAACCTGTATCTGTCTCGCCATCCTCTTCTAATTGCTGAATTAAAGAAGCGTAATATCGTGCCCCGCCTTTGGCAATTTTGTACCAAGCTTGATTACGACGCTGTGAAAGCCATGGACATACAATTCCTGCCGCTGCATCTGTAGCTTGCCCTAAATCTTGACGGTCAATTAATGTAACATGAGCTCCCGCCTTAGCAAGATGATAAGCAGTAGACGCTCCCAGAATTCCAGCTCCAACTACAATATATGATTTCATTTCAAACACCTTTTCTTATTCATTCTTTTATGTTTATTTACTATACAAAAGTTCCGATGCATTCCCACAATTTCATTCCAATTACTTGTTTCATCATTGTGTATGTTTATTTTTTCTTTCTACGGAACAAATCAATTGTTTTATACCCTTGTGAAAGGATTTCCACCATTTGTTGTAGACGTTTTTCACGTGTTTTTTGCTGCTTTGCAGAGAATAGATGGCGTGCCCAATCTTTTTGATACCCCGGTGTTAAATTTTGATAAAAGGTAAGTTCATTTGGATAATCCGCTAGTAACGCCTCTACATCTGTAATATTCTCTGCATAATCAGCGACACATTGACTAGCAGCAGGCGTTTTCTTTGCTTTCTTTTTTTCATGCTTTAAACCAACAACAGTGAAAATATCATCCATACTTACCATCCGTGCGAACTTCATATCACTTTTATCTACATATCCATCCTCTCCAACCTTCAATGCTGGGAACATTTCATCTCTGTGAATAAAAGTGTTATAACGTGTATTGCCTTTCTTCGGATAAGCGAAAAACAAATACCCTTTCTCAAGTAATAGTTGTTCTTTATTAAGTATAAATTGTGTATGCTTGGCCATCTCATCAATTGTTTCTACGAAAATAAAAATGGCATCATGATCTTTAGAAAGAGTAGTTGCTTGTTCAGTAAAAACATCATAATCGTTTGGTTGATTAATCACTGCCATATTATTGTATTTATTAAGTTTCAATTTATCGATAATTGTCATAGTAGGCTCCTTTTTATATTTGAGTATTCATTGTTAGTTTTATCATACTTATATTACTATAAAAGAGTATGATCTTGCTGCGCAAACCAAACTATTTAATTCGTTTATCAAATAAATAGTTCGTTCATCGCAAAGTCCTCCTCGTGAACTCATTAGTATTTTCTTTTGTAACATGTATTTTTCATTCTTTTCAGCCTTATCTATGTACATTTGTTTAGTTATTGGTTATATTGTAGTTATTGAATGATTACGATTATCAATCTATCGCTTATATAAACACTTGTATTTCTTATATCCATGACAAAACTACAAAATGCACGAAAATCCATTTGTCAAATGAATTCTATATGGAAGGAGGTTTGTGGTTTATTCATCGGGATATAATAATCAGTTTTCCTTTTAGACAACTGATAAAAATACAGGAGGCGACAGGATGTTTCGTACGATTTCAAATTTTATGAGAGTAGCTGAGATAAGAAGGAAAATCCTTTTTACACTTATGATGTTAATTGTTTTTCGAATTGGCACGTTTATACCAGTTCCTCATACTAACGCAGAGGTATTAAAAATACAAGATCAAGCCAATGTTTTAGGTATGTTAAATGTATTTGGCGGAGGAGCATTGAAGCACTTCTCGATCTTTGCTGTAGGTATCACACCATATATTACAGCTTCCATCATTGTACAGCTGTTACAAATGGATGTTGTACCTAAATTTACAGAGTGGGCAAAGCAAGGAGAAATGGGCCGAAAAAAATCAGCTCAGTTTACTCGATACTTTACAATCATTCTCGCATTCATTCAAGCCATTGGAATGTCTATTGGCTTTAACAATATAGCAGGCGGACAATTAATTAAAGATCCTAGTTGGACTACATACTTATTTATTGCTACAGTTCTAACTGCTGGTACTGCATTTTTACTTTGGTTAGGTGAACAAATTACTGCTAACGGCGTCGGTAATGGAATCTCAATGATTATCTTCGCAGGACTTGTTGCAGGAATGCCAAATGTCGTAAATCAAATTTATTTACAACAATTCCAAAATGCTGGAGATCAACTCTTTATTCATATTGTCAAAATTATATTAATTGTATTAGTTATTTTAGCAATCGTTGTCGGTGTTATTTATATCCAGCAAGCAGTTCGTAAAATACCTATTCAATATGCAAAAGCTGTTTCAGGGAATAATCAATATCAAGGAGCAAAAAATACACATTTACCTCTTAAAGTAAATAGCGCAGGTGTAATCCCAGTAATCTTTGCTTCTGCTTTTCTAATGACGCCACGCACAATTGCGCAGCTATTCCCTGACTCTAATGTATCGAAATGGTTGAATACGAATCTGGATTTGGCGCATCCATTCGGAATGACCCTTTATGTCGGGCTCATCATTGCTTTTACATACTTTTACGCATTTGTTCAAGTAAATCCTGAGCAAATGGCAGAAAACTTGAAAAAGCAAAATGGATATGTCCCAGGTATTCGTCCAGGTAAATCGACAGAACAATATGTAACAAAAATTTTGTATCGTTTAACATTTATTGGTGCCATCTTCTTAGGTGCTATCTCGATTTTACCAATCGTATTCACGAAAGTTGCGACTTTACCGCCTTCTGCTCAAATTGGTGGTACAAGCTTACTCATCATTGTCGGTGTGGCATTAGAAACAATGAAAACATTAGAAAGTCAGCTTGTAAAACGTCATTACAAAGGATTTATAAAGAAAGTAAATTAACGCTTTGGACATATAAATTAAACATATTGAAACCCTCTCATTTTATATACGAGAGGGTTTTTATTTGTGAATGAGTAATAATCTAGCAAATCATTTAAAACAGACGTATTCGACATAAAACCTTTCTTTTTAGGCGGGAGAGAGAATCCGGCCATGCATAGAATCGGTCAAATCCTTTTTCTGCCCCATGCCAAGTGAAAACAAAGAAAGAAAACAAGTGCAGGTCACTTTTTGTTCGTCATAGCCGCGACTTATCTACTGGAAAATCAAAATGGATATATATAGTGGTGCAAAAAGGCTTCTTTTTAATTCCTCACCAAACAAATCATGCTTATGATTTAGAAATCAATAAGTGCAAATTCATGTTCATTCAAATGCTTCTTATGATATCCTTAGACTATGTTCTACAATTTAATGTAAGGAGTTGAGTGGATATTATTACATTAGAAAATATATATAAAGCCTCTGAATTATTACTCGTTTTATCTACATTTTGCTTTTACATGTATTTACGGAAAATTAAACTAAAAAGAAAACTTACCGTTTTTGAATTTTCAATGTATATCGTATCACAACTTGCATACATTCTTTGGGGGATTATCTTTATTTCTAAAACATGGGGTTGAAATAAAGTTGTACAGTTTTAAAGAGAGTTATACCGTTTATAAAAAAGATTGCTTAAACTACAGTCCATGTTTATATAAAAATGATGATAACACTGAATCGTTTTGATAAATCAGCATTCATAAATTCGCATTGTAACACTCGTTCAAAAGTACCTAGTTCCTGTTGTGAGAGATTCGATGAATATAGAAATTCCATTATTGACACAAAAAGCATTTCTTCCGTTTTTACGGGCATGTTGATTGGGTTAAAAAGACTTCATAGTGTATCGCTACATGTCCTAAAACAACAAAAAATAGTTAATATCTCTCCATATTAACTATTTTTTCAGATTGTATTGGTGTAATATCTTTTCTAACATTTCACAAGTAACGGGCTGTGCCCCAGCTGTTAGTTGATATCCAATGCGACCGTTCGGTTCTGCTGTTGCTTGTTGTAATGTTTTAATATCGTGAATTCCTTGTTGTCTTAAATGCATAAATAGTTGCTGTTCCGTCATTTTAGCACGAATTAAATTCCTTTTTAAAAGCTTCCCATTTTCAACAACAATGATGCTATTACCGTTTAAAAATTGTTCCATCTTTCGCGATTTCAATTCTAAAAAATGAATGATAATTAAAATACTTGAAAATATAACAGCTGCCAGAATAGACGAACCTACCTTTCTGCTTAGTACAGGTTCTACAATAATGCGTCCAATAGAGACAACGACAATAATCTCAGCTCTTGTCATCTGGCTAATAGATTTACTTCCCGTCAATTTTAAAACAAGAATCCCTGTAAGGATTAGAATTATGCTTTCAAAAAGAATATTCATCAACAACCCATTCCTTTAATGGTAATTTATGAATAGCATTAATCACATTCTTTATTGTTTACATAGTACATAAAACCAAAACCAAGTATATACTAGCTTTACCTAGCGTGTACTTTGCTTTGGTTATCTTTCAATCCTTATTTCTCCTCAACTCTTTACTAGATTTGTTCAAATTTCATGAAGTGTTTTTTAATTTATGCCTGCTCTCCTACTCCACAAACAAAAGAAGCGGATGTTCCTTTTTCCAAATTTCATGAATAACATAGGAAATCGCTCTCTTCTTTTCACTTAAATAACTTGGTGAACTTATTAATAATCACACTTGTTAGACTACCTATAACAGCACTTCCGATTATATCGAATGGGTAATGATGTCCTACCCAAATACGTGAAAAACCTGTCAAAATTGCTAATAACCACATAATAGAACCAATGAAGCGTTGGTGAAATAAAACGGAAGTCGCTACAGCAAAAGCTAGAGCAGTATGTTTACTTGGAAATGAAGAATTATTCTTCGATGGGATAAGCAAACGAACGCGATGGAAAATAAAAGGACGAGGTTTAAAATAAAAAAGCTGGATAATACGGTTTATAAATAACGTGACTCCTGCTGAAATTCCTGCATACAAGATGATTTTTTTGTAGAAATTGTTTCTAAACCACATAAATATTAATATGACAAGGTACAGATAGCGAGTCTTGTTTGAAAGAAAAACCATTGCCGTATCCATAGTAGTTCCTCTTCCTGCAAGACGATTAATAACTTTAAACAACATATAATTCATTGCAGATGTTCTCCTTTATTTCTGAAATGATACATAAATAGCATCCCCTCTTTAAAAAGATTCCATGTGAAAATTTCTATGCTATGCACTTTTTTAAGTCCCTTAATTAATAAGAAACGGAAAACAATTTATGACTGGATTGTCGGGACGGCCATTGTTCGCTAACAAATTTAAAATGGGCCCCACAATCTATAAACCATACCTCCAACAAAGAAGACTAAACCTAAAACTAATACTATAAAAACAAGGATTGACTTTTTATTATCTTCCATGAAATTTACCTCCTGAAAAATTGTTGATTCTGTATAAATTTCCCCACCATAAAAACCTTTAGTCATAATTATGGCTAAAGGTTTTTATCATCATACTTATGCAATAAAAATATGGAATTATAATCTGCACAAACTATCTATCCGGTTAAAATAGATTAAAACCTTTTTATTTGTCCTCGAATGTCTCCGGTTTAATTTTATTTATTTCCTTAACTTGATGGCTATGAGATCGGGCAGGATAACCATTTTTATCTGTCTCTGGTGAACCAAATATCCTTATACTATACCCATCGATATATTGTTTGTTCAGGAGAATACTTGAGATAGTCGAGTTAAGTGCCTTTTCGGACAGGGAATTCTGCTGTATTATGGAAGATATGTACCGTTCTGTTTTTAATTGGGAGTTTCGTTGCTTCTAGCCTGCTAAAAAGAATGGTGTTATATGTTAATAAGGGAATTGTCCCAACAGAGAATATGGCACAGACAAGGATTTAAAAATTTTTCAAGGTACGAAAGTTGAGTAACTTAGTTTAGATAACCTTTTCAACAAATTTCTAATTTAAGGAGTACTGGGTATGAGAGAACGCATTATAAGAGCTTTTGTTGAAGAGATTCATGATAAAGGCATGAAGTTTACAATGGACGATTTAGCGAAACGCATTGGTGTAAACAAACGATATCTTTATCAACATTTTTCTTCAAAAGTTGAAATTTTAGAATTAATCATTGATCAATCGTTATCAGAATTCGATGAACAAACAGAACAAATTATGAATAATACATCTCTAAGCCTAATTGAAAAGATCAGACAGATTTGTACTGTGTTACCCAATTTTGAATTTTACGACTTCAAAGTGTTGGAACAAATGAAGCGCTATTACCCGGAACAATGGAAAAAAGTGAATGACGCTTTGAGCGAGTGGGAAGCTCTGCGCTTGTTACTCGAAGAAGGTATGAAGCAAGGTGAACTCATTGAAATCAATCCAACACTCGCTGTAAAGCTGATCATAGATGCTACAAATTCTGTCTTTGATCAACGTTTTTATATGGAAAATAATATGACCTTACCAGAAGCACTCTCATCTATCGTAGACGTATTATTGTTCGGCTTAGTCAAAAATAAATCATAATAATGGTCTAATTTAAAAAACGGGTAAAGGAACGTTTGCTACACCCGTTTTTTTGTCTTTATAGGGCCTTCTTGCCTTCTGTATGATCCTGAAAAACGATAGCTCTATCAATTATCGTTATTATGTTTGAATATTCTGAAATTTATTCGCATAAAGAAAGCAGTAATCGCATATGAAGCAAGAGCGGATAACAGCGCTGTGTCATATAAATCACAAATATTTAGGCAAAGTTCACGGCTGTAATGATCGGATGCCGTCCTAATTTCACATTATTTCAAATTAATCTCATGGTTCATTTTATAATTCTTTTTCAAAAATTTTGGGCAATCCCATTCACAAACAAGATTTTTAGCCAAGGAAACGACCCAATCCTTTGTAATATGATATTTTTCTCTATCAACAGTAATAAACACTTCACCATCTGTCACATAGAAAACTTCCTGCTCTTCTACATGCCAAGTTCCTTTATTAGGTTCGCCTACCCACGCTTCCCAAGTGTCAACACCTAATTGTTGTGCTTCTTCTGCTGTAAGTTTTTTCGCAAAAAACATGATAATCCTCTCTCTTTCTCATAGATAATTTCGAAGGAATAGGTTCTATAAACGTACTGTCTTAACATTCGTATCTTTTAAACGTTTGAACTCTTTTTTCATAAAGTATATGGCAATGAGAACGCCTGGAATTTCTGCAGCAGGACCTGCATACCATATACCTTCTACACCCCAGAATTTCGGGAAAATAAATAGAAACGGAAACAAGAACAACAGCATTTTGCTAACATTAATAAACGTTGCGGTCCAGTTTCTCTCTTGGGATTCGAAATAACCGGATATAAGCAAGCTAACTGCATTAAGCATAAACAATGAGTTGAATACAACTGTCGACCAAATGCCCAGTTTCTGCAATTCAGGATTACCTCCAGAAAAAAATGATACAATTGGATCTGCAAAAATGATTAGTAAAGCTGTCGCAATCAAAAAGAAAGCAACAGTAAAAATGAGTCCAATCTTAATTGCTTGTTTAACACGATCAAGATTGCCTGCACCGTAATTATAACTAATGATCGGTTGAAGTCCCGTCATCCCACCGAGCGCTGCTAAGGCGAGCAGATTTGTAATATAACCGTTTTGAATTGTGAAAGCAGCAACGTGCAGCCCACCACCGTAGCTTTGCAGTAAATTGTTGAAGAAAATAATGGCAAAAAACATCATGAACTGACTCGAGAAAGATGCAAAGCCTGTCCAAGCCACCTCACCAATTGTTTTGAAGTTAATCATCATATCTTTTATTTTTGGCTTAAGCTTTGTTTTACCAAACCAAAAATAAAAGATTAGTAAAACAGGAATCGATTGTGAAATTGTATTCGCCCACGAAGAACCCATCATCCCCATGTCATATTTCACTACCATAATCCATTCTGTAATTCCGGCAACAACCGCTGCGGCTAACCAACTGTTCATTGATAATACAGGTTTTTCATCGATATTGGTAAAAATACTTAGTACAACCGCCAATATCGTTATTGGCAATGAAATCCACAATAGCCGGCTGTATTTCACCGCATATGGAAGTGCATCCTGACTTGCTCCGAATAAAGTCATGATTTGATTTTCAAAGACCAATCCAAGTACAGCTAGCAAAGTGGAGAAGAAAAGAGTAAACCATAAAGTTTGCCCCATAATACTCCTAGCTTCTTCAATTTCCCCTTTTCCAAGTCGAAGTGAAATGACTGCTCCGGCTCCTATACCAAAAAGAACGCCAAGCATACGGGTAATAACCATAATCGTAAATCCAATTCCAATACCTTCTACTTCCAGCTCCTGAAAACCGCTGACGAAATAGCCATCGACAACCGATACCACTCCAAGAATCGCATTAGCCATAATTCCTGCCAAAGCAAACCGGAAATATAGTAAAGGAATACTTTTAGTTCCCAGTGCTGAGTCATTTGCTGGCTTATTCATAATTTCTGCTTTTTCTTTCTTCGGTGAGGGACGGTTTCCTGCTATTTCCATACGCATACCCTCCTAAAAATAGTTTATACAGCAAGTTAAGTCGAATTAATTTGCATACCAACCGACAGACTTGGCATGCTGGTGGATATTGATTTGCTTCATTTCCATAAAGTGCTCCAGCCCAGTAGCCCCTAACGCTCTGCCAATTCCACTTTGCTTATATCCTCCCCAAGGCCCTTCAACATAAGCGAGGTGATAACTATTAATCCAAGTGATGCCCGCGCGTAATATACTAATGACACGTTTTGCTCGATCCATGTCTTCAGTAAATACAGCACCGGCTAATCCATAAATGGAATCATTGGCTTTTTGGATGGCATCTTCCTCATCTTTAAATTTCTCTACAACAAGGACTGGACCAAAAATCTCTTCCTTAACAATACGCATATTCGCGTTAACATCAGCAAAGATCGTTGGTGCAATAAAAAATCCCCGATCAAGCCCATTTTCTGTTAAGCGATTACCGCCACAAACTAATGTTGCACCTTCTTCGATTCCACTCTTGATGTAATCTAAAACGTCATTCATATGAGTCTCGCTTGTGATGGCTCCCATTTCAATGTTCTCGCTTTCTCCGTTGCCAACTACAATTTTGCTTGCACGCTCGGCCAGTCTTTCAACAAACTTATCGTAAATTGTCTCTTGTACAAGCAGACGGGATGCAGCTGAACAAACTTGCCCAGCATTGTGGAAAATACCGAACATTGCATTATCGACTGCAGTTTCAAAATCCACATCGTCGAACACAATAAGTGGAGATTTCCCTCCCAGTTCAAGTGTAATTTTTTTCATATTTCCCGCAGCTGCGCGCATAATGCTTTGGCCTATTTTTGTTCCACCGGTAAAGGCAACCTTGTCAACATCATGGCTCTCGGCAAGCTCATTCCCAACTTTTGATCCAGGCCCCAATACCAAGTTCGCCACTCCGGACGGAAGCCCGACTTCCTCAATAATTTCAAATAATTTGAATACGCTTACAGGAGTGATCTCAGCAGGCTTAATTACAATTGTATTCCCTGCAGCGAGTGCAGGAGCAATTTGCCAAACAGCTAACATAAGTGGGAAGTTCCAAGGGACAATAAGCCCACAGACACCAATCGGCTCCTGAATAATAATTGTTTCCGAAGAATCAGCACGAGTGTAAGATTCTTTTTTCATGCCTTTGATCAAGTCAGCATAATAGCGGAAGCATTGAATTGACACCGGAATATCCACATAGGTTGTTGCACGAATAACCTTACCGTTATTTGCAGTTTCCAAACGTGCAATTTCAGCCGCCTTCTCTTCAAGACGGTCTGCAATCTTATAGAGATATTCAGCTCTTTCATCAGCCAATAAATCCGACCAAATCCCACTGTCAAACGCTTTTCGAGCCGCCTTGATTGCCACCTTTGCATCGTCTTCTGATCCATCAACAGACGATGCAATCACCTCTCCAGTTGCAGGATTCATAACGTTTCTTCTAGCACCGGATAACGCTTCTACCCATTTCCCATCAATGAACATGTTAATTTTCACAAGTATCTCTCCTTTACGCAAAAATATCATGCAGTTTGAAACCAATATGCGCTAGATTTACAAGCATAGTTTTCTGATTATGGAACGGAAATGATTTTAGGCGTTCCTTTTCAAATCGATATCCGCCTGCATTCCCTGTAACGATCCATTGTGCCAATAACTTACCAAACAATGTCGAGAGAGAAGCACCATGACCCGTATAACCTGTTGCGAAATATGCGCCTTCTTTGGATCTGCCGATAATCGGGAATGTATCAATTGTAACCCCAATAAATCCTCCCCAACGGTATTCAATTTTGCTTCCTGCCAGTTTCGGCATCAAGTTTACCATCGCATCGTAAACTTTTTGATACACGCCATCACCTAAGTTTGGACGAATATCGCCACCGCCAAATACGATTCGATTATCTGGTGTACGACGGAAATAGTAAAGAAAACTACTCGTATCAAAAACCATGCGATCTTTAGGAATGACAGTATTCAACAATGACTCTGGAAGCGGTTCGGTTGCAATAATACGTGCCGAAATTGGCAGTACACCTTTGTTCAGTTCATTTATGATTTTTCCAGAATAACCATCTGTCGCCACAATAATGTCTTTCGCAATAACAGAACCTTTTTCTGTTTTAACTTTCACACTATTTCGACCGTACTCAATGGATAATACTTTAGAATGCTCAAAGATTCTAGCACCGATCGATTTAGCTGCTTCTCCCAAACCAATTGCATAATTCAGTGGATGGAATGAGTAACTTAAGTCATCGACTAAGCAACCATGATAAACCGGAGAATCGATCTCTTGATGCAATTGACTTCGATCGAGCACTCTTGACTCGTACCCGAAATTTTCATTTAAGTATGCGCTTTCAAGTTTTAATTCTTCAAAATGCTTGGCTTTGTAAGCCACTACAATATGACCTGTATTTCTAAAGTCACAGTTGATTTGATGTTCATCAATAATGCTTTTTACCAGTTCAATACCAAACAAGGAGAGATCGTTTAGCTGTCTAGCCTCGTCGGGACCATACTTTTTGGCAAGCTGCTGCATCGTTGGCTTATAGCCTGGCAATACCATCCCGCCGTTACGACCGCTGGCGCCGTATCCGATCGTTTCTTGCTCTAGGACAATGACATTCTTTCCTAATTTTTGCAAATGATAAGCAGAGGAAAGACCAGTGAAACCAGCGCCAATAATAACAACATCCGTCTCTTCATTTCCTTCTAGAGTTTTTCCTTTCTCACAGCTATTTGCAGTCGCTGACCATAGAGAAAGTGTATTCATTTGATTCATCTTATCACTTCCTTCTTCCTATTTATTTGAAAGAAACATTTTAGTGGAGAATACCGAATACAAAGGTGCACAAAATTTTTTTACTACTTGATTTGCAGGGATCTTCTCTTTAGAAATCAAGCGGTATAACTCTTGTAACTAAAAATGTTATTATAGTTACAAGTTAATTATACTGAATATACTGAATTTTTCAACCATTTTATCTCCTTGTTTTCGGATTAATATTTTGGCAATTTCAAATGTAAACTGATTCACAGGAAGACCTCATTTAATTCCATTAAATGAGGTCTTCCTTTTTGCGTGTTTATTTAGCAACATATTATTAGTTTTAAACTAAAATTATGAAAGAAAAAGTATAAAATCCTATATTTGATATACAGAATCTTATACTTTATTTAGCATGATACATCACTTTTCTTGAAGAACATTCTCTTCAAAATATTTACCCCAATCAGGTTGTCTCCCATCAATATCTTTAAATCCGTATTCTCTTGCTAATTCCCATGAACTAAGTGCTTTCCCTGTTTTATTATGAACATTCGGATCACTTGCTAAAGTAGCGATTGCCCTTCCAACAAAGAAAGGTGTTTCAGATGCAATAAAATGAGGATCTTTTTTTACACCTTCTTGCCAGTTTTCTTCTGTCACGCCAAATAAATCTAGCATCGCTTCCGAACGAAGGAAACCAGGACTTACAGCAACTGCAGTAATATTATGCTGCTCTAAATCTTTTGCCATTGCTTCTGCTAAATGGATGGTTGAGATTTTTGCTAAACTATAATATAGGTTACCACGGTATTGATAATCGATACCGTCTGTGATTTCAATAATAAGTCCTTTCTTATTATTCACCATTAGCGGTACACCGTAATAACTCGTCATCATATGCGAATGAACAGCACGTTGTTGCATAAGTAATCCATTATGTAAGTTGTGTTCCCAAAATGGTTTTTCCCATTCAGTAAGCGGATCGCCGCCCCAAACATCATTTACTAAAATATCCAGTTTTCCGTTTTGTTCATCTTGAATTCTTGTGAATAACGCTTTAATATCTTCCTCTACTGTATGATCCACACGAATAGCGATGCCTTCTCCTCCTTGCTTTGTAACAAGGTCTGCTGTTTCATCAATCGTTTCCGTTCGTCCCATTGATGATAAATTGTTCTTTGTACTTCTCCCTGTTACATATACAGTTGCTCCCGCTTCACCAAGCATCATCGCAATACCTCTTCCTGCACCGCGTGTTGCCCCTGCTACGACTGCAACTTTTCCTTGTAATGGTTTCATATAAAGCTCTCCTTAATTTTTATTTTCTAATTTAACTAATTTAGGTACATGCTCTCGATTATACTTTTTTGTATATTTCTTTCCATCTGGAGTAACAAATTGTAGCGTAATTTCACCACAAACGCCACTATAGAAATTGAACTCACCTTGTGAATTTGAAATAGCACATTCCTTATTTATGATTGATCCTTCATAAATTTTAACATTCGATACAGGAAGGTTGTTATGATCTACAATAATTGACTGTATTTGAACAGCAACCGCTTTACATTCTTCACTTTCTTTGTTATATATAATAATTGCTAATGCTACGATTCCCACGATAATACATATTAACAAGGCTATTATTTTTTTCTTCATAATAAACCTCCTGAAGCATTAGTCTTTTTTAAAATGGAAATCTACACGATTCACTTGTCTCATTTCCTCAATTACTTTATGAATTCCTACCTCGATTTTATCTTCTTTCACATTTGATACGTTGAGTTTTAAAAGTTTGTCCTTACGGAAAAAAGATAAATAATTTTTATCAATAGATTCTATACATATCTGATTTTGTCGTAAATTCTTAATAAGCGTTTCTGTAACTATACTTTTTTGTAATGACAGGCACGTATGTATTCCTATTTCGTTTCTTGCTCTATATGTAAACAAATGTTGATTTTCTTCATAAGCTTTTTCTAATGCCCCTGATAACACCCTAGATCTAGCATAGTAAGACAATCGAATTTTTTGTTTATGTCGTTCAAACATCCCGCTTTTTATATAGATTTCTAAAGCAGCTTGGGAAATCATTGAACTATCAATATCTAATAGTTTTTTATATTTATGAAACGCCCCTGCAATAGAAGAAGGAATAACTGCCACGCCTACACGTAATCCTGGAAAAATAATCTTTGAATAGCTTTTTAAATAAATTACATGTGAAGAGTGATCGTAACTATATAGAGGATCTATCTTTTGATTTTGTTCTAAATCTGCTAAATAGTCATCTTCTACTATGAATACATTGTATTTCTTTGCAAGAGAAATAATCTTTTCGTTTTCGTTCTTAGAATAGGAAGTGCCAAGCGGATGATGGAATCTTGGAATTGTATAAAAGAACTTAATTTTTTCCGTTCGGAATATTCTTTCTAACTCATTTAAATCAATACCTTCAGTAGTGCGCTTTATACCAATTACAGGAATATTGTTTGTTTCTAGATATTCAATAAATAGATGATAACTTGGTTGTTCAATAAGCACTGTTTCATTTTGATTCGGAAATGGTATAGAGGTTAATATAGCTAGTGCTTGTTGAACTCCTGATGTAATAAAAATGTTTTCTTCTTTTGTGAAGACTTGATAATTCGCTAGCTGTTTTTGCACAACTGAAATTAAAGATGGTAGTCCTTTAGGTGTACCGTATATAAATAGATCATTCTTGTACGTGTCAATTGCCTTGTTGATGCAGTGTTGAAAATCTAAGTATGGAAATACATCTGGATCTGGAGCTGATGAAGCAAAATCAATTTTTTCTGTTTCATTTTCTTCATAATTCCCCATTCTCTTCACAACATAATATCCGCTTTGAGGTACGGAATAAATAATATGACGCTTCTCTAATTCATGGAGCGCACGTATAATGGTTGCTTTGTTGCACTGATATTGAGATACCAGTGAACGTATAGACGGTAATTTCTTCCCTTCCTTTATCTCTCCTTTTTGAATCATGGTTTCTAACTCATTTAATACATTTAAATATTTATACATGACTACACCTCCACGCTCATTTTGTACCGGTACAGTTTATATTTGTTCACATTGTAGCACTGACTCAGAAAGATTACCATGTACATATACTGGCCAGTAACAAATTAACTATATGAGGTGGTATTATGAAAAACACAACAAAAGCATATACAGCCGCATTACTATATGCGTTTATTATTGGCTTTTCATTTATGTTTGTGAAATTAGCATTAACCGTTACAACTCCGATTGATATACTTGCCCATCGTTTCACGGTTGCTTTCTTAATAGCAACTATCCCAGTTCTTTTCGGGTTTATAAAATTAAATATTTCATTCAAAAACATACTTACACTTTTACCATTAGCGATATTTTATCCGGCTTTGTTCTTTGCTTTCCAAGCATTTGGTTTAGTATATACAAGTTCATCTGAAGCAGGGATTATACAAGCTGCCATTCCTATATTTACGATGATTTTATCGTCCTACTTCTTAAAGGAGTCTACAAATCCATGGCAAAAAATATCTGTACTCATTTCTGTAATTGGCGTCATTTATATATTTGTAATGAACGGTATGGAAACGCATGAAACTAGCTTTCTTGGCGTTATTCTCATTCTGTTATCCGCATTATCCTCTGCTTGCTATAATGTATTAGCTCGAAAAATGACAAAGAAATTTAAATTAATTGACTTAACTTATATGATGACAGCAATTGGTTTTCTCAGTTTCAATTTCATGGCCATCATTGAACATATAAATAAAGGGACAATTAGCGTATACTTTACACCATTTACAAACGAGAGATTTCTTATATCTATTTTATATTTAGGCGTATTATCTTCCTTGCTAACTGCATTTTTACTAAACTATTCATTAACTTATATCGAAGCAGCTAAAATGAGTGTTTTCAGCAACCTATCCACACTTATCACAATTATCGCAGGGGTTTTATTCTTGTACGAACAAATCGCATATTATCATATCCTTGGCGGGATTCTAATTGTTCTCGGTGTAGTAGGTACGAATTTTGGGAGTAAAAAAGGAGTTTCTACTAGAGAAAAGAATACCTCTATTAGTAAATAAAAAAGCGAGGGATATATGGTGCAACAATCAAATACTATTGATATGAGTAAATGTGTTTTGTAGAAAAAGAACTCGAGTTACTCGAGCAAATATAAGTAGATAACAATATGCTCCCTAATCCATGAAAAATAGTAAAGTTATTTAAGAAACAATAAAAGAGCGAAAGAATTCCCTCTGTTCTTATAGAGTTATTAATATACTAGGAGGAATTATAATGGTTGAATTAAAACCTATGAGTCAAGAAAATTTTCAACAGTATATTATGAAAGCTATTAATAACTATGCAAAAGAAAAGGTCACTTCTGGAAATTGGAGTGGAGATGAAGCAATTGACCTATCCAGAAAAACATTTACTGAACTGTTACCACAAGGTGAAAAGTCTGAGTTTAATTACTTATTTTCTATTTTTCACGACCAAAACATAGTTGGGATGATTTGGATTGCGCAAAAATCACCTGCGAATCATGATGAAGGTTATATTTATGATTTTATTATCTTTGAGCAATACCAAGGGCTAGGGTATGGCAAGAAGGCGATGAAAGAAATCGAAATTATCGCTAAAGAATTAGGAATGAAAAAAATTTCTCTTCACGTTTTTGGTCATAACGCAATTGCACGTGAATTATATGAAAAGTTAGGTTATGAAATTACGAACATAACGATGGCAAAATCAATTTAAAAAGCTATTACATTACTTCATATAGAACGGATGGATCTCTTTGTACAGTCTCATCCTGAAAGGAATTAAACCTTTTTATAAAAATTAAAAGCGTGTTTTAAGAAATCTTTTTTTCAAAACACGCTCTTTTTCATTTTTATATTATTAGTAATAATTTCATCAAACTTTATTCTCAAATAATAGTACTAACATATGTCCATCAAACTAAGCTTTGAATTATTCTATACTTATTATTAACCTTGCTTATTTCCAAGTTTTTTAATGTTTTCCATTTTTCGGTGCAAAGGAAATTCCATAACGACTTTTAAACCCCTTTGGTCCTTGCCGCTTGCAAGAATGAGGCGACCGTGATGGGCCTGCACAATCCTTGCCACCATCGGAATCCCTAGACCATGACCTTGCTGGACAGTCCGCTTTCTCCTTAATGAATAAGGTAACTCGGTAATCTCTTGTAATTGCTCCTGCGGAATACCCTTTCCATTATCCCTTACAATAAAGTGGTATTGGGAGCCGTCCTTAGATAAGGCGGTTTCCAGTATGATTTCGCATCCTTGCGGGTTGTGACGTACACTGTTTTGGACAAGATTACTGATTGCCCGAAGTAGCAATTTCTCATCCCCAATGATCTGGACCGCTTCAACAGTTAGCCTTAAATCAATGTCGTACCGGTCATCCAATCCATTATTCAAAAAATCCGTGGCAACCTGCCTCGCCAAAACCGACAGCCGAATGTGTTTCAAACGCAATGGCTGCATTTCATACTCGAGCATAGAGACCAGATTTAGGTCACTTATAAGTGAGCGTAGCTTCTCACCTTGATACCGGATGATACCAGCCTGATGTCTTTGCTCCTCCGGCAAGTCCGAATTATCCTCCATTTCGCTTGCATAGCCGAGAATAATCGAGAGCGGAGTCCGAATATCATGAGAGATCCCAGCAATCCAGTTGGAACGCGCTTCATCTCGCGCCTTTAATGCGGCCGTCTTATTCTGAAGCTTAGCCGACGCGGAATTAATGCTCTGGGCCAAATCACCGAATATACCTTTGGAATCCAGCTCAACTGTTTCCTCCCTGGCAAGATTGTGGACTCCCGACACAAGAGGACGTATCCCTCTTATGAGACGCGTGCCAATCACGACAGAGATCAATAGAGTCATCCCCACATTAAAGATCAGTAGCAGAACAAGGCGCAGAGGCATCGATCTTAGCCAGTCAGAAAGAAAATCAAATTGATACTTCCAGTGGCTTTCCTTTGGATATCCCACTACAATTAGGCCAGCCTCATGCTCCCAAATATAGACAGGATATTTCAAAAGATAATAACGTGAGAACTTGGCTACATCGACTAGATTGTAGGTTTTCGGAACATCGTTAGGAAGATGGTAATCCCATTGCACATGACCATCTTCATCAAGCAGCATAGCCCATGCCTGTTTGTGCTGCAGAAGCTCGGCGGCGTGTTCATCCAGACGATAGCTGCCGTCCTGCTTCCCTAAACCTTGAGCTACTTGCTTAAGCACATTTTCCGGGGACGGACTTTGATTAATTTCTTCGAACACCAGTGTTCCTAGTAGGACAAAATTAAAAATAAGCAAAAATATCAAGATAAAGATAGGCATCGTGACAAAACGGCGTAATATACGAATAATTCCTTTCACTCAACGTGTCTCCTTCACCAGCAGTTTATATCCCAGTCCCCTGACGGTGAGAAGATGGATCGGTTTGGAAGGATCTCGTTCAATTTTTTCACGAACCCGTCTGATATGGACCATCAATGTATTTTCGTAACCATAGCTGTCATCACCCCAAACGGCCTGACATAGGGCATCGCTCGTAACGATTCGACCTTGATTTTCGTACAACTTCATAAGAATGGCATGCTCCTTTGCCGTCAATGGCATTTCCTTCTGATTCCTGCGCACGACAGCGCTTTCCAGATCAATGGTCTGTTCCCCTAATCGGAAGACAGATAGACGCTCTGCCACTGAAGAGGAATAGACCCGCTTCAGAATTGCCATGAGCCGCAATACCAGCTCACGCGGCAGGAAAGGCTTCACAATGTAATCATCTGCTCCTAAACCCAGGCCGAGCAACCGGTCTTCATCCTCGCCCCGAGCGGAGAGAAAAAGGACTGGCATGTCCGAGAACTGTCTGATGGAAGACAGAAGTGAGAATCCGTCTCCATCAGGCAGCATGACATCGAGAATCACGATATCCGGTTTGCCTGTGTGGCAGAATGCCAGAGCTGAAACGCAATCGGCGGCAGTGTAAATGCGAAAAAAGCCCTCTTTCCTTAAAAATCTTTCAATCATTATTCTGATTTCCGGTTCATCATCTACAATTAATATTTTTTTGTCTTTTAAATTCTCCATCCTGCATCACCCAATTTTATTATACATGAAAAAGAAATTATCGACGTTTCAGTTCATAATGTTCTTAACTTGATGGTTATGGAACGTCTCCTTCTTCTTTCAGATTCTTATTATTTTTGATACTGCTGTTGTACTACCTCAGGTAGCTCCTTGAAGTTAACCTCTTCCCAGTGCGTGACTCCCCGAAGCAGTGTATAATACAGCTGGACGTAAGCCCCTTCTCTCAATTGCTTTCCAGCCGAAAAACTAATTTTTTTTTCTTTCCTTTCTCATTATAGGCTGTCAACTCATAGTCATAACGTTCATTCTTATCTCGAACGCCTGAACCTGTTATCTCTGTGTAATTGATGGTTTTTCCAGCAGGATTGTCAGGTGTAAGCTTCTCTGGACTGAAGAATAACATCAACAAACATGCCCCAATCACGATAATGACCCCCAGTACCAACAATATTTTTTTCATTAAAAATTCCTCATAAGCTCAATCAAGATGAAACAATATCTTTGTTCTTCAACCGTCGGATTGACATCGAAGCAAAAATAATAATGAAAACCATATTGATCACCCAAAACAAAAAGTTCTGTATGTCAGTCAACTTATCCTGGCTCATCACACTCATGCCAATGTTGAGCAATGAGAACGGGAAAAATATTCCCACCTTAGCAATATACATCCCCAGGCCGATAAAGACCCCGCACAGACTAATGCCAATAGGCGTAGCAAAGCTACGGATCCGCAGCGACAGTCCCAATTGCAAAGCACCAATGGACAGAGAAGCGTACCATCCGCGTATCGTCCAACCTATAGTCTCTAAAGGGAATGGTCCAGGTAAGGAAAACAAGTTACCCATAAGCCAGTAGAGTCCCATGAACAACCCTTGCGCGAACAAGATTAAAATGCTAACGACAATCAATTTAGCAAGAAACACACTGGCAACCGATACAGGAGAGGTCATAATCATATTCCAATTTCGGTTCAAATGCTCCAGCCTACATATATAGGAACAGCAGATGGCAATCAGGATAGGCAGGAAAAACTCACCGTAAAACAGGCTGACCTGAGTCCACAGGCTGTACCAGCCATTTTGCAGGACGCCCTGGTTAAAATAATAATTCGCACATCCAATCAGCAGACTTATGATAGGAAGTACAGCGAGTACAAGACCGATCCGGGAATGGCGCAATTTGAGCCATTCAGCAGAAATACTTTGTTTCATCAACTTCCCTCCTCAAATTTCCTGCCGGGTTACATGGATGCTTCCGGCGATATAGAACAGGACAGTCATAATCAGCGCAGCTACTACAATCCCAGAACTTACTGGCTGTACCATATAGGTGCTCGAAGACTCGGCGTATAGATAAGTAACCGGGCTGAGATCCAAATAGTAAGACCAAATAAAAATATGTCTAGTAGCAGCTGGGAACAATCCGGCAGTCATTCCTATAAAGCCGCCCAACATGCCCAAACACAGTGCGAAGGCCTGGTTTTTGATAGCAAAAGAAATCCATTGCTGAAGTGCTGTAACAGCGAGAGTCACCAGTAGGGTACCTCCAATGAAGCGGATTAGCAATTCAATAGGAGGAGCGCCGGGAAAATCTTTTATTAGTCCATATACAATCATGAATACGACCTGTGCAAAGATGCCATATAAGAGCAGACTATTAGCGCATATATACTTCACTGCGTAGAGATGCCCACGTCCCACATTGGTAGCAACAAGCATTTTCCAGGTTGCTCCCTTATGCTCCATATCACAAATCCGTGAGACGACAATGGCTGAAATAATCGGCATAAAAAGGCCATTCATGGATGATATAGTGAAAATGACAGATTCCCAGACGGCGTTATCCAGATTGCTAGCAATGGACCGGCTAATGGAGATGAAGGCCCACAGCATCTCCGCGACAAGAAATAATATAATCATAATCCATATTTTTTTGCGGCGGATTTTGAAGTATTCCAGTCCTAATATTTTAGTCACAAGTTCCGCTCCTTTCCTGTCAACTCTAGGAAAATATCCTCCAGACTTCTCTGCTGATCTTCAATCCGGGTGACAGGAATTTTATGTTCAACAAGTATTCTGTTCATTTTCGCCACCTCCGTATCCTGGAGATCGTCGAACTCAAGCCGGCTTCCGCTTTGGATCGGACTGTAGCCTTGAGTGAGAAGTAGCTGATTTGCTTTGGCATTGTCTCCCGTTTTTATAAGAATGACGTTTCTACTTTTTTGCCGTAGGCTTGCCATACTGCCCTGGAACAGTAGATTTCCTTCGCTGATAATACCTACTGAGGTAGCTATCTGTTCGATCTCCGAGAGTAGGTGGCTAGAGAGCAATATAGTTATTCCATAGCGTGCTGGTAATGATTTAATGAGCTCTCGGATTTCACCAATGCCTGCAGGATCAAGTCCGTTCGTTGGCTCATCAAGAATCAGCAGCTTTGGGAAGGCGAGTAAAGCCATTGCGATTCCTAGCCGTTGCTTCATTCCTAGTGAGTATTGTTCAGCTTTTTTGTTTTTCTGATTTTCTAGACGTACGATACGAAGCACCTCATGCACGTTTTTATCCGGCACATTCCGTAGGCGCTGCATGACCTTCATATTCTCAAGCCCTGTCAGATGTCCGTAGTAAGAGGGCGCTTCAATCAGTGATCCAGTACGTTGCAGAATGGATGAGCGATTTTTACTCAAGCTTTCCCCTAAAATTTTGATTGTCCCTTCAGAAGGCTTGATGAGTCCGAGTAGCATTTTTAGCGTAGTTGTTTTCCCCGCTCCGTTCGGCCCCAGAAACCCGTAGATTTCTCCTTCCTGAACATGAAGATTAACTTTATTTACACAGTTAATACCCCTATACGTTTTGGACAGATTTTGCGTTTGTACAATAGCCGATGCACTCATATAAAAAGTCAACTCCATTCGAATCTTTTTTAGATATTTCCCTTCTGTTTCAACTGTAATGAATCTACCTTTCACCAATCTAAAGAGAACCTTACATTAACCTTAAATTATTTGCGTTACATTAAATTCTTAACTGAATCAATTTCATAATTGTTTCAAGTACGTGCAGTTTCTTTATTTTTAAAATAATCTATACACGGATTAGCTCCACTAAGGTTTGATCTTACTATACGCTGTACAACATGTAGGTATAATTATGTCATTTGTTTATAAAGTGGGTGTTTTTTTCACTTTTATTGACAGAATTATACCAACTTTATGTTAGGAACTTAATGATATGCAGAAAATAAAAAGGGGTTTACCACCTGTATATAGTAGGTAATAAACCCCTTTTTATTATTAAGTGGACTTTTTTCAGTGACCTCATTTGTTTCAAAGTCTTTTTTGTTTATATGGTCTATGTAAAACAAACAGATATTAAAAATCCTCTATCTCATAAACTGAAATCTAGTTTTTTTGATTACTACCTTCTTCATACATATAAATGGCGTTGCCTCCTTGTATTAATACGACTACGCGGTCATCCTTTTTATATTTAATCATTGCACCTTCTTCTTCTTGTATTTTCCATCCAGCTAACCAAAGTCCTGCTTTATAATCAAAAGATAAACCGTTCGAAAAACATGTCCCTCTGTATTCAAAATCCTTATGTTCTTTCTGTTGTATATACTCCGCACGAGCAGGAACTGGGAACCCATTTATCTTTGATTCAGTTGTTCGATTATAAAAAAACAAAAATCCGATTGTAACTACTATTAATATTGTATATAACCATTTCCGCTTCATTATATTTCGAAACCCCTTTAATCCACTTTTTTAAATAAATTGAAAATTCATCCTTTACTCCCATCCGTCTTCATCATATCATAAGTTTGTATTATAAAAATATTCAAGAAAAAGGGATTTTCACGAAATTAAAGAAGGTATTAGTTGGTTCCGCATTGTCACTTGGTTTGATATTTAGTCAAATGTCACCTACAAGTGCGGAAGAAAAAATCGGTTCTGGCGCAAAAATCCCAAAATTCTTGTAAATAATCTTTTAAACTTGAACATACTGATACTATTACTCTAAAGAAGATGTCCTTCTTCATATACTTCACATTTAGCTGTTTCTAAGCTGGTTTCATTCCCTTCTCTATGTCCACCTAGCCTTACTACACCTAATCTATCTGCTCTTTTCGTTGGACCAACTTGAAACACAAATAAGTTTTTGTATAAAACGTATGCTCCCGATGTCCGTACATTTTTATTTATATCCAACATTCTTCTCCCTCCAAAGTAAACAAATACAATTTTGTATAGAAAAATATGAAGCTTTTACAACTAGTTTACCATAATTTTATTATGGATACTTAGTGTCCTTTGCAATCCCATTTACAGTATCCAAAAGATTATCCGCTATATATTGAGGAACTATTCCTTGCCACGCGCTTCTATATTTTGTTAAGGAACTTTCTCCCCATCCTGTTTTCACTAAAATCTTTTTTGCTCCTGCCTTCTCCGCAGCGATCATATCTGAACTCCCAGTATCTCCAACAACATAGCATTCCCTCAAACTCAAATTGTGTTCCTATGCAGCTTTTAAAAGTAATCCAATATTAGGTTTTTGACACTCGCAGCCATCACTAAGCTTATGTGGGCAATGATACATACCATCTATACAGGCAGATCGTTTTTTTAATGATTGTTCCATCCTATAGTAATCACACCTCTTTTCACACGCTTTAATTCAAAGATCTCATTATGAACCTCATCAAATAGCTGCATGATATATTTACCTTTATCAAATAGTAACTTACCTGCTTCTGTAATTTTGATACCTCTTCCAATTCGATGAAATAAAGGTGTATCAAGTTCACCTTCTAACACACGTATTTGTTGACTTAAAGTCGGCTGTGAAATACCTAGAACTTCCGCAGCTTTAGTAAAACTACCATTATTACAAACTTGAATAAAATACTCTAAATGACGTAATTCCATTCTTGATACCCACTCTCAGGTTTATGAAAGATTCACACTTAAAAGAACAATACGTATGCGTTGTCATAACAATTATCTTTTCTGTTTATACTAATTGTAATCCCATGATTTCTCCATTTTTGATACCATTAAATGTACCATATTTATTGATTCCCCCCTCCTGTTTATTTACTTTTAATTAATTTATATTTAATTAGGATATTACTAATTCGAGATGTAAATCAAATGATAATATATAGACATCTTAATTACGTTATTTCTTTTAAAGAGAACTTGTTTTCTGAAACAAGCTCTTTTTTTATATAGTCTATATACAATTCAGACACATTTTATATGGTGAGTTTTGTCCCCTTACAGCGATAGAGACAAAAAATCTGGTTCTGGTGCAAAAACCTCTAAACAATTGCAATTAATCTTTAAAGCCCGGACATACAAAAAATAGGCAGTCAGACGAATCCTGACTGCTAAAGTTTGATTAAAGAACTATTTCTCTGTGGCAAAATAAAGCAGTGCTATGACTGGAAAAGCGATTCCTATCCATAATACTACACTCCATCCACCTGAGGCGTATGCCCATCCTCCGATAGAGGATCCTACAGCACCACCCAAAAAGAAAATAGCCATGAATAACCCGTTTAATCGACTACGAATTTCTGGCTCCAAAGAGAAAATCAAACGTTGACTAAGCACAAGGTTTGCGGATACTCCCATGTCCAACAGAATAGCTGCAACTACTAAGACAGCTATTCCAACGGGCGAGCTACTCTGAATCATGAGTGGTAGTAATAAAGAAACGATAACAACAGCGAGAGCTATCCCAGTGGCAAGCCGAGTCCATCCACGATCAGCTAGATGACCACCTACTGGTGCAGCTATCGCACCCGCAATTCCGACAAGTGCATACAGCGCTATAGCTTTCTGAGAAAAATGAAAGGTAGGGCTAGACAATAATAACGGAACAGTAGTCCAGAATAAGCTGAAAGTCCCGAATACACACGCATGATAAATCGCGCGACGGCGTAAGATCGGGGTAGTTCGCAACAGTTGCCACATTGAACCGAGTAAGGCGGTATAATTTGTGTTTGCCATTGGCCTCCTAGTAGGGAGTACTTTTGATAATATGATAGCTAAGAGAAGAATTACTGCCGCAGACAAGGCAAATATTGCATTCCATCCCCAAATGTCAGCTACTAGGCTTGATATCGGTCGAGAAAGCATGATGCCAAGTAACAGACCACTCATGACATTGCCAACAACGCGGCCGCGTGTAGCTTCTGATGCAAGGTATGATGCAAAAGGTACGAGCACTTGTGCTGCGACCGATCCCAATCCGATGAAGAAAGAAGCCACTAAAAAAAGTATTCCGTATTTCACAAATACTGTGGCAGTTAGGGCGACTGCACTTAGAAGTAACGATATAACTACCAGCTTTCGGTTTTCAACAATATCTCCTAAAGGTACAAGAAATAGTAAGCCAACGACATATCCAATCTGGGTTAGCGTTACAATCAATCCAGCACTACTAGTAGAAAGTCCAATTGCAGAGCTAATTAAACCAACCAAGGGCTGTGCATAGTAAAGATTAGCTACAATGATACCACATGCAGTTACTAGAAGTATGGTTAACCCTGCTGAAATACCTTTATTAATTGTTTGATTTTTTAAATTAGACATAGTTAACTCCTCCTATACCATTATCCCGAAGTTCTTGAATCATCTTGGCAAATGCTGCGGCGGCATCAGACGCCATTGTACTAATTGAGTCTGAACTGCATCCCACTCTTCTTTCAATACCTTCAATTGTGCCATCTCTTTATTCTCCTGTTCCATGTATTTTTTAATAATAAGTTCTTGTGGAGTCTTAGGCTTAGTTGCATCATTTAATATCGCAAGATTTCTTAACAATTAAATACTAAACTTTTTTTTCTAAAAAACAGTGTAGATCATTGGAAATTTTGCATATCAAATAAACCCTAATGGGCTTCACTTTTTATTAAGCTGCTTGATTGTCCGACATGGTACAATTATAAACGACATCTAATATATCAAAGACTGTTTTCTTCTTGTATCGATGAGATTTTCGTCCATTTTGCTGTAAGAGGTTAAACAGACGAAGAAGAATCTTTGATAATCCGTGGGTGTCTTTTGTATTGCTCGAAACAGAAGGAAAAAATAGTCTTTAATTATATATATAGCTTTATGTTCACTCAATTCTTGTTTCTTTTTCATAAGAAGCAATTTCCACATTTGAAACATAATAGAGGAACAGAGTAGAATAGCAATCAGCTGCCCATACAAATGGCATTCCAATCGTTCTCGTTTTATCTTTTTACAATGATGAATATCAAAGAATGATTTCCATGTTTTAAATAAAAATAGTGTTTTTTTCATTTTATGGATACAAATTCGCTTTAGCTTAATGAGAATGCTATTTTGTTAGTACATCGACTCTTTACTACAAAATAGTATCCTCATTTTCTCTTTTTCAAACTTCATTCATATATAGTCCTTCTTATAAAAAAAGTAACAGAGCAAACAATAGCCAATCCCATATAATACATCATAGCAACGATACGTAGATTTTCATATATCGTTGGAACTCCTCCGGATATAATTTCAAATATTAAAACAATTCCTACTCCCAAAAGAATATATAACCATAAAGAAATCATAAAATTGAGTTTAATAGGTAAAATAAAATATTTAAACAATATCTCACCAATAATACACCCAAATAAAACTACAGGAACTCCAACAACAACTGTTATTCGTATCATATTAATAAAGACTTCTCCTTCAAAAATATTTGTACCATCGTACAGTTGGAGTATATTCATTGAAATCACTAAACTTAATAAAGAATATAAAAAAGATACGGCGAACTTTTTCACTAGAATTCACCCCATTTTTCAATTACATCATTCATTTTTTATATTACTTGGTTACTCTATGTTTCTAACTAACATTTTTGCACCAGAACCTTCATCTTTTCATAATTCTACCTGTTCAAAAAGGGCCACTGCATAGGAGTTTTTTTAAACTAGCGGTCTGTTCATACATCGGTTCAAATTCACTTTATATTGCAATTCCCTGAAAAAAGCTACTAACTTTAAGAAACTATATTTCTAATGAATGTTGAAAATAAAAGAAGAAGATACATATTCAGGCCTTAAAAATCATATTTAGTAACGAGTGATGGAAATTAAATTTTGGAGGCTATAATAATGAATGAAAAACATCATAAACAAAGGCAAACCTTATTAGAGGAAAGCCATTATGAGAATCGAACCCCCTCCAATGAGCCAGCTAAACTTCATTCCCAGACGATCAGCTCTGGGGGACCTGTACTGGAACAAGATGGTATACTACACGAAACCTTACAAGAATTTATTCATGAAAAGGTTTTAGAAAGACCTGTTCATGCAAAAGGATTTGGTGCATTTGGTTATTTTCAAACGATATATTCGATGTCCGAACATACAAAACTGAGCTTTTTACAAACTTCTAATCAAAAAGTTTCTGTTATGGTTCGCTTTTCGTTAGCTGTCGGTACGAAAGGAACACCTGATACATCTAGAAATGTAAGTGGTTTTGCTACAAAATTTTATACAGAAGAAGGCGTTTTTGACCTTTTATGTAATCACATTCCTGTCTTTTCTGTTCGTGATGCGATACGATTTCCAGAATTTATTAAAGCATTATTACCTTCACCAAAAAATAATTTAATTGACCCTAATAGGTTTTGGGGCTTTGTAGCAAGAGCACCTGAATCGATTCATTTTGTTGTACGTTTATACTCTGATGCTGGTACGATAAAAAGTCTTCGCCACATTCCAGGACATAGTGTAAATACATATGTTTGGAGAAATGCTCAAGGTATTAGAAAGTACGTTAAATACCATTGGTACCCATTTGAAGGTGTACAATACATTGGTCGCGAAGAAGCAAATAGACTAGCCGCTGAAAATCCTGATTACGCTGGTAAAGATTTATACGATGCGATTGCGGGTGGTAAACCAGTGGAATATGGCTTATATGTCCAGCTCATGGACCCAAAGGATGAAGCAAATCTTTCTTATGATCCTTTAGACGATACAAAAGTATGGGATGAAAAAGAGTATCCCCTAATACCAGTAGGCAAAATGGTATTAAATAAAAATCCTGATAATTATATGGAACAAGTAGAAAAGGTCGCCTTCTCCGTTTCTAATTTACTAGACGGCGCAGAATTATCTGATGATAAAATACTGCAGGGCCGTGCCAATATTTATAGTGATTCTCAAAGAAGAAGAATTGGAGCTGAATTTCGTAAATTACCGGTTAATCAACAGCAAAATTGGACACCAGCTAATCAAATCACAAGTGGTGATGGAAGATATGTTGAAGGCAAACTAGAAAGAACTTCTATAACAAAGCAAGACGATTTTGGGCAGGCTGGTGAATTCTATACGAGGTTAACTCAAATAGAAAAAGAACATCTTGTCGACAATTTAGCTAGTGATTTGAAAATCATATCTGATGATATTAGAAAGAAAGTTATGGAGTATTTCAATAAAGTATCATCTGACTTAGCAAAGAGAATTGAGATTGAAATGAAAAAGTGATAAGAAGATTAAAAAACGGCATTTTTACGATTAAAATGACGTTTTTTTTGTATAAAATTTATTAATTTCCGTCTGTTCTTAATAACCGTATACTTTCACAAATACTACAATTGTTGCTTTGAAATATAATTTGATTAAAATTATCGCGCGAACCCTATTTTACGATAAATAAAAAGAAGCTATTTTGAAAAAAGAATAATCAAAATGGCTTCTTTTCTTCTTGAATAAACATTCCGTTTTATAAAAAAGTTTGATTAAAGTTCACTTAGAATTCTTTAATCGAAAAGGAATAAAACGGTATAACTTTTTTCTAGTTTTAATACAAATACAATTTAGAATAATTTTAGTATAGATTATTAAATTGTTACTTTTGTATATATAAGGAAAAAAACAGCTAACTGAACAAAGATGAGAATGTTTGGAACTACAATAAACAGGTCAAATAATAAAAAGGCAAACAAAATACACATAAATAAACCTAAATGATAGATCTTCAGTCGGTTCTTGACAAATCGATATTTATGAAAAACAAACGTAGTTGACAAGAAATAGATAAAAGTAGATACGAAAACTAAAATTACTAAAAATAAATAATGAATATCCTGCGAAAACGCTAATTGAATAGTCGACGCAATCATGCTTAAAGACATATAAATGAATAGGTGCCCATAAATAATTGCTTGCCCAGTAGTTTCCACTTCTTTATCAACCTTTTTTTCAACATTATCGAAATATTGCCACCACATGGTAATAACAATTGTAAATGATACAAGCACAAAGCTAATTGCATCCCAACCCCCTTTTTCTGGATGCAAAACAGCAATTAAGCTGACAATTGATTCCCCAAATAAAATAATGGTAAAAAGTCCAAATCTTTCTAATAAATGCGGGGTATTTGTCGGTGCTTTAATCAAGTATCTTCGACCCAAAATAGGAACAATGGTATCAATAAAAATCCCCAGATATAAAATAAGATATCGAACCCACGAATCAAGGAAAATAGAACATAAAGATACTGCAATTCCTATTAAAAATCCATATCCTAAATATTCAGCTGCCTTTTTACGTGAGCCATTTTCTTGCTTGCTAATCCACATATATTGCATAGATGTAAAAAATCGAATGCCAACATACCCTATAAGGAAGGAGACATAATACTGATCAAAATTCACAGATAAGCTGGCCGTCATTAAAATGATAAAAAGCATTTGCATAATTATAAACCATCGTTGAGCGACACAATCTTTACCAAACCTGTTAACGTATAAAGATTGGCCTACCCATGCCCACCAAATAGGAACGAAAATTAATATGAATTTTAACAAATACTCGAATGAAATAATTCCATGTTCCAAATGGAGCAACAAATGTGTCGCTTTTGAAATAGCAGCCACAAAAATCAAATCAAAAAACAGCTCCAGCCACGTTACTTTTTTCTCTTCCATCAATGCTTTCCTCCCACAAAATTTTTATGCCTAACCTTTGATCGATACATCAAGAGAACTTATTTCCAAAAACAGAAAACATTGTAATATATCCTAAAATAACATAATAGTCTCTTATTGATTCAATGCCTACCTAAAGTTTCTATAAGCTTTTGTAAATATAAAATCCAGCCTTTGTCATCAGTAAAAACATAGGCTGGATTATTTATGTTTTGAATAAGTTATACGCTATTTTAGCAATCAGAAAATGCTTTTGAATAGTGTTATATTAACCTTACATTCTCCTAAATTCTTTTTATTGATTTGCTTTCTTTATCCATTCTGCAACAGTTACTGTACGCTTCGCTTGATATTTCACTGCTGCTTGTACATCTTCAATCATTTTCCCATCTTGACCAACAGTAACACTAGTACCATATGGGTTTCCACCTGCACCAAATGTTACAGGATCAGTATATCCAGGTGCAGCAACAATTGCTCCCCAATGATACATTGTAGTATATAATGATAAAATTGTTGCTTCTTGGCCTCCATGAGGGTTTTGTGCAGAAGTCATTGCACTCACAACTTTATTTACAAGTTTTCCATTGAACCATAATCCACCTGTTGTATCTAAAAATTGCTTCATTTGTGCAGGCATATTTCCAAAACGAGTGGGTACACTAAAAATAATAGCATCTGCCCATTCTAAATCATTTAATGTTACTTCAGGTACATCCTTTGTTGCTTCAATATGTGCTTTCCAAGCTGGATTTCCTTCTATTACAGATTGCGGAGCTAATTCTGGTACTTTTAATACTTTTACTTCCGCACCAGCTTCTTTTGCACCTTCCTCAGCCCATTTTGCTAGCTGATAGTTTGTTCCACCCATGCTGTAATAAATTACTGCTAATTTTACATTTTCCATTGTTTTTTTCTCCTTTACTGATAAATTCCCAAATAACTTGGATAAAATACCCACTTCATTACACCTAGCTATTTTTTCACTTTTTTCAAATTATAATCCACATCATAAAATCTTTTTATCACTCATTTAGAAAAGTACGATACCACTGAGCCGCCGCCTCTACTTCACTCACAGTCAGTTGATGCCCTCTATTTTCCCAATGCATTGTTACATTTGCCTTTGCTTTTTCTAATAATGTTTGTAATTCCTCAGATTCCATAGATGAACAAATTGGATCATTGGTTCCAGCTGCAATAAACATAGATTTACCAGATAAATTAGGAAGCTCAATTCCTCTTCTTGGTACCATAGGATGATGAAGAATGGCACCCTTTAATGCATTTTGATAATGGAATAATAAACTTGCTGCTATATTTGCTCCGTTTGAATAACCAATGGCTACTATATTTTCTCTATCAAAACCATATGTTACTGCTGCTTCATCAAGAAATTCATTTAATTCTTTTGTGCGAAAAATAAGATCCTCTTCATCAAAAACGCCCTCTGCCAATCTTCGGAAAAAACGAGGCATTCCATTCTCTAATACATTTCCACGAACGCTTAATATAGATGCTTCATCATCAATTCTGCCCGCAAGTGGTAATAAATCTAGTTCATTCCCACCTGTACCATGAAGCAGTAATAATGTTGGTTTCGATGAATCCTTCCCTTTATGAAAAATATGTTTCATTATTTATCCCCTTCCAAAACTCTAACCTCAATAGGAGGTAAGAGTTCTTCTAATTCTTCTCTTTTCGGCTCTAACCAGGATGGTAACATAAGCTTTTCGCCCAGTTCCTTTGTGGGTTCATCCACTGCAAAGCCTGGTGGATCTGTCGCTATTTCAAATAAAATGCCACCTGCTTCATGAAAATATAGAGCCTTGAAATAATTTCGATCCAGAATTTCGGTGGGGTAATATCCTTTTTCTTGAAGCATAGACCACCACTCTTGATGCTCTTCTTCATCCTTTGCTCGCCATGCAATATGATGAACAGTTCCTGCTCCCATTAAACCTCGTCTTGAAGCCGTTAATTTAATATCAATTATATTTCCAACCTCTGCTTCTGATTGAAATCTCAAAAATTCACCCTCTTGTCCGATGCATTCTAATCTAAATACCTCTTCAAGCAATTGGGCTGTTTTATTCGGCTGTGCAGAATATAGAGTAGCACCACTAAACCCTTTAATCGCGTTTTCTACACCAATTCCTCCAAAGCTCCACGTATTTTGTGGCCCCCCTTCTCGCTCAACCAATTCAATTTGGAGACCATCTGGATCTTGAAATTGTAAATACGTTTCTCCAAAACGAACTGATGAAATAAATTCAATATTGAATTCTCGCAAACGGCTCTCCCAAAATGGCATAGATCCATTTGGTATCATATAACCAGTTACTCCAACCTGCCCTGTTCCAATGCGTCCCTTTAACTGCTTAGGCCACGGAAAGAAAGTAATGACCGTTCCAGGTTCACCGGATTCATTTCCAAAATACAGATGATACACTTCTGAACGATCAAAATTGATTGTCTTTTTCACAAGCCTTAACCCTAGCACACCTGCATAAAAATCAATTGTCCGCTGCGCATCATTTACCATGGCAGAAATATGATGAATCCCTGCTATTTTGTTTGACATATTCCTCTCTCCACTTCATTTATAAGCTATACTTAATTTATTTCGGTCTTGGAATGATACTTCCAATTAGAAATTTATAATTTTCTCTTTCAGTATTTTGTAATGGATCTATCGATAGCAAAGAAATCATTCCTTTCTTGAAATTAATCTAACTCTTTTACTTCAAATGGTAGTAATGCTTGTTCAATCTGTTTTCTATGTGGCTCATATTGTTCAGGTAACATTAATTTCTCACCCATGGTTTCTGTTGATTCATCATGTGCGAATCCTGGAGGATCAGTTGCAATTTCAAACAAGATTTCTCCATGCTCTCTAAAGTAAATCGCGTTAAAATAGTTTCTATCTCGTACAGGTGTTACACCATATCCATAGCGTGAAACATGCTCTCTCCAATCCAATTGATCTTGATCATCACTAGCTCTCCATGCAATATGGTGAACTGTACCAACTCCCATTTGTCCACGTCCAACAGAAGTTAATTTTAGATCAATGATATTTCCAATCTCAGCTGAGGAACGTAAGCGAACAAAATCTCCTTCTTCTCCAATGCGTTCTAACCCCATTACATGTTCTAATAACTCTGCAGTTTTGCTAGGTTGAGCAGATAGAAGAGTTGCTCCACCAAATCCCTTAATCATAACTTCTGGTGTCACTTCACCAAAATTCCAAGTATTCAATTCCCCTTCTTCTCTTTCAACAATTTCTAAATGCAAGCCGTGAGGATCGTCAAACTCTAAGTACTGTTCTCCAAAACGACTCATTTTTGTGTACGGAATATTGAATTTTTCTAGTCTCTTTTCCCAAAATTTCATAGCTCCTTTTGGAACAACGTAAGAAGTTACTCCTACTTGACCATCTCCAATGATTCCCTGACGAGCACCTGCCCACGGGAAGAAAGTAATAATTGTTCCTGGTTTTCCTCCCTCATCACCAAAGTAAAGGTGATACGTTTCTGGATCATCAAAGTTTACCGTTTGTTTGACTAAACGTAACCCTAAAACCCCTGCATAAAAATCTACATTCTCTTGTGGATGACCTACGATTGCTGTAATGTGGTGAATTCCCATCGTTTTCTTATTCATTTTGTATACTCCTTTTTATTTTCTTATTTAAAAACTTTAATCTTAATCACTAAACATTAACGATTGTCTTATTCCTTTTACATTAGCTTACACTTAATCTTATTCACATGATGTGGTTACATTCACATCAATATAATTTATCTCAAATTATATTATCTTGAATTCGAGATAATATATAAAAAAATAACAATTTCTTCTGTCTATAGTTTCTTACAAATCCATTTATCTCGAATTCGAGATATCAGCCCAAAATTTATAGTTTTTGGGCATAGTATCCTAATTTCTTTAATTGTTCAATCATCATTCTTTTTTCCACAGAATTCAATCCACCAAATATTTGTTGGATTGCCTCTTTATGTTTAGGAAATATAGCGTTCATCAATTCAATCCCTTTCAAAGTAATCGCTGCATACGTGACACGACGATCTTTAGGACAAGGTTTTCGAACTAACAATTGCTTCTTCTCTAACTTATCAACAACATAAGTAATACTACCACTTGCAAGTAAGATTTTATCCCCAATTTTTTGTATAGGTTGATCACCTTTACTAAATAGGAACTCAAGAACTGCAAATTCAGTTGGATTAAGTCCATGGCTTCTTATATCTTCTTCAATGCGTTTTGTTATTGTCTGTCCTGCACGAGAAAATATAATAAATAACTTTAGAGATAAATCCTCATCGTTCATCTTATCCATAATTATCAATTCCTTTTAATTTATCTCGAATTCGAGATTTATTATAAAACCATTAATTTCATTTGTCAATGGACTATTATTAGGACATTAGCATATACCTAAATTTCTTTCTCAAAATATTATTGGGATACAGCCGAGATACGTGTAATTTTGGGTATAGTCTGTATTTTTTTCCAAACACAACTTATAACGAGGTTTTGTTTCGTTTATTTACAATAAAGAATCTGTCTTTGTCTATTATGGGTTTACTCTATTGACACTTAACTGATTTTGCTTCAAATAAAGCTTGCGAGTGTCTCATATGACTTGTCTCAAAATCTTTATCGTTGTTAAATTATTCATTTTTAATGATATAAACAACTTAACGTTGTAAATCCGCATTTTCAGGACGCTACCCCATATAGAGTAAATTCATATGGATGCATTCCCCTTCCAGTACCTCCAATTGTACCATCACGATCTAAAAAGACAGCTTTCATTTTTTACTCCCCCAATTATTAACAAATGTATATAATTTAAAAACCAATCAAAGTAGGTATTTACAGTTTTTTGAAGAATTTTATATTTATCAATTACAGACCGGTATAAAGATTATCTTCACTATAAATCTATGAAAAGGTGGTTAGCTACAATTGTGACAGTGAATAAAGAAACAGAATTACATTCTACTTTAAAAGTTGGAAGTAGATTACCCGCTTCCTACACGATTTTTATTTTTGCTTTATTCATTTCTAGACTCGGTGATTCTTTGTATACCTTTGCTCTACCTTGGATTGCTTATAATCTAACTGGATCTGCAGTCATTATGAGTTCACTTTTCGCTATTAATGTATTACTTACTTTCTACGTTACATTTGACAATGGTTATTAAGCAGAAAAAAGCACTATACATGTGCTTTTTTCTGCTTAATCTTTCATTTTTTTATCGGATAACAAACTTCTGTAACCCACTTATTAGGATCCGCTTCTATCGCTGGACTGACATGATATATATTAAACATAGGTCCTGCTAATTCATATCCTTCAGACTCAATCCATTTTGCAGCAGCTTCATTTACTGCTGTCATTTGTTCATAACTGCCACTGACTGTAATGGAAGCTATTAAAGATGAATCCACATTTTTAAACGTAACATTTTTTGTACTTTCATATTCTCCTACTACATTCATTTGTATTTCTACATCTACATCTTTTTCTTTATACTCTTTGTCATGAAATACAGCTAAACTATAACTTGGATTAGCTATATTTACATTTTCCAATCTTATTTCCTGCATTAGTATATTCCATAACTCACCTTCACAATTATAAGATGGAATCACTTTTCGAACGCTCGCTACTTTTCTCTTTGGAATCTCTTTTATAGAAACATGGTAACTCATCTCAACAACATCCTTTCTCATTGTTTTTATTGAGTCTTCGAGAAGGCGTAACTGTTTTTGAAGATTATTCATTTCTTCTTTTATTTGAGAACTACGAATAAAGAAATGTTCTTTTATAGATTCTAAGTTTTCATTACTATCTAATACTTCTTTAATAACCGCTATGCTAAATCCCATTGCTTTTAAATTTTGAATTTGATTTACTTTCTTTAATTGTGCAGCTGAGTAATAACGGTAGCCCGTTTGAACATCAATTTTTTCTGGGTTTAGTAGTTCCATCTTATCGTAATGTCTCAACATTCGAACGCTAATTGAAGAAAGTTTTGAAAAATCTCCTATTTTAAACATTAGTTCCCCCTATATATTACTGTTATTTCGAAGCTCAAATATAGTGTAAACAATGACATAATGTGAGAGTCAATTGACACTTATAAAAAATATTTCCCAGTACAAATACCATGTGTAACATGTAACATAACAGTAATTATTTTTATCTATAATTCTTTTTACTATGTTATAATTATATAATAACATAGTAATATGGATTCGTTTAACAAACGAATCATGAATATGAATCCATTTCCAATCAAGGACGACTCAAAATGGATTCTTTCATTACATATAACATCTCTTATTATTTTATCGACATAGCAAGTTGCATTACCATTCGTATTGAGATATCATCTGTATTTGCAATAATGTATCCATATGGCGCTCCACCATTGTCCTATGTTACCGAACTTTTTCGAGGTATTTCAAACCATGTTATTAGCATTGATTTAATTACATTTTATCCCAAAGCAATATATAACAATTTAAAGAGATCTAGGGTACCCTTTTGAAACAAAAAAAGAACCCTTAATATAAAGGATTCTAAGAATTGTCTGAACTTGAATTTAGTATTTTAAAATCTATAGAAAACATTTCTTTTTTCGGTAAAATTAAATGACTCTCTTTCAAGCTTCCCTTTAAATCATGAGCATATAAAATATTATCGCCGTTTTCAGTAAAACTTCCTGGCGATAGAGAATATAGGTAATGACCTAACAATTTAGTTCTGAATACTTTCGAAGATTTCGGGTACTTATATTCTTTCAATAAATTAAAATTTTTATCATATTCTACAATATGACCTTCAACAAAAGTTACATAGTATTTATCTTCATATGCATGCACTCCAACTGTATTAGAATAAGGTAGCTCGATGTATCTTGTAGTTAGAGTACTCTTGTTAAAAATACTGAGTTTTTTTTCAGAACTAAAGATGATCTCATCATTAGTTCTAATAAAATTTTTAGGTGAACCAAAAACCTCAAAACTATATTCTTTCAATTCCCCCGTATTAACATTAACTGTATAGAGAACACTTTTCTGCTCATGGGTAAAATCATTAAAAACGTAAGCTATATGCTTTGATTGATCATAATCGATTTGTGTAATATAACCTACTAATTTAATCTGGTGATTAATATTGGGGTACAGCCGAGATACATGTAATTTTGAGTCATAGCCTTACTTTTATTTCCAAACCTACTTAAAATCAGGGTTTTCTCTATTATTTTTGAACTTATTATCATACACCCTAATCACACAATTGAAACGAATTGTTTTCAGTAGCTAACGAATGGATGATTAGGGTTAACCCATAATAGACAAATTCTTTAATGAAAATAGACAAAACGATATTTATAAGCTCAATAAATTGCGTCTGGAAATAAAAGTAAACCTATGACCTGCTTTTACACGTATCTCGGTCGAACCCCATATTGGTACCTTTAATAAGTAAAGTAGAGTCTTTCAAATCATCATTTAAACCTTTAATTACTATATTATCATCTTCGTAAATTGCAGAAACTCCGGATTTTTCTTTTTCTCGTGCCAATTCAACTTTATTCTTTCGATCAATAAAAGCACGATTACCATTGGTAACGGAAGATAAAACAAATTTATCTTTATTTTTTATAGTGTCTTCAAAATAATAATCAGTACCATTTATTTTCTTTGTAATAATTTTATCTTCAGGATTTTTTATAAATACAAATTCGCTATTAGGCATTATCCCTGGCTTCATATAGAGAATTCCAATATTCTCAAATGCTGTTGATTTATGACTTTGTACAGATACGTGATTGTTGTCATTTTTCAAAAGAAAATAATATATAACTGTTATAGAGGAAGTAACTAAAACTGCAATTAATAGCATCATTTTTATTTTCTTCATTATTTCCTCCTTTCTATTGTTGAAATCCATAATGTGTGCTGCATAATAATTATCATCACTTGCATATTTTACAAACAAAGCATACTTTATCATATAAAATTCTATTATATTTTATATGATAGCCCAACCAATTGGAATAATTAGTATTTAATTGGAATATAATGTTATATATTTTTTACTTTAAATTTCGTTTATAAAAAGTAGAGACAAAGTTTTTTTATATTAATTCATGATAAAATTGTGCAAAAAGGATGTGTGTTATGGACACGTTTATGGAATACTTTAAATCATCACAAGGTTTTATTGAAATGTTAATTTTGTATATTCCTTTAACCTGTATATTTTTAAGCATCCTAATCACAATTATTGTAAGGAACGTTTTTGTTGCGCCAATATTATTTGGAATTTTATTAGCACTATTCTTTATATACGCTTATAAGCAAATGAATGTTGTAGCAAATAATTTTGTTATAGCATATTTTATATACATTTTCATTTCATATCTAACTAGTAAATTAATAATAATTTTTTTAAACAGGAAATTTAAATTGAAAAAGAAATCAATGTAAAGTGAAATACTAATAATGAACATCTTGCCTGCTAATTTTATTCTGAAGAGATTATATTATAGCTAGGATACAAAAATAGGTATTATAACGGTCTTTACACTATCTGATTTGAAACATGGTAAGCTAAGATTCCGTTAGTGTATCCGTCTTGAATCGTAGACAAATAAGTTTTTCTTATTATTACCGTAAACTAGATAGGTGATATCTGTAAGAAGCACCTTTCCAGTTGAAATTTCTTCAATCCTAACACTTTCCTTTCGTACAAAAAACACCCTATAAAATAGACACTTAAAAAAGTCTATTTTATAGGGTGTTTCTTTTTATATTACTGTTAACTCTTATTTAACTCTCACATATACTTCTTGGAATGTTTTATATTCTTCTTCAGTTGCTGACAGCAGAGTTCCTTCTATAACCGTTTCCGTTTCCGTTTCCGTTTCCCATCATGTTCAATAAATGTTAATGTATTTTTCAAGAGACCATATTGGGTTGAAAGGTCACAGTAAACAAACACTGTCAAAACTTTTTTATTCCACGATAAAAACATTTTTATCATATAATAATTACATAATAATAAGGTTCATTTATATCATTATTTTCGAATTTTATTAGCTACTGCTTATATCTTTCATACCATTTTTCCCACTCATCTTTTGGAAACTCCATATCATAGCCATCTAGTACAGAAGAAAAGATTTCTAAACATATAGGCCCCACACGACCAAAAAAAGAAAATTGTACGTTAAGGAAATATTTTACATACAAAACCCGATTCTCATGTATTTAAAGAATCGGGTTTTTATTACTTTCTTTTAATTTTAGTTTCCCATAATGGACGTAATTTTTCAAAATTAACCTTTTTCTTATTGATCCTTATTTACTTCCCTCTCCTCTCTATTTAAATAATCGCTTATAAAAACAAATTGCGAAAAGGGATTACATTTTTAGATGTCGAAACCTTGTATCATGTACAAGATACTTTGGAAGACTATTTTGAAATAAAAGAAGAAATCAATGATAGATATTTTTTTTGAAAGCAAATGGAAATTTCAAAGCAGGTTACAGTTTAATATAAGAAAGCCTTGAGGTGATGAAATATGCACATACCAATGGAAGAAGAGGTACGTTCATACTTAATAATAGGTTTTTCAATCGTCATATGTATTGCAATTTTGTATACAATATACTTATGGATAAGACATAAAAAAAAGGGTTATTTATGGGTTATATTTCATTTTTTAACTTTAAGCTTTGGGATAAGTATATTCATCAATGTATTAACTGGGAATTCCACGAATGAAGTTATGACTTCTGAAGATAATTCAATAAAAATAGCAGAAGTTGGATTAATTTGGATGGTCAGTGTGTTATTTCTTTTGAAAGGATTAACTGATTTATCAAGAAATAATAATTAAATATACTAATCTAGGACATCTAAATTATTAGATGTCCATTTTATTTTTCGCACCATTAAAATCAAAAACATTTCGACAAATGCCATAAAAATACATGTAAAAAAAAGGATAATTGTCGTTTGGACAGAGTTAATAGTTCTGAGTAAATATTAAAGAGCGAGGAGAAGTAATAAATGAAAAAAACTAAATGTTTAAAAAAGATCTTACCAATATTAGGACTAGCTACTTTGTTAGCTGCCCCTAATTCAAGTAGTGCAGCAATTAGAGATACTGATTTTTCGGTTGGTAGTTCATTCCCATGGTCACCATACGGTTATAGTGGACTCTCTTTCACTGCCTATAGTGATCCTTATGAAATGGTCGGAGCATTTAATAATATCCGATTTGATTCTACTGCTACTAATCTACATAACTCTGCATATTATTTAACTCTTGAAATCAACAATGTAAGCGATAATCTATACCATACTGGGTGGTATTATACGAACTTACCAGACCCTGGTTTTGATACAGATAATGATAATGGAGATCAATTCGTCGAAGAAGCTGAAGTTTATGTTAACAGCCTAACTGCGATGATTGAAGCTCATAAATATTATGCATTCCAAACGACTTGGCGAAAAGTAACAGATTCCGCTAGAAGTGGGACCCTTAATTTCATTGTTCAAAGGTCCGCATGGAATCCAACAAACAATGAAATGGAAGGTATACATTATGATTTAATTGATCAAACATCGTGGTATTTGGCTCCGACGTTAGCTAAAGAACAACAAACACTTTCGAAAAATGGAAAAGGAATTAATAAACCACAAGAAACAACAAGAGAAGATAAAGAGGCTAGTAATGAAGTAATGCAGGCTATTTCGCATAAAAAAGCTGGTAGAGAAAAGTTTTCAGTAATTCCAAAAGTGAATAATAAACAAGAATTAAAAAAATATAAGGAAAAACAGATTGAAATTGCACAAAAAATTGATTCAATATCAGAAGGTGTAATAACTTTCAAAGAACCTCTATCAATTGAACAATTACAAGAATTACAGCAAAAATATAACTTCAAAATAAAGTCATATGAAATTAAAGCTAATGATCAAGACGGAAATTGGGTAACTATATCTGGGACACAAAAAGGAACACAACTTTTTGATCAAAATAAGTTTGATGATGTTACAAGAAATCAAAATGTTAAATTTATTGGTGTTACAAGTGCAATTATAGAAATGGAAAACTTTTCAACTAATAAATTAAATTCTATGCAAAATGATAATAACATCTTTTTAGTAGATATATCGTCAGAGTATATAAAACAGATAAAAAATGACAAAAACCTTCATGTTAGGGTACCAGATTTAGCTTGGAAAATAGACAAATTACAATAACCTTTGCATACTTGATGTAAAATGAAATTTAGAAAAATGGATGATAATTATTGATTATCCATTTTTTATTTGAACGAAAATTAACTGGTTCCCTTAGTCTAGTTTAAGTATTGAGGAAGATGTCCTCAGTTTATTTCGCTAAATTTCCAATGAAAATTTAACTATTTACTTCTTCATCTAATGAATTTGTGTACATGGCCCGACACGACCCCAAAAAAGAAAATCGTTATAGTATAGAAGAAAACCGATTCTTATGTAAAGGAATCGGTTCTCTGATTTATGAATCCGTTCCATTCAATTCTCTTAACTTGCGATATAGTGAGGCCTGACTTACACCTGTAATTGCACAAATCTCTTTAATCGTTTTTTTTGTTTGTTGGCGTAATTCAATCGCATGGTTCATACCAGCATGTTGTTCTGTATATTTTCTCACTCGACCTCGATAAACTCCTTTTTGCTTTGCAAGTTTGATTCCAGCAATTTGTTTTTCCTTAATCATTTCTCGATCTAATTCACTAAAGGCCGACATAACTGTTAAAAAGAATTTTCCTGTTGGAGTCCTTGTGTCAATTCCTAAATTTAAAACCGCAAAGTGTACGCCTTTTTCACGAAGATGTTCAACAAATTGTAGCAATTGAATTGTATTTCGGCCTAGCCGGTCCATTCTTGTGACCACGAGTGTATCTCCTTTTATTAATTGCGAAAGTAACTCATCTAATTCTATTTTTTCTTGACTTACACCACTGATTTTTTCTTTAACAATCTTATCGACCCCATATTTTAGAAGTTGTTCTATCTGTGTATCTAAATTTTGATCTTGTGCACTGACACGAGCATATCCATATATCATTTTTTCACCTTTTTTCTCTTTAATTTTGATAAGTGCTATTGATAGTCTGCGAACCCTTTATTATCAAGGAGACAAATTATTATCAATAGGGTATACTCTATTGATAATAACTGATTTTTCAGAAGAATGGAATTAGATAGTGAAAACGAGAGAACTTCTTACAGATGCACAAAGAACATTTTTTTATGAAATTCCTAGTCAGATGGATGAACGTGAATTAATTCGCTATTACACATTATCTGATGAAGAGTTACAAATAGTTAATCAACAGCGTGGTGATCATAACCGATTAGGATTTGCTATTCAACTGTCTTATTTACGTTTTCCAGGGCGAGCATTATCAGCAAAGGAAGAAGTACCCCAATTTATTGTAAAGATTATTGCGAAACAAATAGGAATATCACCTTTAGAGATAGATAATTACGCACGAACACGTGATACAACACGACGAGAGCATTTGGCCAAAATAAGACATTTTTTCAATTTACGTTCTTTTACGCTAAAAGAATATCGTGAATTGGCTCGTTGGCTTCTTCCTATAGCTATGAAAATAGAAAATGGATACTTATTAGTAGAAGCTCTTATTCATGAGATGAGGAAGCGTAAGATTATTCTCCCAGCAGTCTATGCGGTAGAACATTTAGCTTGGTCTGTACGAGAGCGTGCTAGAAGAAAAATTTTCAAACATTTAACCAAAGGAATTTCTGTACAGCAATATATACAATTAGATAATTTACTTTACACCAATGATGAAAAGAGAAACTCATCTTTATCTTGGTTACGTCAACTACCAGGTGTAATTTCTCTTAAGAATTTTCATGAGATTTTGGATCGGTTAAAGTTTATTCAAAGTTTAGACTTGCCTTTAGATAATGGTAAAGATATACACCAAAATAGATTAATACAGATGGCCCGTGAGGGATCACGTTATTCCATACAACATTTATCCAGGTTTCATGAATCAAAGCGATATGCAACCATTATAGCTTTTCTTATTCATATTTATGCATTTTTAATAGACCAAGGGTTAGATATGTTCGCCAAATTAATGGGAAGAATATTTGATCGTGGAGAAAATAAACACAACAGGCAATTTCAAAAGGATGGAAAATCTATCAATGAAAAAGTTAGGCTTTATGTAGAGATAGGAAAAGCATTAATTGAGGCAAAAGAATCAGAAGAAGATCCCTTTGAAGCTTTACAATCTATAATACCCTGGGAACAATTTATTCAATCTGTGAAACAAGCTGAAGATTTAGCTAGACCAATAGAATTTGATTATTTAGATTTACTTGATAATCACTATGGTCATTTTCGTAAAATGGCCCCTCGGTTATTGAATCGATATATTTTTAAAGCTTCTTCAACAAGCCAAACCTTATTACAGGCATTAGAGATATTACAAACTTTAAATGAAGGTGGAAGACGAAAACTTCCTGAAAATGCGCCAACAGATTTTATAAAACCTAAATGGATGAAATATGTGTATCAAGACAACGAAATCAATCGGCACTACTATGAATTCAGTGTATTTTCAGAGCTATTAAACAGCCTTCGTTCGGGTGACATGTGGGTACAAGGAAGTAAACAATATAAAGACTTTGAAGACTATCTTTTACCGGTACATACGTGGAATAAAATGAAACAAACAAAACAAATCCCGTTAGAATTCACAGAAAATGTAGATGAATATCTACAAAAACGCTTTGAACAATTAGACAAAGAGCTTTCTGCAGTAAATCATTTAATTACTAATCAACAGTTACCAGATGTAACAGTATACGGAGGTAAGATCCAGGTTACTCCACTTAAAAAAATGGTTCCTGATGGTGTAGAAGAAATTACTCGACTTGTATATGAGTTGTTACCACGAATTAAGTTAACAGATTTATTAGTGGAAGTAGATTCTTGGACGCATTTTAGTAAGCATTTTGTTCATCTTCATACACAAATGCCACCAAAAGAAAAATCTGTTTTATTTGCGGCAATTTTATCAGATGGTATCAATTTAGGGCTAAGTAAAATGGCAGATGCATGCCCAAATATTTCTTATGCACAGTTGTCCTGGATAGCAGATTGGTATATAAGAGATGAGAACTATACGAAAACACTTGGAGATATTGTTAATTTTCATCATAAGCAACCCTTTTCTATATATTGGGGAGATGGGACTACATCTTCTTCTGATGGACAATTCTTTCGTGCAGGCGGAACTTCAAGTCCATTAGCGCAGGTGAATGGGAAATATGGGAGTGAACCAGGTGTAAGCTTTTATACACATATATCAGATCAATATCATCCATTTTATGTCCAAGTTATTAGCTCTTCTGAAGAAGCACCGCATATCATCGATGGATTACTTTATCATGAAACAGATTTACAAATTGAGGAGCATTATACAGATGCAGCAGGCTTTGTTGACCATGTATTTGGCATGTGTCATATGCTAGGTTTTCGATTTTCTCCAAGAATTAAAACAATTGGTAATCATAAACTCTATACATTGTCAGCGCCAACAATATATGACCATGTTAATTTTATGATAGGTGGGACAATCCAAGTAAAAAAGATACGCGAAAATTTGGATGATATATTACGGTTAATTAGTTCTGTACGCCAAGGGACAGTTACAGCTTCGCTTATTTTAAAGAAACTAGCATCATATCCCAGACAAAATAGCTTATCTGTAGCACTTCGTGAAATTGGTCGAATAGAAAGAAGTTTATATATGCTGAAATGGATACAAGATCCTGATCATAGGCGAAAAGTTCATGTGGAGTTAAATAAGGGGGAAAGTAAAAATTCTCTTGCAAGAGCTGTGTTTTTTAATCGATTAAGAGAAATTCGTGATCGTTCATATGAAGATCAATTACATCGGGCAAGTGGACTTCAACTTCTTATCTCTGCAATTGTAACTTGGAATGCAGTCTATATCTCTCGTGCAATAGAGACATTACGTACTAATGGTACTCATATTCCGGAGGAATATATTCAACACATTTCTCCACTGGGATGGGAACATATCACACTCACAGGCGATTACGTATGGAATTTAAATCAAAAGGTTACTTTTGAAAATTTACGTCCATTGCGAGAAACTAAAATAAAAAGGAAGTAATAACAGGACGATTCTTTAAATCTACGAGAATCGTCCTGTTATTTGTAAAATATTTCCTTAACGTACAATTTTCTTTTTTTGGTCGTGTGGGGCCTATATGCCATCCAGATAAGTCTTTTGGTGTGTGATCATTTATTTCATGAATAAACTCCTTTAATACAAATAGACAACCTTCTGGATTTTTATGTATTTCAAATCGAACTCGATCTTCTCCCCATGTAAATTCTAATACCGAATTGATTTGACATTCTAAAATATCGATATCAATAAATTCACCTGAACCATCCATCATATCAAATTTTATCATACCTCCTTTTCGCAAATCCTCTACGTGAAGGTTTGGCATCCATCTTGTTAGCTTTTCATTCTCTGTTAATACAGCCCAAACTTGTTCTACTGAATAATGTAACAGACGATTAAATTGAGCTACATATTCATTATCTCTTTTCTCTATTAGAGCTAACATTGTCATACCTCCATTTGAATTCAGTTACATAATTTATTACAGTCACTAAGTTATTTTCAGTTCACTATCACATCAAAAAGCAAATAAAAAATATAAATCCTTCAGTTTCTTTTACAGTATGAAGCTGAAAGATTTTCCTATTTTCAGCTTAACATTACAATGTAAAATACATTTCATACTGAGCCAACGGACTTTTTTCAAACCCGCATTTTTTTACAAAGCCTTCAAGCAAACCGTTATTAGGGAATCCAATAGAAAGACTGGCAAGCTGTAATTCTTTGCTTACTATTTGTAATAAACTTGTAGCCATCCCAATTCCTCTACACTCTTTATCTACAAATAAAAAACTAATTTTCCCGTTTTTATTTATACAGATGCATCCCTTTAAGTCATTATCAATATAAGCACCATAATACACATTTTCTGTTTTCTTCATATAATCGAGATCATTTTGCCAATTTATATGAAAGTTCAACCATTTTTGCACTCTTATTTGAAACTCATGAAACTTAATTTGCTTTATTTCTATATTTTCCATACTCTTACTTCTCAGTTTTGAAAAATCCTTTAGATTATAGTAAGAAAGGTCATATATTTTTTCATATCCTAATTTATCATAAAATTGAATCGCTCTATCATTACCAACAATAACTTCAAGAAACAGTTGTTGGCATCCATTTTTTATCGCTTCTGCTTTATGAAGTTCAAATAACTTATGGCTAACACCAGTACCGCGAAAGTCAGGGTGAACCGCTAATGTTCCACATCTCATTGTTTTTATACTTTCATAGTCTTTGATGCCACCAAGTATAACACCAACTGCTTTATTTTCGTCTAGTGCTACATGAGAGTGTTCCAGTTTATTCCCTTCTGGACCGAAAAATCTTTCTATAAAGTTCTCTTTTGAAACTTCCATCTTTATAATATAATCAGAGAAACCATCTCGAAAAGCTCCATACACTAAATCTATATTTACTTCGCTACATTTTTTATATTGAATCATAGTAAAACTCCCACCCACCTTTTCCTATAAATTTGAAATAAACGGACATTTTCGGTTGTACGTATCATCATTCATTTGCTTTATAATAAACGGAGCAATATCGCCATTTTGAATCTTAATTCCTGGTAAATCTACGAGACTTTCTTTTACTCTACTGCTACCTTCTCCCTCTACAACAAAAGGCAATCGCACTATAGTCCAATTTACATTACTATTTTGTATCAAGTGTAATTCCTTATACTTATCTTTCATCATATCCGAAAGAAATAAACGAAATAACATTGCACCTATTCTATTTAGTAAACTCTTTCGATCTCCTTGTACATCCAATGAACCCCCAGAAACGAGAATATATCGTTTTATTTTGTATTCTTCCATTACTTCTAAAATATGATTCGTAACCGTGCTAAATATATATGACTCTTTTTTAGGTTGACCTACCGCATTAATAACACCATTGCAACCTTGTAATAATTGACGTATTGCAGAAACATCTCGAGCATCTCCTTTTATAACATCCAAATGCTCATGGGATTGTTTAAATTTTTCTGGATTTCGTGTAAGAATACGAACAAAGTATCCTTCTTGTAGTGCTTGATTTACAAGATATTTACCAGCCTTTCCGTTTGCGCCGATAATTGCTATTTTATTTATTATTTGCATTGTTAAAGTTAGGCTCCTTCTAAAAAATAATGATTTATTGACGAGCTGTAGTTACTTCATATACACGTAAAAACGCAATTAAATATTCACACGCTCTCTCACATGCTAACATTTTAAATACTTTTTGTTCTTCCGCTGTTTTGTCATTCGCTTGATCTGATGCTGCTTTTAAACATAAGAACGGTTTCTTATTTACATGACATACATATGCAAAAGCAGCGATTTCTTGATCAACAGCTAATGCACCATATACAGTATGGAGTAAGTATCTCATATCTGTACTACGAATTCGCTGATCTCCCGATATAAAGGTACCAAAATGTACAGGATCATAAGAACGTATTTTTTTCATTTGTCTCACAAGATATTTTGTTGTTTCAATAGGAGCTGCTCTGCTGGTATATAAATCGAAACTATCTGTTCCTGTTCCCGCAGCTGTCACATCATGCTGTAATGTTTTAAGTGCTACAACAATATGACAGTTTTTTACTTTCTCAGATAAACTTCCGCAGATTCCAGTCATAAATAATTGTTCTGGCTGAAATTCACTTATTAGTAACTGTACACAACTAGCACAGTTTACTTTTCCAACACCGGTAATTACAGATATCACTTCTAATTCATCTATAGAATGAAAATGAAATTCCCAAGCTGCTCGCTTTTCTACACGATGACTTGGATAATGATGATGCAAATATGTAAGTTCTGGTTCCCATGCAGATACAATTGCAATACGCTTCATTACACTTTTCACTTCCTCCTATTTTCATTTGAATAAATCATCAATACTTTCTCGCTTATAACATGGAATCCAATTTTTATATTTTTCATATAAATACCTTATTATTTCTTTATTCTTCGCAATGACCTCACATCCTCTATCATCATAAATAAACATGATAATATCTTTGGTTACATTGACAAAAAATACATCTTCTTCAGCTGGCTCGAATAGATATAGTTTTTTATGTAATATGTTACTCTCTTCTCAATAAAACTTTTATTCAAGATATCATGAATAAAAGATAATCCTTACATTTCTTATTCGTGATATATTTTTTAAATCCCTTTTTAATACGTTACATGAAATTTTATATAGAATCTTAAGCCCTAACACCCAAATGTTTGTTATTATATTAATGTCGATGAAATGAAAAGAAAGGAATTTAAATATCCAATGGAAAAAAATATTTTAATTATTGATGATGATAAAGAAATTGTCGAATTACTTGCCGTTTATTTACGAAATGAAGGCTACAATATTTATAAAGCTTATGATGGTGATGAAGCTTTACATATGCTATCTATGCATCAAATTGATCTTATGATTCTAGATATTATGATGCCAAAGCGTAATGGATTGGAAGTTTGTCAGAAAGTTAGAGAAGAGAACACAGTACCTATTCTTATGCTAAGCGCAAAAGCGGAGGATATGGATAAAATATTAGGTCTTATGACAGGTGCAGATGATTATATGATTAAACCATTTAATCCACTAGAATTAATCGCTAGAGTGAAAGCATTATTACGTAGATCTTCATTCCAGCATACTGCATCACAAATAAAAGAGGACGGTATTATTCGCATTCGTTCTGTCGAAATACATAAACATAATCATACTGTTAAAGTAAATGGATCCTATATTAAACTTACATCTATTGAATTTGATATCTTATATTTACTTGGCAGTAATACTGGTAGAGTATTTAGCTCAGAAGAAATATTTGAAAGAGTTTGGAACGAAGATGGTTACGGTTCTAACAAAACTGTAATGGTTCACATTAGTAACTTAAGGGATAAACTTGAAACTGGCATAAATGCTGAAAAACTGATTCATACTGTTTGGGGAGTAGGTTATAAAATTGAGAAATGAAGCATTTGAAATATTAAAAGTCATTCCAAAATGGAAAATTATTTTTTGGCTTTTATTAGCGCTTTTACTTACACCTATTACTGAAGTTGTTATGTATCGTCTTGTTACAAGCGTAATCGATAGTTCCCTTACATTAACAGAATTAAGTAAAGAAATCGTCAGAATTATTGGCTATGAAAAATATAGGGGATTAAAAGAATCTCTTTGGGCTATGATGATATCTTATCTATATTGGTTCTCTATTTTCTCGTTCTATGTTTATATTTTTTATCGCCACGAAAAGAAATTATACTATGGAGCTTGTATTAAAAAAATGATTGAGGAAATCCGTTACATCGCAAACGGAAACTTTAATCATAAGGTTTCCATTTTGCAACATAATTATTTAAAAGAATTAGCAACTGGCGTGAATCAAATTGTTGAACAATTAAAAGTTTCCATTGAAGAAGAGCGTCAAACCGAGCAAGCTAAAAGTGAACTGATAACAAATGTATCACATGACTTGCGAACCCCGCTAACATCAATTGTTGGCTATGTAAATCTTATCCATGATGATAATTATAGAGATGAAGTTGAACTACGTCATTATATTCAAGTTATTTATGATAAAGTGAACCGTTTAAATATGTTGATGACCGACTTGTTTGAATATACGCGTGTTCAAAATAAGGAGCTAAGTCTAAATTATGTACCTATTGATATGATTGAATTACTGGGACAATTAACCGTCCAATTTCGTATACAGCTCCAAGAAGCAAATATTGAGTGTAGACCTTCTTTTCCATCTCAAAAGCTAATGGTACTCGCTGATGGTGATAAATTAGTACGTGTATTTGAGAATTTAATTATAAACGCGATCACTTACGGAAGCGATGGGAACAATATTGATATTACTGCATATGAAGTCAATAATATGATTACAATTGAGATTACCAATTATGGACAGCCTATTCCAAGCACTGATCTCCCTCATATTTTTGAGCGTTTCTATCGCGTTGAAAAATCTCGCTCTACATATACCGGGGGATCTGGACTTGGGTTAGCAATTTCCAAAAGTATCGTGGAACTTCACAATGGAACTATTGAAGTATATAGCGATGAAGAAAAAACAACTTTCACGGTAAAATTACTTCCCTATAAATAGTAAAACGATTTATATTTTCTCCAAGGTTCGATTTCTTAACTTAAGGAATCGAACCTTTTTCTATAATTATCCAATATTTAATGATTCCTTAACATTCTTTAGAAATTCTTTACTTTTTCTTTCTCCCTTGTTAATTATTAATTTTTACAATAGTGATATTGATGTAATAATAGGAGGATCGCTTATGCAATTCTTAAAAAAAGTAATGATTCTATTCTTATCTTTTCTTATCACTGCAGTTATTGTGTTATATTTTTATGTTTATGTAAATGGACCTACTGTTAAAGCTAAATCAGCTATTTTAATAGATGCCTCTACAGGTAAAGTTGTTTATAAAAAAAATGAAGACACTCCCTTTCCCACAGCTAACGTATCCAAATTGATGACGGAATATATTGTGTTAGAACAGATACATAATGGTGTAATCAGATGGGAAGATCATGTGAAGATAAACAATCAAATCTTCCAGGTTGAAGGAAATAACATTGATATAGCAAATAGAGAACAGGTAACCATTCGCGACCTATTTCACGCGATTGTTTTAACAGGAGACAATAGAGCTGCACTAGCTTTAGCAGAGCATATATCAAAAAACGAACAGGGCTTTAAAGAGCTAATGAATGAAAAAGCCAAACAATTAGGATTATCTAGAAAAACCTATTTTGCAAATGCAACTGGGATGACAAATACACAAGATCAAAACTCCCAAATTACTGCTTTAGACGCCTCGAAATTAGCTCGCCACTTAATTAATGATTACCCAGTTATATTAGAAATTAGTAGATTGACCTCTTATCAATTCACCTTCAAAGAGACTCATATTTTTAATACAAATAAAATGTTATATTCGCTTGATAAAAACGTAAAACTTAAAGGTGCTGATGGTTTACAAACTAGTTTCTCGAATACTACTGGCTATAGTTTCGTTGGAACCGCGAAGCAAGGAAATAAAAGGCTTATTTCAGTTGTATTAGAGACAAATGGAGAAAACGCCTCATTTATAGAGTCAAAAAAATTATTCAATTATGGTTTTGACCCTACTCATTTTCCATCTCTTCAATCTCTTAAAGATTATGTTACATCATGGGTATCATCACTTTCGTTCAAGAACCTTTTCGTACAAACAATAACGATTTTCTTGATTATTGTCATCTCAATGGTAGTGTATATACGAAAAAAAGATTCAGAGGATTTTTAAATAAAAGACCTCTTTTACATAAAAAACCGGCTTATATTTCTAAATAAGTCGGTTTTCCTTATTTCTCTTTTTTCTTTTCATAATATAATTCATCTGCATATTTTTTATTGGTTCCCTTTAAATATGCCAAAATAATTTGAGGTCTCTTTACTAAAGTCCAATCACCATGCTCATCAAATTTCCTACAAGATGTTGTCATATAAGCTTTCTTAATGGTAGTAAAGCCTTTTCCATGGACCTTACCGTATTTTTTTAAACGCATTGCAAATTCTGCATCTTCAGCCATTAATAAATCCTCGTTAAAACCACCAATTGCTTCAAAATCCTTTCGATAACACCAAAACATTCCGACAGAAACAAATCCATATTTAAAAATAAGGGGAATAATTAACAATAATCCTGAAACGATAATTCCTAGTGAAATACGTTCAAATTTCCCTCTTACTCCCCCTCCTATATATTTTCCAGTTTTTAAATAGTCATCTATTTCTCTTAACATATTATCACTCATCCAGCTATCAGCATCTATTGTAACAATGATTTCTCCTCGAGCTATTTTCGCTCCAGCATTTCTAATTTTAGATAGGTTCTTATTCTCATCTTGTAAAGTTATACAATGATAAGATTGTGCAATTTCTTCTGTGCGATCACTACAACGATTTAATACAACAATTACCTCTACTTGATTTTTACAATATTTGGATGAAGCAACAATAGAATCAAGACATCGGCCGATATATTTCTCTTCGTTATGAGCAGGGATAATAATCGAAAATTTAATATCTTGTTTATTCTGCATTTCAACAAAACTATTGTTTTCGTTCACCTTGCACCCTCCCTTATAAGACTGAAATTAAATAGACAAGTGCTAATAATATATCTGTCTAATCTATCCCAACAAACCTCTTCCAATTAAATTAGCTGAGATTGGCTGAATGTCCAATTCTCTAGACCATATAGATAATTGACCAATATGATGTATTTCATGCGCAATCACATGCCGCACAACCTCACCATATGTATACGTCTTATCTGTCCATGAAGCTGTTAATATTTTATTCTCTAAATCACTCGACCATGCTTGTAAAAAGAGTCCCAGTTCTTCTCGATAGGAGTCCGAAAGTTTTTTCACTTTCTGAAGTGACTGATACTCTTGAAATTGTGGTTCAACATCCTCCTTTCCTTGAAGAGCACGAATCCAGCTATACTCCACATCTACAATATGAAATAGTGTTCGCAAAATCCCCCCAACTCCTCCAATTCGTTTACAAAGTAATGCTTCTTTTGAAAGCTGCTTACACCATTCAAACCACTCCTCTCTTACTTGCCAATTGTATCGAAATAAGGTCTCCAATTGAATCTCTCCTCTCTTTATTGTGTATAATCTATAACCCATTTAACAGCATCTATCACATACTTTGGCTCATCTCGTTGAATATAATGACCACTATTAGGAGCAATCATAAACTTATGACATGTTGATAACTTTAATAGGTCTTTTTGTAATTGCAACCACTTCACTTGAGCTTCCTTAGAATAAAAAGCTTTTTTACCTGCCGCAACTACAACAAGCGGAATATTTCCTATTGATTTACAACACCGTTTCGCCTCACCCAAGCTATACATAAATTCTTCGTATGTACTTTCATATATAAATTGCTTGTAATATGCTTTTTGAAATTCAACAGGCATGATAGGTAGAAAATCTTCTTTATAATTTTCTGGTGTGGAATCTACCAATATGATTCCTAAAGTTTCTTCTGGATAAAAAGAAGCAAACAAACGAGCATTTATACCTCCATAGGAGTGTCCTACCAATATATAAGGAGGTTTTAACTGTAACTCATCTAATAACGCTCTCAGTTCCTTAGCTATCTCAGAACTAATTCGCCTACTAGAACTTTCTTCACTTTTCCCTAGTCCAGCTCGATCATATAAAATCACTGTCCCATATTCTACAATTTCCTTTGAAATTTCTTCCCAGGCTTTTGAATAATCACCATAGCCGGCCTCCATAATAATTACTGGTTTAGCCTTCTTTCCTTGTAATATCTTAGTATATAATTTAAAGCTGTCTATCTGTACGTGTCTTTCTTGTTCTTTACTTATCATCTTTTGCTCCTCTACCAATAGATCACAGTTTATTTGATTATAACATTTAAACAGAAAATTCTTTCATTTCATGATGCTATTTTTAACAAAGGGGGTTATACAATGACAGTAGGAACATTTGTCACACCCCCTTACAAATATTTACTGGATTAAAGGGAAATTTATTATAATTCTCTTTTCTTTATTTCTCCTAATATTTGACTAACAATCAAACTTATAGGGTAGGAACCATCAACAACAATATCTGAATTTGATTTTACCTTGTTAACCATCTCTAAATAAGCCTTTCTTCCATCTGATACATAATGTTTTAAATCGTTATGTACTTCGTCTATTGGATTTTCTGTAAAATCTCTTAATATCCTTCTAGCCATTGCGATATCTAGAGGGGTATCAATATATATAGCTAAATCAATAAATTTTCGCATCTCACTATTTAAATACGCAAAAGGATAATCTAGCAAAATATAATCAAGCTCAGTATTATTTAGGAGAGACTGAACGTCAGTAATAAGAGGCGTCAATATCCATTTGTTGTAGTCCGCTCCTTCATCAACCCATTTACAAATATCTGATGGACATTCATCAAAATCATAGTTATCAAAATATAAAGCTTTAGAGTGATGTAGTTTACGATTTAGTCCCTCTGTAATTGTAGTTTTCCCTCCTCCAGAGACAGCTGCGATAGAGATTATTTTTGGTTTTTGATTCATAATATACCCCCAAGAAGAATTGTACAAATTATAATATCATTGTACTTAGTTTATAAGATTTCTATAGAACAGGTAAATTACATCTAATTATATAGATGTAATTTACTCAATTTTATTCTAAAACGGTTCTACTGTATACTACACCACTTATTGTACGAAATGCTCATTTCCCATAAGTTCCAATACTCATTCCCTATTTTACGTGCATCTCTCAGAAACTCTTCTTTTACAAACCCAACCTTTTCATAGCATGCGATAGCAGCTATATTGAAATCAAATACCCCAAGGGAAACTCTATTTAATTCTAATTCTTCAAATGTAACATTAAGAACCGCATTTATCATCTTTTCTCCAATAGATTTTCCCCTCATATCTTTATCGCCAACTAAAACTTTCCCGATTCTTGCAGACTTATTTATTCGATCAATTTTCCCAAGTGAAATATGCCCGATAACCGTTCCAGTATCTTGTTTTATCACTTTATATACAAATACATCTGCATTCTCATGATTGGCATTCTCTATATACTTCTCTAGTTGCTTTTCCTGTAATGGGTATGTAAATACCGGTCCTCCCCACTGTAATAAAAACTCTTCCGAATCAATCCAATCTATAAGTTGGTTAAAGTCTTTTCTTTCAAAATAATCAAGTTGAATCATTCTCTTTTACTCCTTTTAAGCTCGATAATTCTTCCCTAACCCTTCTCCAATTGAAAAATAATGTCTAAAATTATAAAATAAAGGATTCCACTTATTATTTCTTCATGTCAAGCGATTTTCCCTTATTCTATTTATTGTTATCACAATAAAAGATGAGCTCTTTTCATAAAAGGGCTCATCTTTTATTTCATATTTGACTAGATTGTAACCCTTGAATATGTGGGACAACCTCTGGATTTATAAGTGAAGATAAATCTCCTAACTCTTTTCCTAAGTATGCTGCTTTAATCACACGTCTCATTACTTTAGAATTGCGTGTTTTCGGTAAATCTTCTACAACATGTATATCTTTTGGACATAACGCTTTTCCAATATGAGAGTTTACTAAACTCATTAATTCTTTTTTTAGCTCCATTGTGAATGTTACTCCTTCTCGTAAGACAACAAAGCAATGACAAACTTCACCTTTCACTTCATCTGGCACCCCAATTGCCGCTGCTTCTATTACATGATTATGCTTTACAAGAATTGATTCATATTCAGCGGGTCCAATACGTTTTCCTGCAATATTTAATGTATCATCGGAGCGTCCAGTAATGATGTATTGTTCCCCGTCATAAATAACCCAATCACCATGTACCCATTTATTTCCAAAACGTGACCAATATGTATTAACATAACGTTCGTCATCTTCCCAGAAACTTTTCGTCATTCCAACCCAAGGCTTTTCTAGACATAATTCTCCAACTTCATCACGAATTGGATTACCTTGTTCATCTAACACAACAGCTGCCATTCCAGGTAAAGATGCATTGAAACTAATCGGTGCGATTGGTTTAACTAAGACATTCCCAAAAATCCCGCCAGAAATTTCTGTTCCTCCCGAATAGTTACAAATTGGTACTTTTCCTTTTCCAACTGTTTCAAAGAGCCACATCCAAGGATCTGGATTCCATGGTTCACCCGTTGACGCAAATACTTCTAGACTCTCTAGAGAATGTTTCTTTACATGCTCATCACCTTTTGCCATCAATGCTCGAATTAATGTTGGTGAAATACCAAGATGAGTAATTTGGTATCGGTCAACCGTTTCCCACAATCGACCTGCCTCCGGATAATCTGGGACACCTTCATACATTACCATTGTCGCTCCATTAATAAGAGAACCGAATAATAGAAATGGTCCCATCATCCAGCCCATGTCAGTAACCCATAATACACGATCACCTTGCTTAATATTCATACCAAATCCTGCATCAAATGCCGATTTCAGAGGAAATCCAGCATGTGTATGTACTGTTCCTTTTGGTTTTCCAGTCGTCCCTGATGTATATATGAGCATAAGTGGATCATCACTCTTCATTTCTTCAGCATGTGTAAATGGTTTTTCTTTTTCAAGAATACTCCATGAAACGTCATAGTTATGAGGTGTAAAATCATTTCCCGCATGGCGAACAATAACAACTTTCTCAACAGATGGACATTCTTCACACGCCTTATCTACCTCATCTTTTAAAGAAACAATTTTACCACGACGTGAAAATCCATCAGCTGTAATAATCATTTTTGAGCCTGCTGCTTGTACACGCGTCATGACTGCATCAGCTGCAAAACCCGAAAAAATTGGGGAAATAATCGCGCCGATTTTCATTACTGCCAGCATGGCAACAACTGTTTCAGGTATCATCGGCATATAAATCGTTACGCGATCACCTTTCTCAATTCCTGAATGCTTGAGTCCATTTGCAACTCGGCTCACCCAATTATCAAGTTCTTCATATGTAAACGATTTTGTTGTACCATTCTCTCCTTCATACATAAGAGCTGGCTGTGTTCTTGTTTCTTCCTCTGCTAACCAGCGAGATAAAGCAGATTCTACTACATTGCATGTTCCCCCTGTATACCACTGTGCAAATGGTGTACCATTTTCTAAATCTAGTACTTCTGTGTATGGCTCCATCCATTGATAGCCAACTGCACGCTCTGCTTCTCCCCAAAACCATGCAGTTTCTTCAATTGATTTATTATAAAACGCTTCATAATCCTCATAACCAAGTGATTTCATCCACCCATATAAACGTGTTTTATCTTTATATTCTTCTGTCGGAAACCAAACAGCTTGTTTCAATGTTTTTCCCTCCTTATTTTTCGAACAAGAAAGCCCTAAATAGGGCTTTTACACTGGATAAACTGGATGTTTTCGATCTGTAAATACTTGATATTTACTCATGTACATTTCAAAGCGTTTCTTTAACTCTTCACGTAAATCATTCGGGTGAACAATACCGTCAATCACCATTTCTGATGCTAGACGATAAATATCAATATCTTTTTTATACTCTTCACGTTTTTCGGCAATAAAACTTGCACGCTCTTCTTCTGGTAATGCTGCAATTTTATTTGCATATACAGCATTGACAGCAGCTTCAGGTCCCATTACAGCAATAGAAGCCGTCGGCAATGCTAAACAGCAATCTGGTTCGAAGGCAGGTCCTGCCATTGCATACAAGCCAGCGCCATATGCTTTACGCACAACAATTGAAATTTTTGGTACTGTTGCTTCACTCATTGCAGAGATCATTTTCGCACCATGACGAATAATACCAGCTCGCTCAACTTTTGTTCCAATCATAAATCCAGGCACATCAGCAAGGAATAATAATGGAATATGATACGCATCACATAAATTAATAAACTTCGCTGCTTTGTCAGCAGAATCATGGAATAGCACGCCGCCTTTCATACGCGGCTGGTTAGCGATAATTCCAACAGGCTTTCCATCGATTCGTCCTAATCCTGTAATAAGTTCTTGGGCAAATAGTTTTTTCACTTCAAAGAAGGAGCCTTCATCGATAATGCGATTAATAAGATCTTTCATATTAAAAGGAGCATTTTGATTTTCTGGGATGATTTGTTCTAACGTTTTTTCAAACTGCTTTGGTTCTTGAGGTCTCATCGTAGGAGCATTTTCTAAGTAGTTGCTTGGAAAGTAAGAAATATATTGTCTCGCTTGAGCAATTGCATCTTCTTCTGTTTTGCATAAAACATCTCCGCATCCTGATACAGAGCAATGCATACGGGCACCGCCCATTTCTTCAAGTGTTACTTTTTCACCAATAACCATCTCAGCCATACGCGGAGAACCTAAATACATAGATGCATTACCTTCAACCATCATAACGACATCACAGAAAGCAGGAATATAGGCGCCACCAGCTGCAGAAGGCCCAAATAATAAACAAATTTGCGGCACCTTACCTGATAGCTTCACTTGGTTATAGAAAATTCGCCCTGCACCGCGGCGTCCTGGGAACATTTCAACTTGATCAGTTATGCGCGCACCAGCAGAATCAACAAGATAGAAAAGTGGCACACGTAACTTTTCAGCTGTTTCTTGGATTCGTAATATTTTTTCAACAGTACGTGATCCCCAAGATCCTGCTTTCACTGTTGAATCATTAGCCATAACACATACAGTACGACCATGCACTTTGCCCGTTGCAGTTACAACACCATCTGCTGGTAATCCTGTTTGCTCACAATTCGCAAATAATGCGTCTTCTACATATTCACCGTTATCAAACAAAAGAGCTAGGCGATCTCGAACAAATATTTTTCCCTTTGCTTTATTTTGCTCATGATATTTCGGTGCGCCGCCTTGTTTAATTGTTTCAACACGTTCTTGAAATGAATTGGATTGTTGTTTTTGTTCTAGCACATTTACTCCCCCTTATACATCGGTTTACGTTTTTCTTTAAATGCTTGTAATCCTTCCAATCGATCTCTCGTATGGATGACACCTTCGTACGCTTGTTTTTCCATTTGTAATCCGGTATGTAAATCTACTTGTATACCATTTGAGATTGCTTGTTTTGCTAATCGAACAGCAATTGGACCATTGCTAGCAATACGCTCTGCAATTTCAATTGCTTTTTCCTCTAATAGATGAGCTGGTACCACAAACTCTACCATTCCATATTCCTTCGCTTCATGTGCTGAAACACGTCTTGCTGTATAAATTAATTCTTTTGCTCTGCCAACACCAATTAATCTTGGCAAACGCTGCGTACCACCAGCTCCTGGGATAATAGCTAGAGATGTTTCGGTAAGTCCAAGGCTTGCTGTTTCTGCTGCAATTCTAAAATCACATGCTAAACTTAATTCCGTTCCACCACCAAGTGCAATTCCATTTATTGCAGCAATAACCGGTTGTGATAAATGTTCTACCATATCCATTGTAGAACGAATCATCCCAACTGCATGACGTACTTCTTCTTCATTCATATTGGCGCGTTCTTTTAAATCAGCCCCAGCACAAAATGCTTTTTCACCAGTTCCTGTCAAAATAACAACGCGAACATCTGATGCTTCATTTAAATGACTTAATGTAGACTGTAATTCTTCTAATAATGCAAGAGATAACGAATTTGCTCGTCCTTCACGACTTAATGTTATTTTTACGATGTGTGGTGTTACGTAATCGACTGAAATGTTTTGTAGTTGTAGCATCTTATCACCTACTTATTGTTTTATGTTGCATTGCTCGGTATACATGACTTGGTAATGGTATATTTAATTTACTTTGAATAAACTGACTAGCTTGTAATAGTTTTTCTTCATTTATATTTGTTTGTACGCCCAGTTTATGGAACATATGTACTAAATCATCCGTTGCAACATTACCTGATGCCCCTGGCGCATAAGGACAACCACCAAGACCACCACAAGAACTATCAAATGTTGTAATGCCGTATTCCAGTGACTGAACAACATTTGCAAGCGCCATACCGTACGTATTATGAAAATGCATTGCAAATTGTGAAGAGTCATATTTTTTCAATAAACGCTCTAATACACTTTCTACTTGTAAGGGGTTTGCTACACCAATCGTATCCCCAAGTGAGACTTCATATATGCCGTATGAAAAAAGTTGATTACATAACTCATCTACAGCATCAATACTCACGTCACCTTCATATGGACAACCAAATACAGTAGAAACGTACCCTCTTACTCTTTTACCTGCGAACTCTGCTTGCTTTGTAATATCTTGTATGACAGATAACGCTTCTTTAATAGACTTATTGATATTGCTTTTATTATGTGATTCACTCGCTGATAGAAAAACATTCACCTCATCTACATTTTGCAAAAGAGCTCGTTCCAAACCATTTTGATTTGGAACAAGCGCAGCATATGTAACATCTGATTCCCTTTTTAGCTCTGTAAATACATCGCTTGCATCAGCTAAAGCAGGAACCCATTTTGGGTGAACGAAAGAGGAAACTTCAATATACGATAATCCAGCTTCTGAAAGTAATTGAATCCATTTTACTTTATCTTTTGTGCCAACAATTTTCTTTTCGTTTTGTAAACCATCACGTGGTCCCACTTCTTTAATGACAGCAAAAGTAGGTAGTTTCAATACATTTCACCCCTTTTTCTCCCTATTCAATTTCTACCAATACATCTCCTTCATTAACAAAGTCGCCTTCTTGTACATTTATTTTCATTACCATTCCAGCTTCTTCAGAAACGATTGGAATTTCCATTTTCATAGATTCTAAAATGACGACATCCTGTTCTTCTTCTACTGTATCTCCTACTCCTACAACAATCTTCCAAACATTACCTGCCATCGATGCATACACTTTTGTCATCATTTTTCCCCCTTTAATATTCATAAGTCTTATTTTTTTACAAGTTGTTTTGTTACAAAGCCTGTTGTATAAACTCCACTTTGGAACACTTCATCTTCCAGCACTTGCAATAGCATGGATGTATTTGTTTTGATACCCTCTACTTTTAGGTTTTGAAGAGCATCCTGTAATTTTCCAATTGCATCTTCACGTGTTTCACCATGTGCAATCACTTTTGCAATCATTGGATCGTAAAAAGGTGTAATTGTTACATCATTCTCTAAAAAGTGATCAATACGTACATTAGTTGGTAAAGTGAGTTCTGTAATTTTCCCTGGAGATGGGAAAAATGTTTTTGGGTCTTCCGCATAAATACGCGCTTCAATAGCATGGCCACTACGATTTACATCATCCTGCGTAAAAGACAACTTTTCACCATATGCAATGCGCAGCTGTTGTTCAACGAGATCCAGGCCAGTAATTTCTTCTGTAACGGGATGCTCCACTTGTAGTCTTGTATTCATTTCTAAGAAATAAAAGTTTTTTTGGTCATCTACAAGAAACTCAACTGTACCTGCATTTATATAGCCAAGAGCTTTTGCTGCTTGTACAGCAACCTCTCCCATCGCTTTACGTGTTTCCTCATCCAAAAATGGAGACGGTGCTTCTTCAATCACTTTTTGATTCCGGCGCTGTACAGAACATTCACGTTCCCATAAATACACTGTATTGCCATGTGTATCTGCAAGAAGTTGAATTTCGATATGATGTGCATCTGCAATATATCGCTCTAAATACATTTCGCCATTACCAAAGAAGTTTTGCGCACGCGTTTTATTGCTCTCGAATGCTTTGGTGAGCGTTTGCTCAGTTTCCATCAACTGCATTCCAATGCCTCCGCCACCAGCGGATGCCTTTAGCATTAATGGATAACCAATTTGTTTTGCAATTTCAATCGCTTCCTCCGCAGTCTCAATATTTGTTGTGATTCCTGGGACAACTGGTACATTTGCTTCTTGCATTGCTAAGCGAGATTCGATTTTGCTCCCCATTTTCGCAATAATCTCTTCAGAAGGGCCGATAAATACAATCCCTTCTTCTTTACAGCGAATAGCCAAGGAAGGATTTTCTGATAATAACCCATACCCTGGGTGAATCGCTTCAGCATCTGTTTTCTTAGCAATTTCTATAATCTTTTCAAGATTCAAATAACTCTCTTGAACACGCGGGCCACCTACTAGATAAGCTTCATTTGCTAGTTTTACATGAAGAGCATTTTCATCTGCTTGTGAATAAATAGCAACTGTACGAATTCCAAGTTTTTTACAAGTTTTAATAATACGGACTGCGATTTCCCCGCGATTTGCAATTAATATTTTTTGAAACATAGTGAGCCCTCCTTTTATCTACACCCTAAATGTCTTGCAATTACGAGACGTTGAATTTCAGAAGTTCCTTCACCAATTTCTAAAAGTTTCGCATCACGAATATGACGTTCTACTTCATATTCACGCATATAACCGTATCCACCATGAATTTGTACTGCCTGATTAGATATGCGACTTGCTGCTTCAGATGCAAATAATTTTGCCATAGCAGCTTCTTTGCCGAAAGGTTTATCATGATCTTTTAACCAAGCTGCTTTATGTACTAAATTACGTGCCAATTCTACTTCAGTAGCCATGTCTGCCAGTTTAAATTGAATCGCTTGGAAATTAGAAATTGTTTTTCCAAATTGCTGGCGTTCTTTCGCATATTGAAGTGCACGTTCAAAAGCAGATTGTGCAATTCCAACAGCTAATGCAGCAATTGAAATACGCCCTCCATCAAGTGTATATAAGAATTGTTTAAATCCCTTATTTACATCACCAAGAATATTCTCCCTTGGTACACGTACACCATCAAGTACAATCTCACAAGTATTAGAAGCGCGAACTCCCATCTTATCGTATGGACTGGAAATCGTTAATCCTTCACTTGTCGTTGGTACAATAAATGCAGAAATACGTTTTTTTCCTCTTTCATCAACACCGTTGATAGCGGTTACGATAATTGTATTTGCATACTCTGCATTTGTAATCCAGCACTTCTCACCATTAATCACATATTCATCGCCATCTAAAATTGCTTTCGTTTGTGTGCCTCCTGCATCTGATCCTGCATTCGGTTCTGTTAAACCAAAAGCACCTAATGTTTTTCCAGATGCCATTGGAACTAAATATTTTTGCTTTTGTTCTTCTGTACCGAAGTAATAAATAGGAGAAGCACCTAATGAGATTGTTGCAGCATAACTTAAACCTGTACCACCACAGGCGCGGCCAATTTCTTCAACAGCTAACGCGTACGATAGTGTATCGCCACCAGAACCTCCATACTCTTCTGGGAATGGGATTCCTAACAAACCTAGTTCGCCCATTTTTTGAAACGTTTCATATGGAAATTCCGCTGTTTTATCATAATACACAGCCTTTGGTGCGATTTCCTTTTCAGCAAAGTCACGTACCATTTCTTTAATCATTTGTTTTTCGCGAGTTAGAGTAAATTCCATTCCGTTACACACCCCTTATCGAATATTGAGTTTCGACAGCGTGCGAGTCTGTATTACAAACATTGCTTTTAAAAGACAAGGATATTAGTTAGATAATTGTTATAATTCTGTCATAATTTAATTTTAAAACAGAATCTGTCCTCATGCACAAAAAAATTCCTACATTGTTCTACAACAACATAGGAATTTCTGTGTCGAATTATGCTATTTTTTCTTTAATAGTCTCGTCCTTTACCTGAATCTGAAATTTCTACTAATGCTTCAGGATACGGTTCAAAATATGTCTGTCTTAACAAATAGTGTTCTTCAAAACGAAGAACCCATGACTTTAAAACTACAAGTAAACTACTAAGAGGTATTTTCTTTTCTGCATATTTTTTTAGGAGTGTTAAAAAATACTCCTTTTCTTGCTTGTTCAACTTATCTTTAAAGTATCCAAAAATATGCTGACATACGTTTATGTTTGATGTATAGCGAGGTGTTCGTTTCAATAATTCATATAAGGTTTTCTCATAATTCTCAAAGATATTATCCTTTGTATGATTCGCAATAATTCGGCCCAATTCTTTTTGTTTCACCTGGTTATATGCCATAAATAAATATTTGTAATCTGACTGAAATGACACTAATTCTTTCAGATTTTTATTTTGTTTTATTGTTTTAAAATGAGCAATTGTAAACAACCTCGTAAAGAAATGTTCACGAATAATAAAATTCGACAATCTACCTTCTTCCTCTATTGCAGCATGCGAAAATTTTTTTAATACAGCACCGCCAAACAGACCAGTACCTTTCCCTTTTGCTGGTGATTTTTCATATCCTGTATAAAATTTCACATCCCTCGTTCCACAACTCGGCGAACGGCTCTTTAAAATAAAACCATCAACATCCGGCAGAGCACTTAAAAATTGATCAGAAAACCGTTGCATTCTCTCTGTTACATCTTCTTTTGTTGAAGGTTGTACAAGTTTGTGAATTCCGCTTTCTTCGACAATCCGAATCGTCTCACGAGGGATTCCTAATCCGATTTCTACTTCAGGACATACCGGAATAAATGTAACAAACGGCTGTAAATTTCGAATTGTAGCATCAGGAATCATATCCCCGTTATAACGGCAAGCATCAAATTCTAGACATTTACTTACAACGACTGTTGGTTTAGCAAATTGTCGCATTTTATTACCTCCGCGGTGTTAATCCATACAATATAAATTGAATTGTATTTTCAATTTCCACTTCATCATCCCATTTTTCTTCAGGTAATAATAAAAATCGAGTTAAAATTAAACCCATTATAGCTGATAACGTAAAGCGTATAACTGAAGGGGTTGGCATTTCAATAATTTGTCCTTGTTCTTGAAAATGTATAATTAATTTTGTAAAGCGGGAAAAAAGTTCTTTTTCTACTAATTGTTGTATTTCATTTTTTAATTCTGGTTGAAACGGTACTTCTTGTATTAAAATTTTTAACATTGGAAAATGCTTTTTTGCGAATTCAAACCGATTTCGAATTGCTCTTCTTAAAAAATCTTCATACGTTTCATACGTATTTTCCAGTATTTCTTTTGCGAAAGCCTGTACGAAAAATGGAGCGACAAACTTTGTTAAAGTTGGCATGACAACCGCTAATAGTAAATCTTTTTTCGTCTTGTAGTAGCGGAAGATCGTTCCTTCCGCTACACCAGCACGCTTTGCGATTTCACTCGTTGAAGTGGATGCATATCCTTTTTCTCCAAACATATCAACCGCTGCTTCCAAAATACGCATCTGACGTTCATTGCGTTTATCTGTATCTGCACTAGCAATCAACTCTTCCAGCCAATCTTTCTTCATTCGTAAAGCCCCTTTTTTATAAACATTATATTTTGCGATGTTTTTTCAAAGCAAATACATTCCCTACTGCAAATAATACTGCGAAAAATAGTAATACACCAAGATCGCCGCTAATTCCAACAAACCCCTGATTACGAATCATCACTTGTCGCATCGCATCAGCACCATATGTGAGCGGAAATAACTTTCCTAACATTTGTAGCCACTTATTCATTGATTCAATCGGAAACAAACCTGAAAAGAAAATTTGTGGTACGATGACAAGCGGAATAAACTGAATCATTTGGAATTCATTATTTGCATATGCTGACAAGAATGTTCCTAGTGTTAGTGCAGTTAACGAAAGCATGCATGTAATAAGTAAGGTAAGCCATAGAGATCCTGCGACATACAAATCAAGAATATACACAGAAAAACTTACAATAATAACTGATTGTAAAAATGCAAAAATACCAAATCCAAGTAAATAACCAACAACTATTTCCCATCGGCGTACTGGAGTGGACAATAATCGCTCTAATGTCCCGCTTAAACGTTCACGCACAAAAGATACGCCTGATAAAATAAAGACAAAGAAAAATGTAAAAAATCCAATCAACACAGGCCCGAGTCCATCAAACATCGTAAAGTCTGCAGAGCCATGTAAAAAATTAATTTCTGGTTTCATTCCAGGCAGATCATTTTTTCCTGTCCCTTTTTGTAATACTTGAAGTACAGCATGATTTTTTGAAGAATCGCTACCTTCTAGTAATACGTTTAGTTTGCCGTTTTCTAAAGTTATGATCGCATCAATTTGTTGCTTTTCTAATTTCGTATACGCATTGTCTTTACTATATTCATAAATGGCTGCATCTTGTTTTTTCATTGACTCCACTACAGGTGCTGGGACATCTACTAATGCAATATGCGGCGTATAATCCTTTTGGGTAAACACAAGTGATAATAACCAAAGAAGTAACATGGGCGCTCCAAACATCATCGCAAGTGAGCGTTTATCTCGAAGGAACTGACGAATAATCCGAATCATTACACCACCAATCCTCATTACTCAACCACTCCTTCCAATAAAAAGACATCTTCAATCCGTCCTGATGAAGTCTGATTTTTTAATTCTTCTGGGGTACCAATTGCAATTAACTTACCATCTCGAATTAACCCGAGGCGCTCACAAAATTCAGCTTCATCCATAATATGTGTTGTCACAATAATCGTTGTTCCTTGTTTTTTCAGCTCATAGAACTTCTCCCAAATAGATTTACGAAGAACTGGGTCAATCCCAACCGTTGGTTCATCTAAAATTAATAGCTTTGGTTCATGGAGAAGTGCCATGGCAAGTGATAAACGTTTCTTCATTCCACCTGAAAAATGTTGCACTTGCTTTTTGGCATGTTGAGATAATTGCACCAATGCAAAAACCTCTTCTATTCTCTCTTTCTTGCGCTTCCCTTTTAACCCATACATCGTCGCAATAAAATCGGCATTTTCATAAGCCGATAATTCTTCATAGAGGGCATCAGCTTGCGCCATATATCCAATACGCTTCATCTCATCTAGATTAGGCATTTTTGTTCCTAGAGCTGTTACCTCACCAGTCGTTGACTCACTAATGCCAGCAATCATCTTAATAAGTGTTGTTTTCCCAGAACCTGAAGGACCTACTAAACCAAAAATTTCTGTCTGCGCTATGGATAAAGAAATATTATGCAAAACTTCTTTCTTTCCGAAACGCTTTGATACATCTTGTAAATTTACGGAGATTTGCGACACTAAAATCATCCTCCTTTTATATTAATGAGTGAGTACTCACTTTTATTTTACTCTTGAAGCATTATATGTCAAATTTATTTATAAGTATTTCTAACCTTTTAAAAACAAATACATTTTCTATAAAACAATGAAACAGAGTCAACGATAGAATACATTTCTCATTGCCGACTCTGCTTCATTTTAAAACATTATTTATAAGCTATGTCTCTAGTTTTAAATACTTTTTAATCCTAACAAGATCAAAAGAATACTCGATTACTAATTGCTGTATAGGCAAAATAACTTTTTCAGGATACAAATGTGCATGTTTTAATGTTTCTGTATATTTTTCTAACCTTTTTTCTAAATACTTTACAATTTGCTCAGGATGATTCACCAATAAACATTGACTATAATAATGAATTTGCTCTTCAATTGCTGTGTATTCCTCAATTTCAAATTCTTTATGCATGTGTACACTCCTTTATAAAAAGTTTTTATATGCACAAGCTGTGGATATTCTAAATTCAACGAAAACTGAGTATTTTTATTATTTACACTATAACAAAGAAAGGTCGTCAAAATTTGTTAGTTTATGTAACGTAGAACAAATTTAACAAAATTGTAATGGATACTTGTACTAAAAAAGTCGTACAGGTTAATTCAGCTGTACGACTACAATTTCTGGTCTATTAAAAACCCTTTGCGGAATGACACTATTCCCCAGTCCCCTACTTACTATCATGGAAGTATTTTGTTCCTCATACAAACCTGCGGTATATTTAGGCAATACCCCTTGATTAGGTGCAACTAATCCTCCTATGAGCGGTAACCTTACCTGGCCTCCATGAGCATGTCCTGATAAAACTAAATCGATCTGTTGCTCGGCATACACTTGTAAAAGTTCAGGTCTATGAGAAAGCAACAATTTATATCCGTCCGAATCTATCGTACTTTTTGCTTTAACGATTTCATTTTTCACTGTAGTTATCTCTTCATTTTTATCGTTATTTTTCACGGTAAATGCTGGATCATCTATACCGAGAAGATAAATTTCCTGTCCATCTTTTTGAATACGTACATGTTCATTTCTTAAAACTATAACATTATGTCTTTTCAGCTCTTTTTCAAAGCTATCATACCGCCCTGACCATGATTCATGATTTCCTGTAACAAAATAAACAGGATAGTGTTTTACAAGTTCTTTCATTACCTTTAAACTCGCTGCTGCATCATATCGTTTACTATCAATTAAATCCCCTGTAATGACAATAATCTCTGGGTTCAAACTTTTTACTTTCTCAATTAAAACTTCTTGGTTTTCTCCAAATTTTTTACTATGTAAATCCGACAATTGTACAATTTTAAATCCCTTGAAATTAGAAGGTATCTTACTAGAGGTTATTGATATTTTGCTTACACTTATTAAATTATTTTGTACATATGAAAATGCACTGACTCCTATTGCTAATGCGCCTATAATGAGTAACTTTTTATATCTTTTTTTCATATCTTCTCCCATCTATCAATTCTTTTTAATGATATCATTACTATTTTATCAAATGGTTTGTTTTCACAAAACAGTTACTACTATATTTTTATAATGTTTTATATAATTTCAATACAGTATGTGAAATTATCATTTTCGTCATTCCTTATCAATTTAATAATAGTAATAAAAAACCGCCTAAGATTATTCTTAGGCAGTTTTTTATTACTATTTGGCTAATGATCTCGTCTCTCTCATTACATCAACAAAGTATCCCCAGTTATTCAGTACAGAAGAAATACTAATATGTTCATCTGGTGTATGAACATTAAAAATATCCGGTCCAAATGAGATAGCATCTAACTCAGGCATTTTTTGAACAAATACACTACATTCGATACCAGCGTGAACTGCATAAATTTCAACATCTTTGTTATATTTCTCTTTATGCACTTTTTCAAACAAATTGCGAATTGGAGACTTGGGATTATATGGCCATTCTGGATACTCAGATTCTTTTTCAAATTGCGCTCCAACTAATTCAGCAATCTGCTTAATTTCATTCATAATGTGCTGTTTTAAACTACTTACAGAACTTCTGACTTCGTTTTTCAATTTAATTTCATTATGTAGCGTTTCAATAACCCCTAAGTTTGTTGAACTTTCTACAAGTCCTTTAATGTCCATGCTCATACCTTGGATACCATTTGGAATTAAGAATAAAGAAGAAATGAGTTGTTTTTGTGTTTCTTTTGCAAACACTTTTTCTACGTTTCCTTCTAATTTTGTAAGTGAAACCTGCACATCAGGATCTACAGCACGTAGTTCTTCCTGTAGAACACATGTCCATTCTTCTACTTTTTCTTCTACCTTTTGTACATCATTTACAGATAATAAGATTGTTGCTACACTTTCACGTGGAATTGCATTTGTTTTTAATCCACCATGAATTTCACTCATGTTAAATTGAACTTCATTCGATAAATCATAAAGAACTCGTCCTAACACTTTATTCGCATTACCACGTTGCTTATCAATTTCCATACCAGAATGGCCACCTTTTAGCCCTCCAACATATAGACGATATGCAACTAAATCAGCAGGTGCGTCATCCCAAATAATCGAAATTGTTTCAACTGCTTTTGCTCCGCCTGCGCTACTCACTAGTAATTTATGATCTTCTTCAGAGTCAATATTAATAAATATTTTCCCGTCAAAATGTTTCGGATCAACAGCAAAAGCACCACCCATTGTTGTCTCTTCTTCTGTTGTAATCACAACTTCAAGAGCTGGATGCGAGATATCAGTTGAATCTAATAGCGCTAATGCATATGCAACCGCAATACCATTATCTGCACCTAAAGTCGTTTGATTTGCATACAGCATGTCCCCAACAATTCGCAATTGAATTGGGTCCTTTTCAAAATCATGAACAGTTGCTTGGTTTTTCTCACAAACCATATCCATATGACCCTGGATGATAATCGCAGGAACTTTTTCGTATCCATTAGTTGCTGGTTTTTTAATGATTACATTTAACGCTTCATCTTGTACAACTTCTAAATTACGATCCTTGGCAAATTTCACTAAGTAGTCACTAATTTCTTTTTCATTCCCTGATCCTCTTGGAATCTTTGAAATTTCTGCAAAATGATAAAATACAGGGTGCTTTGTTAATTGTTCTAAATTAGAATACATGTTTGAGCTCCTCTCCTAAATACAAATGATTGAATAAAAGTTCTTTTTAAATTTCAGAGCATTCTTTTCCTTACCATTATATCATGCACCACCGTTTTACTATAAGCATTGGTATAATCATTTTTTTAACATATATAAAGCAGTATTTTATCTCAGCATTACAATTAGCAACATACTACACCTATGATAATAATAGCGGGATAAAAGCACTTCAAAATCTAAATTATTAGCATCATTTCTAAGGATGATTATCTAAATGGCGTACTTTAATTGATAAGCATACAGGATTAAATGTAGACTAATTTTTAGGACTATATTCTTTATTACTAATTACGGTATGTGAAATCATTTAATTCAAACCAGAAAAAAGCCCTTAATATTAGTTTGAAACAAAATAAAAAAGAAAATGCTTCTATGCATTTTCTTTCAATTTTTTCCCTTGTATATATTTTGATGCATCATTACTCACAAGCTTTTCTAACTGATTAATATTTTCCGTTAATGCACCTTTTACAAGAGAGAAATCTGTATTCGATACTTCTTTTTTTTCCTTAAAAAACGAAAGGTTTTTTGATTTTGTTTCTTTCATTTCTCTTCCCCCTTTTGTAAAAAAGATACAATCTTTATCTATCTTTATTATATCTTAAAATAGAAAGGATGCACTGTCATCCTTTTCTTCTTAGTTCTTCTTCTAAATCTTCTACTTGCTGCATTGTATCTCCTTTTATTAAAGAGAAATCCGTTGCATCTTCAGTCTCTTCTTTGAAAAATTCATTACTATATTCTTTTTCCACTACAATCACCTCTACGTGCTAGTGTTGGGATGATTGTCCGATTTTATTCAACTTTTGTCCGATTTCCTCGAAATTTGTTCAAAATTATGTATAAGAGAAAAGGACAGAATTGTAATTCTGTCCTCACTTACTAAAATAACTATGATGAATTGTTAAGTTATATACATTTTCAAAATCTCGATCTTGGAGATTATTCTTTTGTCCATCAATAACAATACAAATGTCTTTTACTATTTTTGCTGGTATAATGCCGACATTTTCTACTTGCACTGCTTTTTGTTCATTTAATTTCTCTATATGTTCTAAAGGTATTGTAATACTAAATTGAGAGCGAACACCACGAAACTGTGTATTTAATTCTTCGGCAGTAACAAACACAACAATCTTTGCTCCAATTTTTTCTGCATACGCATCCAAAAATGCATTTAAACTTTGTGCATATTCCCTCTCTGTTTGCCACTCCATTGTACCAAATGCTGCTGGGTTTACATTCTGAATAATTGTTGTGTAAATCTCACCTCGTGCTTTCGAAGCGATTAATGATCGCTTAATAGATTGAACCGTCTTTCCAATATCACTAAATTTCGCGCCCCATATTTCAGAAATATTTGGAGTTAAAATAAACGCAATATCGACGAATATTACCATCGCAACAAGCATTAAAATATTTTTCCAGAGGGTTAAATCAATTCCTTTCACCATGAAATAAATTGTGACTGATGTAATAAACGCACCATACCATGTTTTTCGAATAAGTTGCTTTTTCTCTTCATACAATTCTTCATTTTTCCAATAAAAGAAAATAAGAAATAAAAAAACTAGTACAAGAAAAAACAAACCAATTCGAATGTTAGAGACAGTCAATCACATCACCCTCCATTCAAAAACTTCTCACGATATCATTACATGCTCAACTCTCTCTCATTATGACAAAAGACATGGACAACCTTCTAAAGTTTGCAGCGTTGCATATACATGAGAAGGAAACCACGTCTTTTATAGAATGAATCTACAGTTTATATGTAGACAAGCCTGTATTTCAACTTTTCAAACATATTTTCACAAAGAAATATGTTTTGGAATTACACCCTCAGGTACTTCACCATCCATACTTAAATAATAATGACGAATTGGGTGTAAATTTTCATCTAACTCATATACAAGCGGAATACCTGTTGGAATGTTTAGCGATACAACTCCATCATTCGATAAATGATCTAAATATTTCACGAGAGAGCGAATTGTATTACCATGCGATGAAATGATTACTTTTTGATTTGATTGTAATGTTGGTGCAATTTCCTTATGCCAAAAATCCAGCACTCTTTGTTCTGTATCCTCTAAACACTCTGTAAGTGGAAACTCGCCTTTTTTTAACAACTTATATCTTGAATCAGTAGCTTCATATCTCGGATCGTCTTCAGTAAGAGCTGGCGGTCTTACATCAGTACTTCTTCTCCAAATATGAACTTGTTCATCTCCGTATTTCTTAGCTGTTTCTTCTTTATTTAATCCTTGAAGTGCTCCGTAGTGTCTTTCATTTAGCTTCCATGATTTATGTACAGGAATCCAAGTCAGATCCATTTCATGGAGGATAATCCATAGTGTCCGAATTGCTCGTTTTAATACGGATGTGTACGCAATATCAAACGTGTATCCATTGTTTTTTAATATTGCACCAGCTTCTCTTGCTTCGTTTAATCCATTTTTTGATAAATCTACATCTGTCCATCCTGTAAATCTGTTTTCCAGATTCCATAAACTTTGTCCGTGACGAATAAGTACAAGCTTTATCATAATAATTCCCCTTTCGGAAATAACCATTTAAATTTTGCAATACGTACACGTAATAAAGTATCTGGCAATGTTCATTTTTTATCCATGGATTCTATGATTTATTCATAGTTACCAAAATACACGGATAAAATGTATTCTTTTTCACACTCTAAAAACAGAAGAATGAATCATTTCCTTATTTTTAATCAGCTGGTTCTTCACGCTTAGACAACCATGCATCAAAGCCTAGACGGCTATTAGCTAGTTCATTCATAACTTGATGCCAATTCTCTTCACAGCTTTCACCAAATTTTGAAAAAATACTTCCCATTTGTTCTCTTTGCACATCGCTTAGTTTTTTCTCTAGCTCTGCTCCTTCTTTAGTTAGAGCAAGCTGCTTCACACGGCGATCGTGCTCGGCTTCATTGCTTTCAATAAGCCCCTTTTCAAGAAGCTGACGAAGTGGTCCGTGAAGAGCTTGTTTACTTATTTCTAACAGAGATAGTAATTCATTTATACTAAGCCCTGGAAAACGAGCAATAAAAAATAAAATTCGATGATGCACTCGCTGTATACCATATTCTTTTATAATTTCATCTGGTTTTGCTGTAAATGTTTTATATGCAAAATAAAACAATGCAAGTGCCTGATTCATTTGTTCTTCTTTATGTTGTGTCATCTACTTTCCCCCTATATGTAAATTATACCACAATTTATCTCTGGGAAATTGTATCAACAAATTTGCCTTAATAAAGGAGAACTTCTCTCAAAGTTAATAGCAGAGCTTGCAAAGAAGTTACTCTTCTCAATCAAATTAATCTTTAGCTTTATTTTTATATCTATCTCCCAACTTCATAGCGAAGAACTGAGGAATCAAATTCAAAAAACTCACAACTACTAATAGTTGAGAAGGTGAAAATGGCTTAAAGTAACCAGCATCCCACCCTATCCCTGCCGTATCTTCCATCCTGCCGATAAAATAAAATGAAATAATTACAGATACAATATTTCCGATAATCAGGGGAATTGAGTTACTTAGTAATTGTCCAAGGAACGCAAGAAGCGAAGTTGCTACAATCATTATTAAATAGCCAAACATTGAACGATTGGCAAAGTCTAGGTGCATCGAAAAATAGACAAACGGAAAACAGTATAAACAGACTATTAAGATGCTAAATCCTATTTTCCTCATATTTCACCTCATTTTGTAATTTTAAATAGAAGCAATAGAATTGATAAAAAAACGTATCACTCATTAGATTGAGAATACGTTTTTATTTACTAACATATACCTAGTTTTCCGAAAGATTTAACTGCCAAGAAACACCATACTTATCATTAAGCCAACCGAATTTTTTACTGAATGGATAGGCTGCAAGCGGCATTAAAACTTCTCCTTCTTGTACTAGCTTATTAAAAGTTTCATCAATTTCCTCTTCTGTATCACAATTTACATATAACGACATAGAAGGAGTAAATGTAAAGTCATGCTTCACATTACTGTCTATACACATAAACTCTTGTCCATTTAATGTAAATGTTGCATGCATTACAGTTCCTTCTTTTCCTGGTCCATTCGCACCGTAACGAGAAATATTTATAATTTCTGACTGATTAAATAAGGAAGTATATAAGGTCATCGCGTCCTCTGCATTACCATCAAACATTAAAAAAGTAGTAATTTTTTGTTTTGTATTCTTCAATTAGAAGCATCCTCCTTTTGTGTAGATACATATGAAATCGTTCGTTCACCTAACAAACCGAACGTATATTCCTATAATTGTATTTTCCTCAAAAAGTATAGGGGTGTCAACTAATTATTTAGTGTTTGTATTTATTTGCTTACCTTCTATTCCGTCAAGAAGTTCGATGATTTTTTCTTGACTTATAAAGGGGGCTAGACTAGCAAGCTTTTCTATATTCAATTCATTATCTATCATTTGATCCACCAAATGATGGATCGTTTCCTGATCAAGAAATGGTACAAGTTTGTGAACGCCCTCCCAATTCAAATCAGCGTGCTGTTAAAATGAACTTAACACAATCAATTCTACTATCCTATCAACTATTCGTTGCATAGTATTCATTCAACTAACAGTAGAATGAGCCAATGTAAAAAAACAGGGTCAAAAATAAAAAGTCCCTTCAAAGAGGTGAAAGGACTAGCTTGCAGTGCTTATGCTAATAGTATCTCTTTTTCTGCTTAAACAAAGATAAACTTATCTGATATACCAGCATCCAACACCTCATTAAGAGCGGTCAATATTTTTCATAATCTCCCCAATCAATCCCTGCTCTTCTGCCGACATATCAGCATGATTCTCCCTATCATATCACACTGTTTCGCCCTCATTTCTCAATATTCTTTTTGTTACAATTGCTATTACTATCATTATGAAACTTATAAACAATATAGGTAAATAAACTTTTATACTAAAGGTTTCAAACATAAAGCCATATATGACCTGCCCTATAGGTGCCATACATTGCGCAACTGCTGTAATAATTGCCATGACTTTTCCTAAATTTTCATTTGGTGTGTTTTTTTGCACAACTGTAATAACAAAGATAGAAATAATGATCATTGCCATCGCAATAAGGATTGCACACAAAATAAAGAGAATAAACGACGGGTAGTATCCAATTTTAAGAATAGGAGGCATAACAGAAACAGCCATTGGTACAATTAAAAGAGCGATGATAAGTAACCACTTATATAGTGTGTTCATTTTCATCTTTTTTGCAAAGAAACCGATAGATAAGGCACCTAAAATTGTAGCAAAATCTATAAGACCCATCCCGATACCATATAATGTGTCGCTACTTTGCATCGTTACCCGTAAAATGATGGGACCACCAACAACAAAGAGTGGTGTGAGGATTAAGTTGAGCAATGCCGCAAGGATCATAGATTTCAAAATATAAGGCTCTCTAACAACATAAGTAAACCCAGCTCTCATGTCTTTTATAATTGTCGGTACAATATGCCCATTCTGTTCCCTTTTCACAAATGGTATTTTAATAAACATCTCTAATATTGCCGACAAGAAAAAGGCAATACAACTCATCACAACAAGTACTTTTAAACCTACAACACCATACAGTACGCCGCCCAAAACAGGAGCCGCTACGCTTGACAATGCTTGAACACCATTCACGATACCATTTGCCTGTTCCAAATTTTTTTTCGTAACGAGCAGCGGAATACTCGCCATAACAACAGGAGTATACATCGCACTAATAATCGCTAACAAAATCATGACAACGCCGATAATTATCACGGAAGTATTATTGACTGATAATAACAAAAGAAAGCCGAAAATAATAACACTACTTATCATGTCATAGATGACCATCAAATTACGTCGGTTAAATCTATCTGCAATAGCACCGCCAAGGGGTGCCAACAACAAAGGGAGACTCGATATAGCATATAAAGTAGCATAAATGTCCGCACGCCCCGTTATATCCAGTACATAGAGTGATAAAACAAAACGTAAAAGAGTGGACCCTAAGATAGATACGATTTGCCCAATCACCATGAGGTTAAAATCTTTAGAAAAAAGGTTTATATGGATACTATTTTGCATCGTATACACACCTTCCACCAGGATATTAGACCGACTGTCGGTCTAAAAATTTTTATAAAAAAAGTTATTTTAAGACTGTCCCATCAAAATAGCTAGAATGTAATCAAAGGTACCTTTTTCAGCTCCAAGAGTGGTTTCCATCATGTTGATGAACGCCTTTGCCTTTTGCATCGCTTCATGAGGCTGCCATTGAAATAATCCTTCGTCAAATATGACTTGTGCAGAAGCAATTAAAAATTCTATTGTTTCCCGCGGATAAGCGGTCACAAATATTTTTTCATTGATCCCCTGCTCAATTATCTCTGTCAAAACAGGTGTTAAGTGTAAAATAGCTTGCACTAAACTTTTTTGATGCATCTCTGCATTATTTGGTCGGTGAAATTGTTCGATCATTTTTTCTTTATTCCCACCAGCTTTCGGTACTTGTGCCATTAAAATTTGAAGCAACTTATCAAGTACGGGCATATTTGGATTTGAAGCAATCTTTTTCGCTGCTGCTACATCTGCATTTACAATTCTCATAATAATAGCATCCATCACTTCCTCCTTTGATTTGAAGTAATGATAAAATGTTCCTTTTGCAATACCAATTTCTCGTAAAATATCATTTACAGTTGTTTTCATATACCCTTTAGAAGCAAACAACTTTTCTGCTGTATTCAATATTTCGCTTCTACGCTCTTCATACTCCTTTACAACCCTCATAAAAAAATCCCTTTCACTTAGACTGACTGTCGGTCTAATACAAATATATGTGTATCCTATAAAAAAGTTTCATTCTTATCTATAAATTTTATTGCACATCACAAACAGTCGATCACCCTTCCTTTTTTCAATTCTTTGCCTAGCCATTCCATCCCCCTTATTCCAGTCATAAATTAACACTTTTTTCATATTTCACTAACATATACAACACCCTAATTAAATTATCCTCCCGCTTTAAGGAACGAAAGAATATTTTTTTGCATTTATTCCACCTTTTAGACATGATAAAAAAGTCATTTTCCTTCTTGAAAGGAAAATGACTTTTTATTAACGACCTCGTCTTTGCTGCTTTTGCTTTGTACTACTTTGCTTTTTACTTGGTTTATGAAATGATCGTTGTTTTGTACTTTTCGATCCTTCGCGATTATCTTTTTGACGATATTGACCTGTTTTCTTCGGCTTTTTCATTTGCTGTTTTTGCTTTTCTTCATTCGCATCATTGTTTTCTTTAACAGGCTGCTCTATCACTTGTCTTTGCAATGTTCTGCCAATATATTTCTCAATCTCTTTTAAGTACATTTCATCTTTTGGTGCAACGAATGTAATTGCAAGGCCTGATTCACCAGCACGTCCAGTTCGGCCAATTCGGTGTATGTAACTCTCTACATCTTCTGGAATGTCATAGTTAAATACATGCGTTACGCCTTCTACATCTAATCCACGTGCTGCTACATCTGTCGCGATTAAATATTGAATTTTCGCATCGCGGAAACTCTTCATCACTCGTTCACGTTTCCCTTGAGATAAATCGCCATGAAGTTCATCGCAATTATAACCGTATCCTTTTAAATCATCATATAATTTACTCGCTCTACGCTTTGTACGACAAAAAATAACGGCTAAAAATGGCTGATCTCGGTCCATCACATAACGTAAGGCATCTTGTTTTGCACGATCCGTTGTTTCAATCACACGTTGTTTTATACTATTTACTGTTACTTCTTCGCTTTGAATCTGGATTATCTCAGGCTCTTTCATATAGCGCTTCGCAAGTTTTTTAATATCTTTTGGCATCGTTGCTGAGAATAACATCGTTTGTTTACTTTCAGGTGTTTCTTCTAAAATTTCTTCTATATCGTATAAAAACCCAAAATGAAGCATTTGATCCGCTTCATCTAACACAAGCATAGAAACATTGGATAATACAATTGTTTCGCGGCGTAAATGATCTAATAAACGCCCAGGCGTTGCCACTACAACATGTGTGTTCCCTTTTAGTTTTCTCATTTGCTGTGCTACATCTTGACCACCATATATCGCAAGAACGTTGATATCTTCCTTATGAACAATCATCTTTTCAATTTCAGTTGTAATTTGCAATGCTAATTCTCTAGTTGGTGCCACAATTAAAGCTTGTACGTCACTTGATTTAGGATCAACCTTTTCTAAAATTGGCAAGATGAATGCAAGCGTCTTACCTGTTCCCGTTTTGGCTTGCCCAATTATATCTTTTCCAGACATGACAACTGGGATTGCTTTCTCTTGAATTGGTGTCGCTTCAGCGATCCCATTTTCACGTAATGTATGATTAAATGTTTCACTAATTCCTAACTCTAAAAAGTTTTTCAAACAGATCACTTCTTTTCCTTATTTTTCACATTGAGTTTTCATTGTACCATTTGTTTCACTAAATATGAAAAGAAAAATAAATCTAATTCAGATAGTTAGTCTGCCTAATTAAAAAAGAATAAGCTCCTTTATTTGCCTTAAGCATAGTATGTAAAGGACTATGAAGTATTAAAAAAAGTAGGTGAAAACATGACATTAGATTCCCAACGTATTATAGGATTTCCTGGAATAGGCATGGGCGGTTTCCCTGGCATGGGCATGGGCGGTTTCCCTGGCATGGGCATGGGTGGTTTCCCTGGCATGGGCATGGGCGGTTTCCCTGGCATGGGCATGGGCGGTTTCCCTGGCATGGGCATGGGCGGTTTCCCTGGCATGGGTATGGGTGGTTTCCCTGGCATGGGTGTACCATTTATGCTATAATTTTGATTTCTAATTATTTACATCAAGATATAGATAACAATAGGTAAAGTTAACCCTCATATATCAATAGATTAAATACAAAAAGATACTGAATACGGATGAAAGGTATAACAATAGGCAGTTCTCTAACATCGAAGACTCGTGCTGGCATAATGAAAGTAATCCTTCTAGCAAAACTACTATTAAAGCTAAGGAATAATAAAATCCCCCACTCAATTTGCGGGGGATTTTATCTTGCATATGTTCTAAAAAACAACCTACTATTTCCTCAATTCACTATATAAATCCATTTTAATTTTTCTCCTATTATACAAGAAATACCCTATAGAACAGACTTTTTTTAAGTGTCTATTCTATAGGGTACATTTTACTCGTTTGCTCTTTCTGTTTTTACTTCGCAGGTGGCAGAAAAAGGTCCTGACCGCTTCTATGCATGGCTAGATGCTCTTTCCTGCCTAAAGAGAGGGGGGTATGTCGTTTTTTTAATTGATGTATATATAAAATCAATGTCTTTTGCTGTTACTCTTAAGATGTATTTACATTTAATAACTGACAATTTAAGATAAACGTTTATTTAAAGTTATTTCTTTTAAACTCTCTTTTATTTCCTCTTTCGTTCTGCCAATTTGACTTTCAACAATTGCTGTAATAGCGCCTTCTACTAATGCAGCGTCAATAATTTCCACATTTCCTTGCATTTCTTCATCTAAAAATTCCAGCGCCATCTCAGCATTCATAAATGCACTTCCAATATCAAATAATACCAGAACACCATCTTTTGAATATACATGATGGATTGCTTCCTGAATTTTATTCATATCAGTTCCTAGTCTATGGTCCTCTGTACCACCAGCAAGGGCTACCTTTGCATTCGGTGCCATCTGTTTAGCTAACTCATAAATTCCTTCTACAATTTTTTCACTGTGGGAGACTAATACAATTCCAACCATTTTTATGTTCCTTTCATTTAAGCTTCTTTGGTATATTCATAGATACAGCTTAATAAAAGCATACTCGATACTGCACCAGCATCTTTATGCCCAATACTTCTTTCTCCTACATAACTCGCTCTACCTTTTCGAGCAATAATCTGTGCTGTATGTTCAGCTCCTTTTACTGCTGCGTCTTTCATTCGTTCCAAAGCTTCAAGTGTACTCTTTTCTTCTTTTATTGCTACATCTAATGCTTCATATGCAGGAATGAATGCATCCAACATTGTTTTATCATCCAGTTCAGCTTTTCCTCTCATTTGAATTCCGGAAATCGCCTCTTTAAGTAATTCTTTAAATAAAATTATGTCTACTTCATTTTTCCCTTTTAATACATTACTTGCTTTTAAAAAAGCTGTTCCATATAATGGTCCTGAAGCACCGCCAACATTAGACACAAGGGCCATTCCCGCCTTTTTCAGTATCTCTCCTAAATCATCACTTTCTTCATCTTTTATCTTTTCAATCACACTTTTAAACCCTTTACTCATATTTAAACCGTGATCGCCATCACCAATTGCTGCATCCAATTCAGATAAATACAATTTATTTTCCTCTATTACTTTGTCCATTTGTTTTAGTATTTCAATCACTTGCTTTGCATAAAACATATGACTTCACCTCTATCCCAGTTGTTTAAAAGCTGGTGTATCCGCAATATCATCTAACAATTCTTTCATTTCTTGATCCAGCTTTAATACTGTAATTGAACATCCCGCCATTTCTAGTGAAGTCATATACTCTCCAACAAATGTTCTCACTACTTGAATTCCTTTCTCTTGCAATCGTTCATGCACTCGTTTATTCATTATATATAGCTCCATTAAAGGGGTACCTGATAATCCATTTACCATAACTGCTACTTCGTTATTCTCTTCTAATTGTAAATCTCTTAAAATATTATCAAGTAAATGATCACAAATTTCATTAGCAGATTTCATATTTTCACGATGTGTACCAGGCTCTCCGTGGATACCCATGCCAATCTCAATTTCTTCTTCCCCAAGTGAGAAGTTTTCCTTTCCAGCAGCAGGAACAATACAAGAAGTAAGCGACATTCCCATACTTCTTACATTTGAAACTACTTTCTCTGCAACATCCTTCACTTCTTGTAAAGAAGCACCTTGTTCTGCTTTTGCTCCAGCAATTTTATGTACAAAAACTGTTCCAGCAATTCCTCGGCGTCCTGTCGTAAATGTGCTATTTTCAACCGCAACATCATCATTTACAATAACAGATTCAACTGTGATCCCTTCCATTTCAGCAAGTTCATTTGCCATATCAAAGTTCATCACATCGCCCGTATAATTTTTTATAATAAATAAGGCTCCTTGTCCATTTTCAACTTCCTTTATCGCTTCAAAGATTTGATCCGGAGTTGGTGAAGTAAATACTTCACCAAGGACAGCTGCATCTAACATTCCTCTTCCTACATATCCAGCATGAGCAGGTTCATGCCCGCTCCCTCCACCACTTACAAGAACTACTTTATTTTTAGAGCGATTTTTTCTAACTACTACATTAAAACCATCTAACTTTTGAAGGTACTCAGGATGAGCAGATGTCATTCCTTTTAACATATCTGAAAGAACTTCTTCAGGTTTATTGATTAGTTTTTTCATAGAAACTCCCTCCTTAACTTTGTACAAATAAGAACGTTTCTTCGTTGGTTGTAATCGCTTACATAACAAATTAAATAGAGGACGTAATTTATTCTCCTCTCTCCCCCTTAAGTATACTGCTGAAAAAATAGCAGTTCAACTTTTTTGTGAACATTCACATAAATTTAACACTTGTAAAATATTTTCCAATAATCTAAATATTCAAATAAACCTTTGTGCTTTACAAGTCCCTTGAATAATAATATAAATTGTACTCTGAATCATGGACTTTTTTTAAGTGTCCACGATTCTGGGTTTTTGTGTGTTTTCACATCTATTTCCTCGTTATAATGGAAACAATGATAAAAGTGAGATACGGGAAATGAGTAGAATTATTTTTAATGACTTCAAATAAAACAATTAAAGGTGAATGAAAATGTAGTGAAGGTATTGGGCCGTTCTATCATCTATCATGCTGACTTTAAAATAAAAGCTGTGAAAAAATCAGAGTCGGAAATGTCCTAATCAAATCTTCCTAGGGAATGAATTTGATTTAGGTATCATTGGGGAAAAATCCAAATCAATGTTTAAAACTCTAGAGAAAGATAAGTCTTAGTTTTTAAAGGTCTTTTTATTAAACTGTCCATTTTATAGGTTGCAGTTCAATTTAGAATACTTTTTTGGGTTTAAACACCATAAAAATTTTATTTTCAACCAACAAAATGCAAACTTTATACCCTAAGAAATTACCATACTGGAACATTTTGAATTCTTATATTGCCCCACCTTGTATATCACCGTGAAATGCTAGAGCAACTCCAATTACAAAAATCTGATAATTTCTATCAGTACACCTCTCTTTTTTTATTTATGTTTATCAGCTAAATATCTAGCGTAATGAATTAGATTCCTGGCCACATCTAATTCAAGATTAAATATACTAGGTACACCTGGTCTCCAATTCACTTCAAACAACCACAATTTTTGGATTTTATCAATCCCAACATCAATTCCTAACTCGTCAAATAATACATTTTTATATAAAGAATTAAAATGGTTAGAAAAACTTATCGCAAACCGCTCCAAATACCTTTGGATATTGTACGAATTATTACCAAACTCTGTTTTTAAGAAACTCTCTAAATAAGTACTATAACCACCACTAGCCATGTTCGAAACAACGCTTCCCAATGAACCTATCCTTGGGTAAATTGAAGTAATGACCCAATTTCCTTCCCCATTTCTTTGAACATGTAATCGAAAATCATAAACATGACCAGATTTCATTTGACATGAAATGAATCGTTGAACTATGTAACCCTGTTCTTGGATTTTATGAGATATAAAGTCTATTAATTCTTGTTTATTAATGGATAAAAGTTGCCCTTCCTCATTTATTTTGTAATGTTCCCTATATTTTTCAATGAAGACAATACCCTTACCTTGATGTCCAGACATCGGTTTAATAATAACTCGTTCATAGTTATTAATCATATCAAAAAATTTATTAACATCAGTTAATTCATAAAAGGGAATAAGATATTGCTCAAACTCTTTTGCTTGTTTAATTTTGTTATATACACTTAATTTATCTCCAATTGAATGACTTGTGAACGGAACCTTCTCATATAAATAATCATAAATTTGCTCAGTGTTATCACTAACATTAACACTTGCATTATAAATAACATCGGGAAAAGAAAATTCTTTTTCAATCCATTCACCATTTTCATAAATTTTCCCTAAAATTTTTTCAGTTTCTATATTAACTTTTCCTAAAGTAAAATAAAAAAAGTTTACACCTTCAGCTTTTGCTACAGCTGCATATGCATATGCCTTCTTTACATATATTGGATCTTTCCGGTGGTGAAGCATACCAATTATAACCATATGGGTTTTCCTCCCCTTCTTTCTAAATTTCTTTTTCAAACACGTATCAAATTCATCTTATATATATTCATAATCCCCCTTCATTTGACTAATTTTAAAATATAAAGAACGATTTTTCTCCTATTTTAATATTCTACTTATATGTAAATAATAAATTTGAGTTTTTATAAAAATGATTGAAGGTAAGGGGGCATAAGACTATGAATACTATTGTTTTTATTGAAACAAATAAATCTGGATCAAGTAGAGAAGCAATCAAGGCAGCAGAAAGACTTAATTTCTTTACAATTTTGTTAACTAGAAAAAAAAAATTTCTTGAAGAACGCAATACATTTCCGGATGTACATGAAATGATTTTCACTGATATAGATGATTACGCTAATGTAGTCACAATAATTAACAAGCTTAAAAACACAGGAAAAAATATAAAAGGAATTTTTAGTTTTATCGATTCTTTCGTTTATGTAGCTGCACGTTTATCAAAAGAATTTTGTCCAAATATAATATCTACCGAAGCAATTTATCATATAGAAAACAAAATATTGACTCGTAATGTACTAAAGGATTTACCAATCTCACTCAATTATTTAGTTTATAAACCAAAAGAATCATTATCATCTTTTCTTAAAGAAGCTAAAAACATGAATTTCCCTCTTATCGTTAAATCCCCTAAATCATCAGGATCAAAAGATGTATTGTTAGCAAAAAATGAAAATCAATTAATTTCATCTATGCAAACTCTTTTGAAAAAACTACCTAATGAAGAAGTTCTGATTGAGGAATATGTAGATGGACCTCAGTACTTGGTTGAAATTTTAGTTCACAATGGAAAAGTGCATATTATAGCAATAATTGAACAAGAAATTACATTTTTTAATCGTTTTATTGTCACTGGTTATTCTTTGCTAGGACAAGTAGACTATAAACTATACTATAGCCTTCTCAAGACTATTAATTCCGTTATAAAGGCTTTTAATATGAAAAATGGCGCGTGTCATATAGAACTACGTAGAACAAATGATGTTTGGAAATTAATCGAAATAAACCCTAGAATATCCGGTGGAGCTATGAATGACATGATTGAAATTGGACATGGAATTAACTTAGTACAAGAAACTATTCAATTAATGTTAGGAAACACACCTTCACTAAATAAAAAGCATTATAAATATGTATACACTCATTACTTAACAGTTAAATCTAAAGGAAAACTAATCCGAGTTACAGGAAAAAATCGTAGTTCTAAATATCCTGGTGTGGAAAAGGTTTATATAAAACCCAAAAAAGGGGCCATCCTAAAACCACCTACATCAATGGGGCATCGTTGCGGATACATTTTAGCATCATCATATTTTAAAACAGAAGCTAAAAAAATAGCTTTAGAAGCAGCTAAAGAAATCTCTTTTGAAATCGAAGAACTAATAGATGCAACGTAAGCAAAAGCGGCATGTAAGCCGTATTTTCTCATGTTATTTATCAGTAAATTTTTTATTTAGTGATAAGATAATCATAATTAATTGATACACTTCGTGAACAAATTGTACTAACCCTTACTTTGAAAGTTTTACAAACATAGCAAGTACAACCTAAAAAACAAACAAGCACTTCAAGTAAGTGCTTGTTTGTTTTTCTAATTTTAAGTTTTAATATATTTACCCAAAGAGGGGTTGTTACTAATTCTTAAACTTCTCCTTCGCCGCTCTCATCTTCACATTTAAATCATGATCAATGGAGTCACGAATATCACGCTCTACTGCTTCCATCGCTTTTTGGAAATTTTGTAAGTAGATCTTTAATTCTTCTTCTTTTTCAGGACGTTGTGATGGTGGTAATTGTACCACTAGTGACAACATAGCTATCAAATCTTTCATTAAGAACGTTTCAAGTTTGTGCTGTTGCTCAAACATGCGTTGTTCTTGATAGTACGGAAGTGCGTTTAATACTGAAATTGTAATCTCATCAACCGTTCTTTGTAATGAAGGGTTAATTGATCGTTTATATGCCTGAATCGTATTTAATTCATCAGGATAACGGTCGTAAAAATACAATTTATAAAACGATAGATCTGTTGGTTTGGATGATTGTTGCGATTCTTGTCTTAGGAAATCCTTTACTTTTATCACCGCTACATCGATATCTTCAGTTGTAACCTTTTTGGTTGCTTTCGCCATTACATGTACTTTTTTCTGTTTATCTTTCGGTAACATAGAGAAAACTTGTTCTCTTGTACGTTGGTCTGCTGCACAGAAAAGGGTATTCAATGCTTTCTGTTCCTTTTTCCCCTCTGTACGAATCCAGCGATAAAAGAGTGGATGCTGCGTAAATTCTTGTAAAAACGGCGTTGCTTTATTTGATAATTTTTCAATTGATTCATGTGCGCGCTTATAAGGCTTCACCCATGATAAATAAAATTTCCGGCCGAAATACACAAGCGAGACAACGATCGTGAATCCAACTAAAAGTAACGTTCCGATTAGTATTAAAGCCATTTTAATAAAACTCATCTTTTCACCTCCTCTAATGACCCCTTATTTCTTTGGACGCTGAATGAGCTTTTGCTTCATTTCATCATTAAATGTGTCGAGTTCAATAACAAACTTCTTACTAGATTCAATAATACGCTCTGATGATTTCTCAGATGCTTCAATAGCCGCAAACACATTTTGGAAGGATTCACGTAGCTTATCCATGCTGATTGCTGGATTTTCAAGCAACTGCGTCGTTTCTTCTGTGTTTTGTTTTAAAGCTTGTGAGTTACTTAATACCATTGATTCAATTGCTTCATTAGTCGCGTTAACTGCATCGATTGTTTTACGTTGATTTGTTAATGCAAGTTGGATTGCTGCTGAAACAGTAACAACGTTTTGCGTCATTGTAATCGCGTTACGAATTGCTTCTGTTAACTTTTCATTGTTTTTCTTAATGATATCTACAGATGCGATAGATTGTAGCAATACACTTTTTGCTTGCTGCATGTTTCGTGTACGTACAAGGATTTTTTCTAACGCATCATTAATTAATGGAATATCTTTTTGACGATCTGGATTTTGCTTCTCTGCCTCCAGCATGCCAGCAAGCTTTCTTCCTAAATACACTTGCTTATCAAGCGCATGAATTTTATCATGTGATTGTTCTTTTAACATTTCTAAACCGACTGTATCTTCTTGAAGATTATCACGACCAATAAGTAATGATCTAATAATCTCTTCAACTTGTTTATCTATGGATTGATATTTATGAGCATACGTTTCAAGTGGATTTTTCTTGAACACTTTAAACATAAATTTCTTCATACCCGATGCTTTTAGTGAATTAGGATCGAGTTCTGATACTACTTTACGTAATTCTAACAGCGTATTTGGAATTTCTTCATTCTTTCCATTCATCATCGCTGTTACAGGGCGTTTAAGTGCTGATAATGTTTGCCCCGCAGCTTGCTGTTCTTTATCTCCTAAATCTCCAAGTTGTGATAATACTTTTGAAAGATCTGTATTTTGTTCACTATTTAGTTTCTGTACATAAAGGTCAGCTTCTTTATTCAGTTCAACAAGTTCTTCATCTTTAATAACCGTATCAACAACTACTTCTACATTATCTTTCACTACTGATACAGGTTCTTTCTTCTCTAATTCAGTCAACAAAATCGCTCCTTTATTTATATGTGCGAAATTATTTGCACTATATTTCATCTAAAATATCGTATTCAACATGTATGATACTTGTTTGATAATAAACTCCTGCTTATGCAGTCATTCCCTGTTTCTTACCATAAGTATACCTGTTCGCTGCATTATTTTCCTCAGACTTAAGACCTAGAATGCTACGTGCTGAAGGCGGATTCTTCACATGTTACACGGTGTATTGTTTAGTAATTCCGCTTTCAATTTTATTTTGTCTACCTTCCCATTTGGCTTCTTCGGTAAATGTGATAGTACAGTCCAATTTCTTGGTTGCTTATATGATATTAATTTTTGACGGCACTCTTTCTGAATATCAACTAATTCTCGAGAAAATTCCTTAACGATAACAGCCCGTATGATTTCCCCACGATTCTCATCCTTTTCCGAAAACACTACCGCTTCTGTAACCCCGGTGATTCCAAGTAATGCATCCTCTATTTCGCCAGCATACACAAAACTCCCAGCAGCTTTTATAACGTCTCGGTCTCTACCTACTAAAACAATTTTTCCATCCTCTCTTTGGAAACCAATATCATGTGATGTTACCCAATCTTCTATGAAAGTAGCTTTTGTTTGTTTTTCATTTTCAATATATCCTTCAAAAGCCTGACCGGATCGAACAAATAACTTCCCAAAGTTTTCTTTATCAGTTACTATTCGTTCTTTCTTCTCATTAAAGAAAGCAATCTCCACATCGGGGAATGGTACTCCGACTGTTTCAGGTGCAGTTCTTGCATCTTCTGATGTTAATAATGAGGCATACCCCATTTCTGATGATCCGTAATATTCATACAAAAATGATTTAGAAAAACATTCCTCAAATTTTTGTCTTTGTATAGTCGATAATTTTGTCCCAACTGAAATCATACACCCCGGAATCATTTCCTGCACACTTCGTTTTTGCTTTGCATGGCGAATTAAAGGCTCAATTACAGCTGGTGTGATCGAAGCACATGATCCTTTTGCTTTGAAAAAGGCCTCTGGTGTAAATTTAGATAATAAAACAATCTCAGCTCCAATAGCTAATGCATGAAGTGCCGGATATAACTGCGCTGAATAAGATAAATGTAACGGAACTACTATCCGATCACTTTCAGTTAGTGAAAACGCCTTACTCCATCCTTCAAAACTACTAGTCCAAGATTGATGACTTTTAACAAAACCTTTCGGTGTGCCCGTTGAACCTGAAGTATAACCCAAAAAGTATAACTCATCCTTACTATTCACATGTCTAAAAGGAAATGAGATGGTATTATGCTCAATTGTTTGACATACTGTCTCTTTGGATGTAATAATCCAATTAGGCTCCGTTCTACTTACAATTGTTTTCCATTCAATTGCTGTAACGTCTGGATGAACCGGCATTATAATTCCACCAATTTTTGAAACCGCAAGTGCATCTTGAATCCATTCCATACAATTTTCCAACTTTATAATAAAAATATGCCCTGGTGCCGCTCCGTTTTGCATAAGAACTGATGCACGATTTGAAACACATTGCGCCAACTCTTTGTAAGTCCAGCTATCATGTTGTTCCGAAAGCGCAACGCGGTCAGGATATTTTTGTGCCTGCTCATAGAAATAAGAATGTATACGCATTTTTTATTGAATCTCCTTGTTTGTTATAGCTATATTTTTTATTTTTTTCGCGCCACAAACGCCCCTTTTTGAAAAGCTAGTAATACTGTTTCAAATGCACTATCTTCTTCAATCATCTGAATAAATTCCGCTAACTCTTCTGCATGTGAAGTCGCATTATCGATGACAAGAAATCCTTTTGGTTCTAATATGCGTTTTATATTTTCCCACCACCACATATATTGCGTACGCTCTGAATCTAGAAAAATAAAATCAAATGAACGATCTACTTGTGTATCTAAGAATGCGCCCGCTTCTTGATTATGAATATCAATTCGCTGTCCAAGCTGGGCCTTTTCAAAATTCACAAGCGCCTCCGCGACCCGTTCTGAAGAAAGTTCAACAGTTGTGACATTTCCGTTTGTTTCCTCAGCTGCATTTGCCAGCCATAATGTTGAATATCCATTTGAAGTACCGATTTCCAACATTCTTTGTGCACTAAGTCCTTTTATTAAAATGGATAAAAACTGGCCCATTTCACGAGAAACATTTCTTAACTTTTCTTCTCGCTTTTCTTTTTTACTATCATGCTCTTCCCCATATCTTTCAAGTTCTAACAACAATGATTCTAAGGAATTCATACTATTCATCGCCTCTCCAATAAATGTAATGATAAAAAAAATTGATGAAAAAGTTGATTATGTTTGTCTACTTTTCATTATATGCGAAACGAAAGTCTTTTTCCTGTTATAAGGAAAAAAATTGAATTTTTTTGTAGCATATTGCTTCATTTTTTGGTAAAGTTAATTTCTACGTGTAATTATTCCATTCACATTATTTTACAATTAAAATGCAATCATTTTTAATCGGTATTTCAAATCAAAGAAGCGCCCTTTTTGGACGCATTTTCTTTTGTTTATAACTAATATGTAAGAAAGGATGCTTTAAACATGAACGTGATTAATTTAGATGCCGCTAGAAAACGTAAGCAGCGCAAAAAGCAAATGATAACTATACCGATTATTAAACGTATTTACGAAGAGGACGGAGAAATCAAGTTCGAGGTATTAGGCGAAAAGGATGTTCCTCTTGAAATGTTAGAGAAGTAAATGATATGGTCCTAAATTAAAGACGCATTTCTGCTGAAATGCGTCTTTTTCATTCTATACATTCTCATTTAAATGAATAAGTTTTTCTGGATTCACCATCATATAAATAGATGAAATTTTCTCTTCTTGAAACTCAAACGAAAGCACATACGCAGCCCGGTTATTTACATTTACAATAATACCTGGAACACCATTTACTATTCTAAATGTAATGGAATGTTCTTCTGACAACTTCTTAGTAATTCCTAAGAATAGACGTACAATCTTTTCAGAAGTGTAAATTGGTTTAAGAGCCGTTGTAACCTTCCCTCCACCATCTGATTTAAATATCGCATCTGTTTTTAAGATTTCTATCATTCCTTGTACGTCTCCTCGTTGCAAAGATGTAACGAATTGTTCCACATATGTGGCCATTTGCTTTGTACTTAATTTTGAGGCTCTCGGTTTATCCATTATACTCTTTCTGGCTCGATGAAAGATTTGTCGACAGTTCACACTACTCTTTTCAACGATTGATGCTATCTCATCATAATCGTACCCAAACACTTCTCGTAATATAAACACCGCCCGTTCAATTTCAGATAACTGTTGCAATAATAAAAGATACGCTGTAGACATAGATTCCTTCATTATATATGCCATTGAGGGATCATCATTTTCTTCAACAAGTGGTTCAGGTAACCACATACCAACATAAACATTTCGTTTATGAGCTGCTGAACGTAATTTATCGATTGCACGATTTGTAACCATCTTGCATAAATACGCTTTTACATTGCCGTACGACTCTATCTCTTCTGTTTGACTGAATGAAAGAAATGTATCATGAACGATATCTTCTGCGTCCATGACACTCCCAAGCATACGATAAGCTAAAGAGAATAATAAAGGTTTATACGCTTCATACAACTGTTCCGTTTCCACGCTCACTTGACCCTCTTTCAATTTGTGACTTTACTCAATTCTAAAATTTGGAGTGCCGCTCGCTTTCCACTAGCAACCGCAGCATCAGCTAATAATTCATCATGGCCAGCCCAATCTCCTGCAACATATATCCCTGGCATTTCAGGAACAGTAGGTCCCGGCTTTTCAGTACGACCAATATGAGGAAAATCATGGACAACTGTTATTTGGGGTAAATATTGTTTTACAGCTAATTCCTGTTGCCACTTTGGATGTAAAAGGTCCATTGTATGTTCTAAACACATTCTATCCTCATTTGGATAATTGATTAGTACTGTAGGATTGTGATATTTTATCAAGCTAACTACTGCTGTCCCATCCTCACTTAACTTTGAAGCTCTCGATTGATTTGTAAAAAATACAGGTTGATCTAATCCTAAAACAAATTGATGTGATGGGTTGGGTAATTTTCTTAAACCAAGATCTAAGGAAGCAACTGTCACTGGCACTGATTGTTCTTTCCATCTATGCAGCACTGTGTCTTTTATTGCCACATCGAAATTTTTCATATCAATTCCTCCCTTATTGTTCTACATACAAGACGAATGAAGAAAGAGGAATGTGACATTTTTTAAAATTTATTTTTCCTTCCAAAACAAAAAAATCCCTTATCTCATATTAAAGGATCTTTTTGTTTACATAATATTATTACCAATAACTTATATGAGTGGTACCCTTCAGCGGAACTGGATTCCAACTTTGTTGTATTGTTTGCCATGATTTGACCGTTCCATCTTTACTTTTAATAAACGCTTTAAATTCTATTTTTCTCATTTTTAATTAATCTAAGAAAGCAGTAAAAGCAATAGCAACTAGTAAAACACCACTAATGAGTGTTCCAAATTGTCCAATTGTAAATTTTCCAATCCTCACATTGGCTACTTTTTCACCTAATACAACTCCCGCCCACACAGTTATAAAACTAGCAATAGCGGCGGCTAAGCATATGGCAATAGGTGATAAGCCTAGCAAACCAGCACCTAAACCATTTGTAAGTGCATTTGCTGAAAGTGCAACACCGAGAAAAATCGATTCAACAAAACCTATACTTCCAGACTTATCAAGGTCTGCTTTTGTTGGGTCTTTCATGATTGTTTTTAAATGATCCGAGACACCGTCTGTTTCTGATTGCTCTACCGACATTTCCCTCATAGATACAGCTTCTTTACTTCTTCTTGGCATTGCAAGTAATATAATACGGATTCCAATAATGACTAGTAATAATGAACCTACAATAACCGGAAATATTCCTGGTAATACTTTAGAAAGCCACACACCAAAATAAATTCCTGCCGCACTAAATGCAAAACAAATAATAGAAATAATAAAGTTAGAGAAAGCATGAATACGAATTCCACGTATCCCATAAGAAATACCTACCCCAAAATTATCAATACTCGAAGAAATTGTAAGTGCCAATATCATCATCCATACCATTTTGAATAACCTCTTTTCATATTTGATGTACACTTCTTTGGATGTTAAGTTTTTCAATAATGGTTTGTTGATAGATTCAAAGAATCAATATTTTTCTTTCTGACTATGACTCATTTCTTTTGCATCTTGCACTTCCTCTTCCTCTTCCTCTTCCTCTTCCTCTTCCTCTTCTATGTTTCTCTCATGATTCTTTAACGTTTTTTGTAATGCTCTTTCTGCTTTTGCCTCATAAATAATATCTTCTATTTCTTCTTTCAAAGTTTCAGTAGCTGATTTAACACCTCTTATTCCCGCTTTCATAATTGGACGCAACGTATTTTGAGCTACAGAAAGAATAGAAACAGAGGCTGCAGCTAATGCAGATCCTACCAAAATTTTTCTAATCATTTTTTCATCTCCCTCTATTTTTCACTGCGTTCATTTCTATTTAAATTGCTACTGTAACTTCATGACATTCTTGCCTGTGAATATTTTCTGTTTTACGAGTTAATAATTTCAAACATATTTTTGATAACTTAGATACAGATCCAGCCACGACTGTAATCAAAATCCATTGTTTTATATTTAACGGAACTGTGTGGAAAATTTTCGAAATTGGAGGGAAATATAGTGCACCAAATAATGTTAGCCAAGAGATACCAATTGCTGTCATAAAGAAATAATCTTTTGACCAATCACGAACTGTTTCTTCAGACCCTTCTTGTCGCCATGAGAATGTTTGAATCAATTGCCCCGCCACTAAAGTTGCAAAGGCTGTTGACTGTGCTACAGCAAGAGGCATCCCCATAGTCAAACTCGCAACAAATAATCCTAATGAACCAGCTCCAAGCAACACACCTCGTGTAATTACCTTTTGATATAACTCTTTATCAACAATATCTTGCCTTTTTGTTTGCTTTGTTTTATTTCCAGGATTTACAGCTAAAATCATTGCTGGTAACGCATCTGTAATTAAATTCATTAATAAAATTTGAATTGGAATTAATGGGATAGGTAACCCTGCTATTACAGCCACACTAGTAACTAAAATTTCTGCTAGATTACCAGTTAAGAGACAGCCAACTGCTTTACGTATATTACCAATAATTGTTCGTCCTTCTTTTACACCGTCTATAATCGAACCAATATGATCTTCTTTTAACACAATATCCGCTGCTTCTTTCGTTACTTCTGTTCCAGTTTTCCCCATTGCAATTCCTACATTTGCCTTTTTAATTGCGGGTGTATCATTTACACCGTCTCCAGTCATAACAACAATTTGCCCATATTTTTGAAAAACCTTTACAATTCTTAATTTATGACTCGGTGTCACACGTGCAAATATAGAAACATCTTTTACAGTTTCCTCAAGTTCCTTATCGGTAAGCCTATCGATATCCTGACCATTTAACACTTTATTCGCTGTATTCTTAATTCCAATTTCTTTCGCAATTGAAATAGCTGTATTTGGATGATCGCCAGTAATCATTACAGGTTTCACACCTAATCTATAGGCTTCTAGAATACTCTTTTCTACCTCTGGTTTTGGTGGATCAATCATGCCCACTAATCCAACAAAAATCAATTCTTGTTCTTCTATTTTGTTAGCTTCCCAATCAACAGAACGATATGCCAAAGCTAATACCCGTAGAGCACCGTCTGCAAGCTCTGTATTTCTTTGAATGATTCTGTTCTTTTGTTCATCATTCAGCAGATGTACACGACCGTTTTCTTGGTAGAATTTACAACGATCTAAAATCGCCTCTACAGAACCTTTCGAAAACATTTTGTATTCATTTTCTTCCGTAGAATTTTGACAAATTACACTCATGATACTTGTTTCAGAATCAAACGGTATTTCATGACATCTATTCCATAACCCTCTGTAATCTTCTACAGGTGTTGACTTTGCAGCAAGACAGAGTAGTGCCCCTTCCGTTGGATCACCTTTCATTTTCCACTCATTCTGTTCTATCTTTAATTCACTATTATTGCATAAAACCGAAATTTGCATGATACGCTCTAAATCAAGACCTTTTACAGAAACATTAGGTTCATTTCTTTCGTTCACTTTTCCTTCTGTCACATTCATTTCTGTCACGGCCACTTCGCCGGACATTTCTCGAATTTCACCATTTGGCTCATAGCCATCCCCTTCAACAGTCCACAGCTGATTCAATGTTGCGATTGCCTTAACTGTCATTTCATTCTTTGTTAGCGTACCTGTTTTATCCGAACAAATAATTGTTGTTCTTCCTAGAGTTTCTAAAGCAGAAAGTTTTCGAACTAGTGCTTTATTTTTAGACATTCGGGATATACCAGCACTTAAGGCAATCGTAATCATAATTGGAAGACCTTCTGGTATTGCAGATGCTGCTAATGTAATAGAAGTGGCTATCATTTGCGTGATTGGTAACCCGCGAATGATTCCAGCCAAAAGAACAAGTCCACCAGCTGCCACAGCTCCTTTAATAAACATCTTACTAATAGAAGTAACTTTCTTCTGTAAAGGTGTCACTTCTACTTCCTCACCTTGTACTAAAGAGACCATCGCTCCCATTTCGGTATCCATTCCGGTCGCAGCTACAACTCCAATTGCTTTTCCACGTGTAACGGCGGTCCCCATAAACAACATATTTTTCCGCTCAGCTAATGAAGCCTTTAGATCCAAAATGCAATCGACTTTTTCAATTGGTAGAGATTCTCCTGTTAATGTGGCTTCATTCACTTCTAGGTTCCATGAATGAATAATTCGAAGATCTGCTGGTATACGATCACCAGCTTCTACACAAACGATATCCCCTGGGACAAGTTCTTTGCTAGAGATATCAAATGTATTCTGATTTCTAATAACCTTACAATTTGGTGGTCGGAATTCATTAAGTGCCTCTACAACTTTCTCAGCTTTACGTTCCTGCATAGTTCCAATTACAGCATTGCAGAGAAGAACTGTTCCCATTGCTAATCCGTCAAACCATCCACCTGTAAACATCGATAATCCTGCCGCACCAAGCAAAATAAGTGATGTAAATTCTTTAAATTGTTTCAGGAAGGAGACAATCCATGAAGTAGATTGTTTAGATTGAATTTGGTTCATTCCAAATTTCTTCCGTAAATTCATCAATTGATTATCGCTAAGACCTTGTTCCTTGTTCACATGAAACATGCTCATCATTTTTTCTGCAGTCATGGAATGCCATGCTGCTTTATCGTAACCTATAGCTTGATCACATCTATTTTCCTTCACATGTTTCAAAAAAAAGTCCCTCTTTTGTAAAATAATTTTTTCACTTATTCGTTTTGCCCTAGATAAGAACAATAGCGACATAGCATTCGTCATTAAGGCAATGATAGGAGCGGTAAAAATAGAAAACATCGCAAATAAACTTCCGACATAGTTCCAAATTTTAGTGATTCCAAAATGTTGATTTACCATTTTATTTATTTTTTGCGCATACTCAATTGATTGAAGACTATTCCTTAATTTATTGACAGAAAGTTCAGGTATTTTAAACCATGAAATATTCTCCCGCTTGTTCTCTCCTCCTACATATATAAGATCTTCCCCTATTGATCTAATGGCTGTTACACGCCTTACTATTTGCTCTTCAGTGTTTTGCAACCAACTCGTATCAATACCATGTCTCTTAAGAAGGGGATGACTAATATTTAAACTATTATTTAAAATGCCGACTTTCCATTCGTGATGGGATAACCAATCTGATACCTTCTCTAACTCTGGTACAATTTCTACTTTTGAACCAATAATAAATCCAATACACTTTTTATTTTTACTTACAAATAAAACATTGTATCCTTTGTTCTCTACTCGTTTTGCTTCAAGATAATACCTATTACATTCCTCACTATGTTTTTCTACAAAGCGTTTACTACCAACACATATTTCTATTCCTTGTATAGTGCCCCTCATTCCATGGCTATTACTTTCAACAGAAAATGCGGTACGTAAAGTTTTTCCCGTTTGCACTACTTTTTCAATAACTTCATCCTTTAAAGGATGGTTACTTTTCTTCATAAGTGGTGCAACCACACTCCAAATCTGACTTTCCTCTGTATCATGGCTAATACACTGTACCGCTTCTAATTTTTCTCTAAATAAATTTGATGTGTCATCAAAAAGAATTGTTTTTGTACGTGATAATTGAGGCAAAGATCCATTGTGCGGAATTGTATATTTTTTATCTCGTGACACAAGCTCTGCTTGATTCCAAGCATACTCTGTCGCTGTAATAGCGGGCCGAGGATTCGCTCCCAAAAGAACCGACATTCCTTGCAAAGGATTTCTCGTTAAAGCTAATGTCGCAGCCCCTAAAATCATTCCTCGTTTTGATTGTTTATGACTATATAATTGAATTTCAGAAGATAATTGAGGACCATTCTGACTATCAATATTTGCTTGATTTCGCTTCCAATTTACAAAGTGTAATAAACTAAGTCCCGCAAGCACAACAAGATTTTCCCTAGCAAAGGCTAATGCAAACGTACTCATTCCTAAAATAAGGTCTGAATTCATTTTCTTATTTATAGACATTTGTTTTAAACCACGTTTTAAAAATGGATATCCTGTACATACAGAGACCAACCCGGATAAATAAAAAAGCCCTGTACTTTTAGCTAAAGTAGACCTTCCCATTAACATTTGCTTCACACCTAAAACACCAAGACCTAAAAGTGAAAAAGCTAACGGCAGAGGGATTGATTCTTTTTCAAATGATCGATCCACTTGTTTTGGTATTACGTGGAATGAACTTATGGGTTTATCATCTATAATGTTGTCTTCTTCACTTTTTTCATTATTTACATCTTTTAAAAAATCACTTTCAATAGATTGAATGATTTGATAGATATCATGAGATGATACGATATTAACGTTATAGCAAATAAGAACTCTTCCTGTTTCTATAGAAGCATGAATCTTCTCAATTCCCTTTACCTCTTGAAATTTACACATAAATAAAGACTTCATTTCATTGTTATGCTTTAGACCATATAATTCAATCCGAACTCTTCCTGGAAAAGCTCGAATAAATCTATTTTTCAATGAAATTATGGACATTGAGATTCTCCTTATAATTAATTTGAATAATTCTGTTATGATTTACTTTATGCATGATTCAAAGCATTATTTTTATTGAATGATGCCCACTTTTCTTGCAAACTTGAAACAGTTTCTTCTATTTTTTCAGCTATCCCTAGAAATACAATAGTAGTTCGAACAGCCGCTCTACGTATCGCTGTTTTTACTTTAGATTCCTGTGGATGATTTAAATCACTATCATTAACTCCATCTTCTATACAATCAACATTTTCATTTGGCTCATAAAAAATAGTTTCCGTTTCTTGTATTACTTCAGAATCGGTGCTATCAATTTTTCCTGCTATACGTAAAACTGCTGAAGTTGTTTTAACAGCTGCTTTACGTATAGCTTTTCTTGCTTTAGAAGATACAATAAGTACTGTGCTACAAGCTACTCCAAGAGGTGATGTTATAAAACTGAACATACTAACAGCTCCCTTCAATGTGAATATGTTGAGAAATCACAGTTGAATGTATTCTCTTCTCTCGTTAAACGGTGTATGCCCTAATATACAAAATGGGTTTATACTGAGAAGAAACTACACTTTTGCACGCAGGAAATTTTTAAGCTGAAACAATTAAAGACATATTATGTAAATTTCGTAAAAAATATGTTAATTATCCGTTGTGTTTTTGGTAAATTATTGAATAACTGTTGCGTTTTCATTGAATATTTGTTGCGTTTTTTTGTAAATATTGCACAAAAACAAACACCTTTATTAAAGGAATTTAATATACTATAAAAAATCTATAAGGAGGTTTTTTTATGCAGTTGCGAAACTGGAAATACATTATCATTTATCATTTTATTTCTAATTTTCAAACTTTTTTATCGAACATAACGGTTGCACTTTTAGGCGAATTATTTCTTTTCTGTATTCTAAATGTTTTCCCAAAGAAACTTCATAAATTCATTCGTTCAACGATTTTGAATAGTAATATGGGTTTATTACTCACTTAATATTCACATTTTTATTTAAATGATATGAATATGCAACATAACAAAATATTGTTATATAACAATCCATCGCATTGATTAATCTTCTACATTTTTTATTAAAAATATAGCTTATTCCATCTCTGTACATAAATACACCTCTAACAGACACTGTAAGCTTGAGAAATAACCTTCCTTCACTATTTAGACATTTTTCAACTCAAATTCAAAATAAAAATCGTCTACATATACAACAACATGAATGGTAAACATTAAATATCTGGAGCTAATGTATATATACATCAATTAAAAAACCAACATAAAACCCCTCTTTTTAGTGGGAGAGAGCATCTGGCCATGCATAGAAGCGGTCAGGGCCTTTTTCTGCCACATGCGAAGTAAAAACCGAACGAGCAAATAAGTGTAGGTGGCTTTTTATCCTGCATAGCTGGGATCTAGAAATGGATTTATATAGTCAGTCCCTATTGACCCCTGACTACGTATTCATATATAGACTTAGAGGCTTTTAGAATTTTTAAATGCAGTATAATTCTGCTCCAAAGCTAAATATGTGCATCGTACCAGAAATTTAACAAGAAGAGTGATCCTTCTTAAGACTCTTTATCAAACCGTAGCAGCCAGATAACTACGTGTTAATCCTGAGAAGAACAATACATCCTAAGGGTAAGAAAAGCGCTAACCTTATAACTCTCGAAAACTTAGTATATAATTCGAACATATTGACAATATATACACATTTTGTTAGCGATATGTCAATATACATGTATAGTTCTACAAGGGAATACTGTATTATTTTTTTATATTTTTCATACAATATTATGAGCCCCCAAAAATACCATTCTAATTAAATAGAAAGGACAAAACAGTATGTTTGCAGAAAAACAAATTCGCCATTTTGGTTTAATGTTAAAAGAGTTATTAAAGGAACGGTCATTATCTATAAGGAAATTTAGTGAACTTACTAAAGTTGATACAGCTACAATTTCACGAATAATAAACGGAAAACGAAAAGCAACTCCAGATCACTTACAACGATTTGCTGACTGTCTTGAAATTCCTACGTCAGAGTTATTTGTAGCTGCTGGTTATCTTATGGATCAGAAACAGTCAAATATTCAGACATCGATTGAAAGTATTCAAGATTTTCTCGATTCCTCTAATTTTTATACTAAGAAGTTTAGTGCAGAAAGTGTTGAGCAAGAATTAGCTAGATATGAACAATTTTCACAAACAGAAGAAGGAAAAGAGATCATACTTCAAAAATTTGAAGATAAACTTCAAAAAACAGACAGTATAGGGCCGTTTATTAATCAGTTGAAGGATATGTATAAGAAATTTCTCTCGAAGAAGACTACAACACGTGAACTTGCTTTAATTGGAAGTGCACTAATCTATTTTATTTTACCAGTGGATGTTATTCCCGATTATCTTTTTCCACTTGGGTACATAGATGACGCTATGGCTGTCCAAATTGTTACAAATTTATTATCCATTAAAGTATGAAACTCATGTAAAACAAGAAATTGATGATTGAATTAACAAGCGAACGCTGCAGCATACCCAAAGATAATAGACTTTTGTATTGAACAAGACCACCAGCTCCTGTAATTAATATTTAAACCTAGAGAAACAATCTTCTTCACTACTCTTAAATATTTTTTCACCTCAAAACAAATATCTTCTTCGTATACAACAACGTGATTCATTAACGTTTAAACCCCAACAAGAAAGAGCGGTTTCGTAACCGCCTTTTTTTAATCTTAAACTACCTCATATACACCCCGTCATTAATTGGGTATCTCATTTGAACATATTTTTTACAAGTTCACTTATAGATTCCCTTTCGTTTCAGAATAATTTATTCCCCTATTTTTCTATAAATATCACTTCACATTGCTACAACTAGACTCATACCCTAATTTGTATACTTATTTTAAAGCAGAAAGGCAGGAACAACGAATGACCTCTTATATAGATTACACCTCTCCCTCCATCCGATTCACTCATGATTTAAGCACAAGTAATTTCTTTAAAAAAGATGCGCAAAATTATATAAATGTACTTGGAATTAAACAATTAAATACATTAGAAAATACATCCTTACTGGATATCTTCCTAAGCACAGGCAATGTTGTAGAGCCACATGTCCATCAAAATGCTGCTGAACTTGTTTATTGTATTTCGGGAGCTGCTGTCGTTTCGTTACTTAACCCCTTTACAAATCAAATTCTTAATTTCCCTATCAAACCAGGTCAAGTTGCTAATATTCCACAAGGCTGGTGGCATTATGAAATTGCTTCTGTAGACAATACACATTTATTAGCAATTTTTGATGCTCCTACGCCAGAAGTTATTTTTGGATCTGATATTTTAAGACTAACTCCAGCAAATGTAATGGCCCATACTTATTGTCTTGACGAACAACAATGGAAACAAGCTATATCTCCTATTCAATCTACTACTGTCATCGGCCCCCCAACAAACTGTAATCAAAACCGAAATGAAATGTATAACTCAGCATATTCTAATCAAACATATATACAGCAGGCACCTTCTTATTATCAGGAGCAAATTTCTTTTCATCCATACTTGGGATATTAATGTGCATTATTATCCAAAAATAAAATATGCTTAACTCCACTGATGGAAAGCCTTCACCAATCGGGCTTTTACAGGCAGATTATCTCCAACTACCTTCCTCGCTTTTCTCTGAATCTTGAGACGGGGGTATTGCTACCCGCAAATATAGGGATACATTGGAACTTCTATCAGTGGAACTTCTTCTTCACTGCTAGTTATATAAATCCATTTTAATTTTTTGACGTCTAAATCCCTGCTATACAGAATTAAAAGTAACCTATACTTGTTTGCTCTTTCTGTTTTTACTTCGCATATGGCAGAAAAGGAATCTGACCGTTTCTATGCATGGCTAGATGCTCTCTCCCACCTAAAAAGAGGGGTTTTATGTCGTTTTTTTAATTGATGTATATATAATTAAAACCAACTTACTTTTCTCTACAATTTGAGATAGAAAACTTATTGTTCATTCATACAAGATAAATAGATATCGTTATACACTCTCTATCGTAACTTTTACTAGAGTTCATACATATAATATTTATATATTACACTGGAGGTGATAATATCATGAGTAAAGATGATAATTACCGTAAAAACTCTTCTAGCAATAAAGATGTCCGTAATTCTTCTTCCCAATCGCAAAAAGACTTATACCAACAAGGCTATGTAAAGAAAAAAGGATGTAATTGTAATAAAAATAAATAGACCATAGTTTCATATGAAAATTCCCGAAAAACTCCCCATAATTAACCTATTATTTCAGATTAATAGTCTATTTGCATTTTTCATTAAGATTTAAATCGATACAGTAAAACTTTAATCAGTGGGGTTCTTCATCCCCCACTGATTATTAGCCCACACCAATCGGACTTTTACGAGCAGTAATACTCCCACCTAACTTCTTTGCTTTCGCCAAATTTTGAGGTGGGAATATTACTACTCGCAAATAGCAGGATAAATATTAATCACTCGTTCTCCGATTCATGTGTCTTACTTTCATGCAAGATAAAATTTGCCCATATGTTCCACTTATGTAACTCTAAAAATTGTAATTTCTAAACAATAGTAAAGCCGCATTCTTTCATTAGAATGCGGCGAGATTCAATTACATATGTTCAATTATAAAATCAAAAAATTCTGTTTCAAACCCATTATTTTTTGATGGACTACAAGTATAAAATCCTATTTTCACAGGACAATTACCGCGATCTTCCATAAGATGCGCGATTCGAACTTGTTCCCAATCATCGCCCATTTGTTCAGTTCTCACATAAATGGTATAATCACCATTCTTTCGAATAATTCGGAAACAAAGCTGTTGTTTGACGAATTCATTTGAGAAATTTTGTGTCGACCAATCCGAATACCCACTATTCGTCACCACAGCCCCTAAATGTGATGGACCTTCAGGAATATATTCAAGTGATGTTTTTAACCAGCATTCTTCAGATAACATAACAAACAGCCCAGCTTGATCATATGTTGCCCGCGGATTCATACGTAATGAAACTTCAGCTTGAAAGTCTGCAGAGACATCTTCGTAAAATACATGACCATTCATCACTTCGAATCCATAATGTGTTTTTAACCAAAAATCCGTTTCTTCACTTGAATGAACAATAAATGCTTTATCTTTTACCTCATGATATTTTGGTTCATTCATTACTGTAAGTTGTTCTATATGATTGGGTATGTAAGATTTTTTCATAGTCCCTCCATAAAAACCTTTTGAGAGTACACATTAAAATTCAGTTAAGATCGGAAACTTATACTCATTGAAATGAATCTTATTACTGCTTCGAACCATTAAATACTTATTAGACTGAAATTCCTCATATGCTAAATCCTCAATTCCTAACTCATCAGGATAAAAGTAAAACTCAATTCCTGTAAATGATTCAGGGATTTCAGCACATACTTCATCTAAAATTGGTAAAATTGGTGCAAACACTCCAAATAACTTTAGCGTTTCTTCTTTCACTTCATACACAATAAGTGCATCCAATTTCTCTGAATAATATAGCTTGTCATTCCACCTAGCCTCGTACATATTAAAATAAAAAGAAGATTGGTAGTTTAATGTGGAAAATATATTAGAAAGTGGCTGGCTGTCCTCTAGCTTTTCTTTCATTAACTCTATATCTTCTTCATGAAAATAATTTAATTTTCGAAGTGATGAGCCTGTTGTTTCATCACTAGCATATGATAATGTCATCAGATGTTCTTTTATAACTTGAAAACCAAAATTTTCATATAGCTTAGGATGCTCTGTAAATAAAATTGTGCACTCATACTGGCTATCAATTTGTTGTAAAACTTCACAAAGAAGTTGTTTCATCAAGCCTTTTCGACGATAATCAGGATGCGTCATAACCGATTGAATTCCCGCCGCATTCACAGTATTACCATTTACACGGAGTGGTAGAGAAAAACTTGAAACATTAGCAATTACCTTTTCCCCATGAATAAATGAAACTGGCTTATATGTATGATCCCAAAATCCTCTCGCATCAAAATCTTGTAAGGTTTGCACTGAAATACCAAACACTTCTTCAAATAATGAAAATAACTGTTCTTTTCCTGGTTCTTCTACAAGAAAATTTTCGAAAATAGCAACATTCCCCATGTTGTCCCCCCATACATTCATTCCATTAATTTCATTATATTACATTGTCGATTTATGTAATATAATGCTTTCAAATCAATATAGTATCACAAAATATAGAAAAAGAGTTTAAATTATTTTATATTTTGATTTTTTATACAAAACCTAAATAAAAGTATATTAGGATATTTAAATATCTATATTCTATTTTATACAAAATACCCCCACCTTAAAATTTAACGAAAACAAAAAGTTAGATAGGGGATAAATTTCATATTATATTAAACGGCACTCCTAAGGTAGAATTTATTTTCAATAAAAAACAAACTTTTTACTATATTACTATAAAAACGGTGTCCTTGTACTAGCTAAGCAGCCACTTTAAGGACACCGTTTTTTATAAACATTAAAAATAGAATTTTTATTTTATTTTATTTTAATATTCAGAAATATATTAAACACCCTCAGTTATTCACTAATCCCTTCTAGTCGCGCTTTCGTATTTACTTCTTCCCCCATTAAACGTTTTTCAAATGTTTTTTTCCAGCTTGCTGAAAGAGCGTCAACTTCTAAAATCCATCGTATTCCCTCAAAATTTTGTTTTTCTTTGTGCATCATATGGTTTGCATAAGCAATTGAAATACCTTTTGGGTCCGTCTGAATCTTTGCCAGAGAATCTGTCGGTGATACCCATCCTTCTTTTAAAACACGAAAATAAAACCCGGTATATCCTGTGTTTTGAAAATAAAGTGGTAATTTCGGTATATCATACTTTTTCGCTAATTTAAAACAAGGCTGCCTCGGCTGACTTACTTGTACCACCGCTTCCCCAACTTGAAATATATCACCTATACAAACATCTTCTTCAAGCATTCCCTGCACTGTTATATTTTCTCCAAAAGCACCGTATACAAGGTTACGATTCAATTCTTTTTCCCAATATGAATAATGGTTATAGGAATAAACACAAACCGCTTTATCTATTCCTCCATGATGAATTAAATCAGCTTGCCCATCTCCTTCAAATTTTAACGATGATAAAAAGACAGGTTCATTTACTTGTGATTTATTAATACCGGTTCGAATTAAGTTCCCTCCATATGTCACTTCTTTTGGCATGCCTAAATTAAGGGAGACTAATTCATACAATTTTGTCATCCCTACCCCCTCCTTTTGCCGCCTTCACATATAAAGGCGTTACATAATATACTCCTGTTGGCACAGCTTCTTGATATCTTTTATGAAGTTCTTGAGAATAATTCCCCGGTAGTATATTAGATCTCCGCAAAGTTTCATCACCTCATCTATTTTCTCACAATAGTTACATTACTCTTTTACTAATGTGATTATAAATTCCGGAAAAACATTGTTCAATTCAATTATTTATATAATAATGCTAGGTAAATCCTATAATTAGGGGTGATTCCAATCTAATTACGACAATTAGAATACTTTTTAGCAGTTTCGAAAGAGTTACAATGGAATCATTAATTCAAATGGTTTCAAAAGGAATGGGAATTACAGTTTTACCCAAACCGTATATAGACTTTCTACAAAGTGAGCATATTCAATCTATTAGAATCGAGAATCCTAGCCCAACAATCGACATTGGAATTATTTATAGAAAGGACAAATATATGTGTGCTGCTACAAGGGAGTTTATTGAGCAATTAAAAACAATTGTAGATACTTTTTAAAACTATTGTTGTAAAAGAGAATTGTAACAAAAATCAATTAGCATTTAAGTCCATTGAAGCGCAACCATATATAAAGAGCCTGCTATTTATCATAAATCCAGATGGATATCTCCCGTATTACAATTTTTTCTTACGCTATTTAAGGGGTAAATCAAATAACCTTGTCTTAACAGAGTTTTTCTCCAGTATTACGACAAGGTTCTCCCCAAATTATGTATAGTATTTTATATTATTTCTTAACTTGTTCACCATTTGCTATTAATGTACTTCCGGAAAATGTCCCTTTTTGCATAAATACTTTATCAACTAGCTCTTTCTGCTCTGCTTGTGACATTACACCTTTACCTTCGCCAAGATTCCCGCTTTGCAATTTCCAAATCGTATTATGGTCTCTATCTACTTTCTCGTATTTTCCTTGTTTCCATCTCTCTAAAATATCTACATACGTATTTGTATGACTTAGATCATTGCTCTTCACAATTTCTAATAAACTTTCAATTCGTTCTTGCGTTATAAAAATATATCCCCATTTTTGATCCACTTTTACTTTTTGATGAGCCATTTCGTGTAATGCAATTTGTACCTTTTCATCGGTCCACTTAAAGTTTTTATTAAAATCACTATTTGGTAATGAATAATTACCATTTTCTAACAACTCCGCATTCTCTGCTTTCACTTTACTATCAGCTAATACTTCCACTGCAGGAGCCGCTGTTGGTACCTTTTTAGCAGTTGGTTTACTATGATTCATATAATATAAGAGTCCATAAGTAATCGCTACACCGATTACAGCCATCCCTGCAATTACCCCTAGTATTTTTAATAACGTTTTCATTGTGCATGTTTCCTCCCCAGTATTCCATCTCTCGTTTTCTTCACACTTATTAAATATGCTTTTCTATTAAATTTCTTTCTCTATTCCAACTCCTCTACAACACGATTTGACAAGAATATTCATGTATTTCCTTATATTGTATTTCTTTTCAGAATATTGTTGTAAGATTATTCTGAAAAAATAGCGCGATTTTTAAATTGCAACTTTTATCATTCTTGTTAATGAGACGGCACATTATTTTCACTTCATGTAGCCTATAGATTTTCCCACAATAGAAAAACATTTCATTATCAGTATTGATAAAAATGTATTAGATCCTAAAGACACTGTTACAAGTTTGGATCAAGGTCATATGAAATTACCTACACTATTAAAATATATTCATTCAATCATTAACAAAACGACTGTGCATGGTATCGATATTTGTAGTGAAATCCCATTGCCATCAACTTAAGAAATTGGTTGTTCTCCAAAACGAAAAAAAAATATTTTTAAGGATACATTAGTTTTTTTTATAAATGTGACCAAGACCAACTAATATTAAACAAAATGAAATGAATGATAGTATAGTTCCTTGAATTTCATGAAATGCAGTAAAAAATCGTCCATATGAAGTATCCCAGCTGGTTAACGAAATAGAGTAAATAGAAGCTGTCAAATATGTAAAACCAAAGAGAAGGATTCCGGAAAAAATATAAATCGCTCCTATATTTTTTATAATAGATTCACCTCTAGATTGATGTATTATTTGTAATATAAAAAGACCTTTAAAAATCAAATGTCTTTTTTATATTTATGTTATATTCTCCAAGAAAGAAATAAGAAAAAAGAGAGATTGATTTGAAGTTTAGATATGTTGTGCAACTTATCTTTTTATTTTTTGTATTTATTATTTCCGCAGGGTTTGCTTGGTTTGATGGGAGTAATATTGTAAATCGGAATGACCTGTGGGACAGTACAGCTATTTTCACAAAATTCTTTTCTGGTGTGGATGTTGTTTATAATGAATATGATATATCGCAATTAGATTATTTTGTATATGCGGCTAAGATTCATTCGACGTCATTTATGATTATGGTACTTAGTTTTATCTGGTTTTCAGGGATCCTTTTGTATGTATTTCTTAAAAAACGAGGAGATAAATCGTATGCGGATTAGCTTATTATTAAGATACTTCACTTTTTGGTTTTTGATTATTAGCTTAGTAATTTGTACTCATGAATATATGGGAGGAGATAATAAACATCTCTTATTTTTTTCTTTTGGTTTAGATCCAATTATGACAAAAGCTGTATATACAGAACCATATAGAAGTATGATGTTTGATGAGAGTAGTAGTAAAATTTTATATTTTGGGTATGTCTTACATATTTCTCTAGCGTTTTTATATGGGTTATGTCTTGATTTAATTAAATTTGGTTTTAAAAAAGTAAAAGTTTATTTGTAAATAAGGGGTACTGACGCATGCCCATCAAGCTAACCGAGTAACTTACTAGATATGGAAGGATCCTTGGTTCAAAATTAACAATTGATAGAAAAGTAGGCATACTAAAGAAGCCTATTAAAATCTGATTTTTTCGCTAGGCAGCTTGTCTATGCTTCACCGTCGTTTTATACACAATCCCTAGAATATCAAAGACGGTCATTTTCTTATACCGATGACATTTACGACCGTTCTTTTTGAGCAGTAGATAAAGACGATGCAAAATTTTCAAAAGTTCTTCTGTGCCAATGGCTATCGCTTGAAACAGTAACGGAAAGTAATCTTTAATCATATAAATCGCTTTGTATTCACTCAGCTCCTGCTTTGTTTTTTCAAGCAGAAACTGTCGCATTTGAAACATCGTAGAAGAACAGAGGAGAATGCCGATGAGTTGTCCATATAAATGGCACTCTAGACGTTCTCTTTTAATATTTTTACATTCATCAATTTCAAAAAATGACTTCCACGTTTTAAACAAAATTTCAATCTGCCAACGAAGTGAATACAGTGAGTGCACGTAGTTCGTTGGTACTCCTTCTAGAGACGTGTTCGTGATATGTACATTCATACCCATTAAACGTTTACTTTTATCCTTCATGACAATGCCTTTTTTCTTTTCACGTATCGCTTGGTTTTTCAGGCGTGTTTGCGTTTGATCATCGGTTAAACGATGGATAATGACACGTGCTGGAAGCTTCTGATTTTGTCCAATGTATGCCTCGGAAATTTCTATTGTTTCACCAGGGATTAGGCTCGACATCATTTGTGTCATATCAAGCTGTATGTATTCTGTTTGCTTTTTTAACGTGCCGTTGTTGAAGTATTCTGGCTCAGGGTTCTTGATATAAATGCGTGTATTCAGCTTCAACCGCGAGATATAGTAAGCCTCTTTATCATGAATAGTTTGTAAGTCTCCTAAATCGAAGTAACCAAGATCACGTAAACACAAATCGCCCGCCTCTACGGTTTCAAGGCAGATGGTACCGTATGTTTTATCATTATTCTTTCCTGGTCCAAGCTGCACGTTAAGAAATTGACCACTAAGTAAATCATATTCCAATTGGATTTTCACGCCTGCCGTATTACTACTTCCACCTGAACCTTGGTGGTCAGTGGCGAAATGATCAGGCAGTTGAAACACTGTTGCATCTAAAATACGGATACGATTGAAAGTAGAGATCATGTGTGCAGAAAGTGAGTGATTTGAACAGAGTTTTTGTTTGAGAAGAGAAGTAAAGACTTCTCGAAGAAATGCGACAGCTGCTGGATTAAAGCGTTGATTTAGTCCTTCTGAGCTCATAAGTACCCCGGTGAAAGCTTCTAACTGACTGCACAAATGTGTAAGTGATGCGCTGGCTACTTCTTGACTGAGCCATACGCAAAGGGCAATGAGTTCGTTCGCTTGATACTTACTAGATCGCTGTACAAAGCCAACTTGTTTGGCGATATCTTGTAGGACTACTGGAGATAAAAAGTATTGTAGCTCTTGTGCGAAAAGATTCAGCTCATTTGAAATAATAGGATTCATTAAAAACACCATCCTTTCTCATAAACTTCTTACGATAAGCATAGCGTTTTTTTATTTTGAGGATATGATTTTAACTTCGCTTGACGGGCAAGTGGCGAGATGCCTTATAAGAATAAATTATAAATATAGATAAATAAATTGTAATTTACTCTGTTGAAGTGATGCACCTAAAATGAAGATAACAATTATATAAGGGGTAATTTTATGAGTAATAAATTGAAATATTTATTAGGGGTTAGCATTACCGGATTTGGGGATGGAATTCAACAAATTGCCTTGCTATGGTATGTTTTTCATTTAACAGGACAAGCAACTTCTATCGGATTAATGATTGCAATTTATTATATACCAAGTATCATTTTAACACCTTTTGTGTCTGTTTATGTAGATCATCATGATTCTAAAAATATTGTTGTTCTAACAGATAGTATTCGATTTGTACTTGTTTTAATCATGGCAATACTTATTTTCATAAAATTTGAATCAGTATTTATTTTTTACATTATGCAATTCTTATTAGCAGTTTGCTACACCGTTTACAAACCTGCATCTTCTGCATTTATTAAGGAAGCATTCTGTAATCATGATATACCATTTGTTATATCAAAAGCATCTTCATTAAATGAAGCAGCATTACTAGTGGGAACTGGTATATCTGGGTTATTTCTAGTTAAATTTTCTTTAGCCACTAGTTTCTTTATTAATTCTGTAACATTTTTAGTTGCGGCCATTTTCTTTTCTTCTATAAAAAGAATGAACCCTAAAAAAATAAAAAATACAAGAATATCCTACCTTGCAGAATTAATATCGGGATGGCGTTTTATTAATCAAACAGAAGGAATGAAGTACTTACTGTTTTTATCCATTTTGAATAGCATTAGCATACAAATGACAACAACTTTATTATTACCTCTTGCAGAACAGTTTGAAGGAGGTAGCGGACTTTACTCAATATTTGAGATAGCATTTTCAGTAGGAGGAATTATAGCAGGTTTGATTGCTATCTATTTTTTAAAAAAGTTTAAACATAAAGTTATTTTTATTACGATGATGGGTATGGCAACCTCTTCTTTTTTATTATATTTGAATGACTATAAAACAACGGCCGTTATTTGTATATTTATAATGGGGCTATTTACCATGTCGCATTTGATTATTGTGCAAACGTTAATACAGTTGAATACTACAACAGAATATATTGGTAGGGTAATAGGCTTAAGAACAATTCTAGCATCATTTGTTAAGATATCGTCCGCTCTGTCGACTGGTATTTTAATAACTCATATGGGAGTGAATAATATTTTGCTTTTATTTTCTATCTTAATATTGGCTAGCTTTATTACGATTGGAAATATAAAAAAACACATGTATTGAAATGAAGGGAAATACATCTGGAAGATTATTCAGAGATGCTATTACGGGTTGTAAATAACTTGCGAATCGGGGGATAAAATGGTTAATATACGTTCGAAAACAGAAGAATTAAGGGCGAAATTAAAAACTATATTGAATCGAGAATATAAAGAATTGGCTGTTCAGGAGTTAAAAGTAATAGGAAATGGAGTACAAAATATTGTGTTCCGAGGAGATTCGGAAAAAGGACCTTTAGCATTTCGAGTACCTTGGGGACGTGAAGTGAAAAATATAAATGAAGGGTTGTTTAATAGTCGAATTTCATTGCAAAAGGAAGCGGAGCTTTCTAAGTTTTGTAGTTCTAAAGACATTCCAGTGCCAAAGGTTCACGGACTGCACCTTTCTACGGAACTTGATTTTTTAATTTCAGATTACTTGGCTACTGATCATATTCCAATTTCAGCTTACAAAATAGGAGAAGTAGTTAATAAGCTCCATAATATGCCAATTGAAGATTTAAATTACCAACATAGGACTAGGAAATCTAGCAAGTATATAGCTGAACGTCTCGTAAAAAGAGTAGAAGGATTTAATAAAATTACACATTGCGATATTAAATTTCCTGATATATCGATAATCGAAGAGATTCTTAAACAAGCAGATCATGTAAGGAAATTATTACATATGGACATTCGACCAGCAAATCTAATTGGATATAACGGAGAAGTTAAGGCGTTGGTTGATTGGGATAATGCTCTAATTGGTCACCCGCTGTTAGAACTTATGAGGATAGCTGAAACTAATGAAATTGATTGGTGTGAATTTAAAGATGGATATAAGAATAAAGGTATCTTTGAATCTATTCCTCGTATTGTCAGCTTATTTTATCAGCTTGATACAGCGGTAATGCTTGCAAATCTGTTTATAGCGCAACTGAAAATAGAGGATAAAGGCATATTCTATAAAGAGCGTGTGAAAACACTTCATAATGAAATACATAGATATTTATAAAAATAAATACGAGCAAAATGCACAAAATTTTCGTTCTGGGGGTGGTATGTGATTTTAAGTTGATGGGCATGGGGTACTGACGGCAAAACGCGGATTTTATACGTTAATACATTTTTCAGGAGATGAAGCCCTGATTTTTATAGGTCAAGAAAAGAATCAGGGCTTCAATATTTTTTGTTAAGTTAATATGATCATTGAATACGATATTTCATCTTTTAGCAGTTTCTTCCTTACCGAGTTCTAGCCAGTCTTCAAATAGTTGATCATCCTTCAGATCTAGATAATGCTTTAAAAATGCAACAAAC